>JBAXOF010000079.1:0-13831 GCA_037133375.1 Verrucomicrobiota bacterium | reverse complement strand
AGCCGCGACCAAATCCAGAACCTGGTCGATTGCGTCCTGAGCCGTGAGCAACCGGTCGATAACCTGCATTCCGCGGTCCGCTCGGACATCCTCTGCCATCTCATTGACATCAGCGCGCGGACCGGCCGCAAGATCGCCTGGGATCCGACGCAAGAAACAATCACCGGCGATCCGCAGGCGGAAGCCATGATGCATCGCGAGCTGCGCCCGCCGTGGACGCTGTGACGGCACTGCCATTCAATGCGGCAGCGAAACCTGGTGGTCCGAGGGCCATGCGGTTTTGGGGAACGCCGGCGTCCCGCCGGCTGTGTTCGGCACCTTGCCGAGCTGGCAACAATGCCCGTCACAAATTCCGTTGGAATCCGTTAACCATAAACATGTTGCGGAAAAACGATTTTCTTTCGGCTTGCGTGGCTGGGAAATCTCTCTAGGTTAGAGCGATGTCAGAATCCAGTCACTCCCTGCCTGATTATTTGCAAGAAGAAAGCCTGTTGCACCCCGAGAGACGCCGGTTCCCGGAGTTTGATCTGGCGCGCCTGATGAGCCAAGTGTTTGCACCTACGCAGAACTGCCGGGTGTGTATCCTGATAGACTTTGAGGATCCGGTACCTATGATCACGGACTTTGCATTCCTAAATCACTCCGGCTTCCCGGTCCAAAAGCGCGCCCATGAGCATTTTTACACCGGTCTCCATGAGGGCGTGATGCTCGAACTCGGTATGCGCGGTGGCGATCTGTTTGCCTACAAAATCACTGGCGGCTCCAATCTCGACCTCGATGATGACCTGTGGGACAGTCTCGGCCATCTGCTCTCGTTCGACCGTGATATCTATCCGAACTACGACATTATCCTGTGTATCTCCACTTTCTCGGCGACCGCACCCTTGACCGCCAAAGCCAAACAATTCGGTTTCCGGGGCGCGACTTTGCACGGCCTCAATGACACCATCCTGCACTCCGGTCTGGCGGTGAATTACGACGACGTTGCGCGCGATGCGGAAAAATTGCGGCGCGCGCTGACGCGGGCCGACGAGGTGGAAATCGATTTTGAATTGGAAGACGGCCGGATTCTAACTGCATGGTTGGGTTTGGGTGGCCAGGAGGCGCAAAAATCCCACGGGCTGTGTCGCGGCACCACGCCGGACATCGCCAATCTGCCGGCCGGCGAGGTGTATTTCGTGCCCACCGCGGCGCACGGGCAGTTTCCCATGAAATATGCGGATGGCACCCTCGGGGTGTTGGACGTCAAGGACCGCGCCATCTATCGCGCCAGCCTGCTCGCCGGCAACCAAGCCATCATCGACGCCCATAACGCCCGCCTGCAGGACGATCCCATGACCGGTACCCTCGGCGAACTCGGGTTCGGCACCCAGGTCCTGCCCGTTTCGTACGCCGATATCCAGGATGAAAAAGTGTTAGGCACGTGCCACATGGCCACCGGCCGTGATGACCATCTCGGCGGCGACATCGTGCCCGGTATGTTCAAGCGCCATGAAAACTCGACCCATGACGACATCTTGTTTGCGCCGCACAAGACCCCGAATTTCAACCTCCGCCAAGTGCGCATGAAGCGCGGGGACCAACGCGAGATTTTGATCGAGAATTTCCGCCCGTCACGCTACATGATAGACGCCCTGACCGCCTCATGAATGTTGAAATACTATCGCGCATCCAGTTCGCCTTCACGGCGTCTTTCCACTATCTCTACCCACCGTTGAGCATCGGACTGGGGATCGTACTGGTCATGATGGAGGGGATGTGGCTGCGCACCCGCAATCCGATCTATCACAATATGGCCCGCTTCTGGACCAAGATTTTCGGCCTCATCTTCGGCTTGGGGGTGGCCACGGGCATTGTGCTGGAATTCGAATTCGGCACCAACTGGGCGACCTATTCCCGCTTCGTCGGCGATATTTTCGGCAGCGCGCTGGCGGCGGAAGGTATTTTCGCGTTTTTCCTTGAATCCGGGTTTCTGGCGATTCTGCTCTTTGGGTGGGATAAAGTAGGACCCAAACTGCATTTCTTCGCCACCTGCATGGTCGCCCTCGGGGCGCACTTCAGCGCGGTCTGGATCATTGTGGCCAATTCCTGGCAGCAAACCCCGGCGGGCTCCCACCTCGAAATCGGCGGCCAAGCGGTTCCCCCGGGACATGCCTTCGAAACTGCGGATCTTGGCCGGGCGCGGATGGTTATCGATGATTTCTGGGACGTGGTATTTAATCCGTCCTCCATGGACCGGCTCAGCCACACCCTGGTGGCAGCCTGGTTGGCAGGTGCGTTCTTGGTTATCAGCGTTGCCGCCTTCTATCTGATCCGGCGGCGTCACGTCGCCTTTGCCGCAACCTCCATCAAGTTCGGCCTGGCGCTGGCGCTGGTCGCCTCCCTGTTGTCCCTAACCACCGGCCACCGCTCCGCGGGCGGAGTGGCCAACAACCAACCGTCAAAACTGGCAGCGATGGAGGGCATCTGGCAAACGGCAGGGGAAGCGCCGCTGCATCCCTTCGGCTGGGTAGACACGGCGCAGGGGCGCACGGCGGGCCCAACCATTCCGGCGGGCCTGAGCCTGCTGGTGGCGGGGCGGCGCGACCATGTGATCACCGGCTTGAATGACATCCCGCCGGCTCTGCGCCCGCCACTGCAAGTGACCTTCCAATGCTTCCATCTGATGGTGATGATCGGATTTTCCCTGATTGCCTTGTCACTGTGGGGCACCTGGCTGTGGTGGAGGGGGAAACTCGCCGACACGCAATCCTTCCTGACACGCTGGTTCTTAATTTTGGCAGTGCCGTCGGTGCTGCTGCCGCAACTCGGCAATCAAGCCGGCTGGTTCACAGCGGAAGTCGGCCGCCAACCCTGGATTGTCTGGGGTTACCTGCGCACCAGTGATGGTCTCTCGGCGGTGGTCAAGGCCCACCAGGTGCTGACCTCGCTGATCGGCTTCGGCTTGATATATCTGTTATTATTCGCCATGTTCCTGTTTCTGCTCAACCGCAAGATCCAACATGGTCCTGAGCCGATGGAAGAAAGTCACGACCTCCCTGACAACTGGCTCAAACAGCAGCGGGCCTGAATTTTTCAAGTTATGGACTACAATCTTCTCTGGTTTGTTTTGGTGGGCGTTTTGTTCGCCGGCTACGCGATGCTTGACGGCTTCGATCTGGGCGTCGGAACCCTCATCCTCAGGGTCAAGGACGATGACGAGCGGCGCGTGCTCTATAATGCCATCGGCCCGGTGTGGGATGGCAACGAGGTTTGGCTCGTCACCGGTGGTGGCGCCTTGTTCGCGGCGTTTCCGCCGGTGTATGCTACGGTTTTCTCCGGTTTCTATCTGCCCTTCATGCTGCTGCTCTTCGCGCTGATCTTCCGAGCGGTGGCCATTGAGTTCCGCAGCAAAGAACCCTGGTGGTGGTGGCGCCGCTGGTGGGACCGGGGGTTTTTCGCTGGCAGCACGACTGCCGCCCTGCTCATCGGAGTCACCATGGGCAACATCGTGTGGGGAATCCCGCTCGACGCAAGGGGCGAATTCGCCGGCACCTTTTTTAGCCTGCTGCATCCCTACGCCCTGCTCATGGGGGGGACCACGGTGGCGCTATTCATGATGCACGGCGCGATCTATCTGCACATGAAAACCGAAGGACCGCTGCAGGCCCGCGTCCGCGAATGGATCAACCCACTCATCATCGCGTTCATCGTCTGTTATGCGCTGACCACGCTGGCCACCTTGCTCTTTGTGCCGCGTATGACTCACGTCCTCCGGGAGCAACCGGCCCTGTTTGCCGTGGTGGTCCTGCTGGTGCTGGCCATCGCCAACATCCCGCGGGAGATCCACCGCAGGCGCGACGGCGCGGCCTTTTTAAGTTCCTGTGCCACCATGCTGTTGTTGATGGCCTTGTTCGGACTCGGGATGTTCCCCCACATGGTGTACTCGGTGCCCGATCCAACCCATTCCCTAACGGTCTACAACGCGGCATCCACCGCGAAGACGCTCAAAATCATGACTCTCATTGCCGCCATCGGCGTGCCCATCGTCCTGACCTACACCACCACCGTCTATTACATCTTCCGCGGCAAAGTGCAGATCGGAAAGGACAGTTACTGAAAGCCCAACCGCCTGCTCAGAGCAGGACGTTTGGCAACGGGTCTGCCGCGCACTCACCGGCCGACACCGGTTTTTCTGCGGTTGAGTTCCAGGGGTGGAATTTGGCAAATGACGTTAGGAAGCGGGGAGAAAGCGAAACCCAAAGGCGCGGAGATCGCAGAGAGGAACGCGGAGGTTTTGGTGTTTTTAGAACTATGCCTACTTTATCAGTGACGGCAGGGGTCATCAGTTCTTTTCAGTGGTTTATTCCGCCCGATTCACCTTCATAATCCACGTTTCCCGGCAATCTCCGCGTTAGGTTGATGCCAATGGGCGCACCGTTAGATCTGGCGGCCCGTCTTTGGCATGCGGATTGAACAGGTCAGTATTCTTCGGACAGGAGCAGGGTGGTGATGTCTCGGGTGAGTTGAAGCACTTGCATCCAATCGCGCAGGTCGTGGAACATGATCGCCCAGGGAAGCTGGATCTGATGGGCGCGGTGGCGGTTCGGGTTGGCCGGCTTCGGGTTGGCCGGCTTCGGGTTGGCCGGCTTCGGGTTGAGAATGCCGACGAATTCCGGCTCGGCAATGCGCCAAATTGCAATGTCGCCAAGTTGCAATTGTATTTTTCGAAAATCTCCCTAACGTATTACTACGTGCCTGCCAGGACCTCAAAACACATCCTCGTCGTCGGAGCCGGCCCCGGGGGGCTTAGCGCCGGAATGCTTCTCGCACACCGCGGATTCCGCGTCACGATTGTCGAAAAAAACGACCGCGTCGGCGGCCGCAATTCGGAGCTGAACCTGGACGGTTTCTCGTTTGACCTCGGCCCGACATTCCTGCACCAGAAATTCTGCCTGGATGAGATCTTCGCCGAGACCGGCTGTGCCAGCGAGGACCATCTGGAATTCGTGGATCTCAATCCGATGACACGTCTCAGTTGGGGTGAGACGTCGCTCCACACCTACAGCGACACCGAAAAAATGACGGCGGAAATCGAGCGGGTGTTTCCCGGCAGCAGCGGCGGATTCCGGCGCTACATGAGCGATCACGCGGAGAAATTCCGCAAAATCTATCCGTGCCTGCAGCATCCCTTTCACTCGCTCACGTCCTACCTGCGCCCGCAGCTGCTGCGGGCACTGCCCTATGTGCTGACCCGTCGCAGCGTGCATGACGTGCTCGGTGATTATTTCGACGAGGAGCGGCTCAAGCTCGCCTTCACCTTCCAGGCCAAGTATCTCGGCATGTCGCCATGGCATTGCCCGGCGCTGTTCAGCATCCTTTCCTTCACCGAATACCGCTACGGCGTCTATCACGTTCAAGGTGGCCTGAACCGCATCTCCCACGCCATGGCCAAGGTCTTCACCAACCTCGGTGGCGAACTCCGCCTCCAGTCGCCTGTCAAGGAGCTGCGGATTTCGGGCAAAAACCTCACCGGGGCCCAACTCGAAAACGGCGAGGTCATCCAGGCCGATGCCGTCGTGGTCAATGCGGATTATGCGCACGCCGCCACCCGCCTGTTCAATGGCTACTGTGAATCCGAGGAGAAAATGCGCCGCCGCCAGTTTTCCTGCTCCACCTTCATGCTGTATCTCGGCGTGGACAAAATTTACCCAAACGAGCCGCATCACCACATCCTGTTCGCCGATGATTACCAGGCAAACGTCGCCGACATCCAGAGCCAGCGCCACGTTTCCGCTGACATGTCGATCTATGTGAGAAACTCCTGCGTCACCGATCCGCACGTCGCACCCGCCGGCCAGTCCGGGCTGTATGTGCTGGTGCCCACCATCAATACCCGCCACGGCTTCGATTGGGAAAACCACAAGGAGGAATATGCCGACAAGGTGTTGCGCCGCATCGAGGAGCGCACCGGAATGAAGGATCTGCGCGACCACATCATCACCCAGCGCATCATCTCGCCCGTCGATTGGGAAAGCTCGTCGATCTTCATGGGGGCCACCTTCAACCTCGCCCACACGCTGCGCCAGATGCTCTACCTCCGCCCGCACAACCGCTATCAGGGGTATAACAACTGCTACCTCGTCGGTGGCGGCACCCATCCAGGCAGCGGCTTGCCGACCATCTACGAATCCGGTCGCATCAGCGCCAATCTGATTTGCGAACAATTCGGCATTCCCTATCAGCCGGTCGATCTCGCGTCCGAATATCTGCGCAACGCCTGATCAACATCCAGAGACGCCCAATCTGAGACGTCTCCGGCAGATTCTATATTGAGCGTTTGCCAATGACTCCTCAGCCAACAACCTGATTGAGATAAGATGATGTGAGTTCGGCATATCCAGATCAATTAGAGCTGGTCAGCAGCCTTCACTATCAGCTTCTTCGGCCACAGCCATGAGGCCACCACCGAGGCGGCGAGCACCATGACGATGACTCCGAGGGAGACCAGCGTGTCGATTTTCCACGGCGAGTGTGCCAGCAACATCTTCACGCCTACAAAGGTCAGCACGACCCCTAGGCCGATTTTGAGGTAGTGGAATTTGTCCATCACGCCGGAGAGGGCAAAATAAAGCGCGCGCAGTCCGAGGATGGCGAAAACGTTGGAAGTATAGACGATAAAGGGATCGGTGGTTACCGCGAAAATGGCCGGGATGGAGTCCACGGAGAATATCAGGTCCGTGAACTCGACCAGCAGCAGCACCACGAACAGGGGAGTCGCCATGAGAAAGCCATTTTCCCGCACGAAGAACCGGTCGGCCCGGTATTCGCCGGTGACCGGCATGAGTTTCTTGAACCCGTGCACCACGGGATTGCGTTCCGGGTGGATTTCTTCCTCCTTCTTGAAGATCATCTTGATCCCGGTGAGGATCAGGAACGCGCCGAAGATGTAGATGATCCATGCGACCTCCGTGATCAGCTTGGCCCCGAGTGCGATCATCATGGCCCGCATCACCAGCGCGCCTAGAATTCCCCAGAACAGCACCTTGTGTTGATAAAGCGGCGGCACCGCGAAGTAGGAGAATAGCAGCGCGAAGACGAACACGTTGTCCACGCTCAGGGACTTTTCGATCACATAGCCGGTGAAGAACTCCAGCGCCTTTTCATTCCCCATGTAATGGGCGATGCCGAAGTTGAAGATCATCGCCATCACCACCCAGACAGCGGTCCAGGTGAGGGATTCCCTGACAGTTACGATATGCGCTTTCCGATGGAACACGCCCAAATCAAGCGCGAGCATGATGAGCACGAATCCATTGAAGCCAATCCAGAGCCAGAGGTTGTTAGTCACGATGCCACGATGCACCAATTTTGAGGATTCTTCCAATACGAAATTTCACATTACAGCTTCCCTAATATGTTGTTTCGGCGCGGCGGGAGATTTCCCGGATCATGCCGCTGAAAATCAGCGCATGAATCGGATAGAGCAGATACCAATAACACCAACCCATCAGGCCTTTGGGTGCGAAGAACGCCGTTTGTGAAAGCAAGGCCATGCCGTCTTCCCGCGAGACCACCTCAAACTGCAGCCATGCTTTCCCAGGCACCTTCATCTCGGCACGCAGTCTCAGCAAGTGATCGGGTTCGATCATCTCCACCCGCCAAAAATCCAGGGCGTCGCCGACCCGCAGTTGATCCGGGTCGCGGCGGCCACGCCGCATTCCCACCCCCCCGACCACGCGGTCCATCCAGCCGCGGATCCGCCACGCCCAATCCATGAAAAACCACCCGCGCCTGCCACCCAAACCGCTGACAACCGCATAAACTTCCGCCGCCGATGCCGCAACCCGCAACTGGCGATGCTCACGGATCATGCCCTCCTGGTTGGTGAGGGCGACAGGAATAGCATCGCCTTGCGAGGTGCTCAGCGCATCATTCCAGGTTGTTTCGATGTTGCTTGCATCCAACACGGCCAGCGCGCGCTCCACCGAGGTGCGGTAACTAACGGGATTGATCTCGGGAAACAACCGGCGGGCGACGGGGTCGCGCACGATATTTTCATTGCGCAGTCCTTCGATCAGCGGCCGTGCGATCACGGCGGGGATCGGCGTGACAAGGTTCACCCACAAGGAAGAAAGTCTGGGTGTCAGAAATGGAACCGCCACCAACCAGCGCCTCAGCCCGCGGACTTCGGCATAGATTTTCATCATTTCCCCATAAGTGATGACCTGTGATCCTCCGATCTCAATGATCAATCCGGTGCTGTCTGAAACTTCGATGGCTTGCGATAAATACGCCAAAACCTCGCGGATGCCGATCGGTTGCGTGCGGGTGTAAACCCAGCGCGGACAAATCATCACCGGCACACGTTCCGTTAGATAGCGGATCATCTCGAATGAAACGCTTCCCGATCCCACAATGACACCGGCGCGGAACTCTGTGACCGGAACTCCGCCGAGACGCAATGAATCGCCACTTTGCTGGCGGGAGAGCAAATGCTCGGACAGTCCGGACGAGGCTGCGGCCAGACCACCGAGATAGATGATGCGCTTGACTTCCGCGGTGCGGGCGGCCTCGCCGAAATTTGAGGCGGCGGTGATGTCCTGTTGATGAAAGTCCGCGCCACCACCCAGACTGTGCACCAGATAATAGGCGGTATCGACCCCTTGCATGGCAGCGGCGAGACTATCAGGCCGGAAGACGTCGCCCTCCACAATCTCCACGGAGCTATGCCAGGAACGGCCAAACAACCGGTTGGAATCACGCACCAGACAGCGGACGTCGTGTCCTGCGGCAAGGAGCAGCGGGACGAGTCGGCCGCCAATATAACCGGTGGCACCGGTCACCAGAATCAAGCGCTTGGGATGGTCATTCATGGGGCGGGATTTGGTTCATGCGGGCGAGCAGGTGGCGCAGGCGGAGGCGGTTATAGCGTTGGGCGATGAGGCACGGCAGGTTGGCGATGATTGCATAGGCAAGGATCACGCAATTCCCCCACCAGGGATTCCAGAGGCAGAATACCGGCACAAAAAGCAAGGCGCCGCAATGGCATAACTCGCCACGCCAGGTCTCCACGATGAAACGATTCAGGTAGGCCGGATCGGTCGCCCGCATTTGACTCTTGTGGAAGGCTCCCCCAATCCATTTCGCACCGTCTGGCAGCAGGTTTTTCCATTGCTTGATCAATAGGACGTCCTCGTAAAACCGGACCGTTTCAAATGAGGGCGAAGCCGGCGGATGGAACCAGCAAACCGGCATGCGCGTGAATCCCCATGCCAGCGCCAGTTGGATAACCGGCCAAAGCAATACATTCAGGGTGACGATCCAGATCATTGGCAGTTCAATCGGCATCGATCTCCCGTCCTTTCCAAGTTGCTTTTTTTCCCGCTCTAACGACCGACCAGACGAAGGTGCCAAAGAAAAACAGCAGCGGCACCGGATAGGACAGCAGCATGAACCAGCCGAAGGATCCCAGTTTCCTGCCGATCCACGCCACTTGCAGCGCGCCTAACAAGCAGGCGGCACCCCAGAGCGGCCAATTGAATGTTAGAAACGCCATCTGTGGTGCCATCATCAAACCACTCATCCAAGCAATGACAATCAGCAGGGTGCCGACGGGTGTCCCTCCGGCTCCCGCCGCGAATCCCTTGGTCCAGCCGCGCAGCATTTCCCCAAGCCCGTGCGGGTACATGCGGAACGAAACGATCCCCTTCCCTGTCATGCTCAGCAGTGGAACTCCGACAGTCTGGAATTTCTCCGCAAGCCGGAAGTTTTCGAGAATGTGTCCGCGCACGGATGCATGTCCTCCCGCGAGTTGATAGTGATGGCGGCTCACCAGCAGAAACTGGCCCACCAAACCCTTTGGAACGGTGCCGGCGCTCATGCAGACATTGAAAAACAACGACAGATCCTCATAGGTTTTGCGCACCGCATGATACGGTGCGATCGAAAGCGCCCCATCGTGTTGGATGTAAAGCGCGTGCTCGAGACCGCCCGGTTCAAACCAAGTGTCCGCATCCATGAACAACAAGTGCTCTGCCCGCGCCTTGATCGCTCCCTGGTGGCAAGCCCAGGTTTTGCCACGCCAGCCATCGGGAAGTGGTGGCGGAGTGATGACCTCGGCTCCGAATTGACGCGCGATGTCTGCGGTGCCGTCGCTCGAACCATCGTCCACCACCAAGATTTCAAGGGGTTTGACCGATTGCGAGGTGATGGATTTCAGCAGCTGCGGCAGATTGTGCGCCTCATTGCGGGCGGGAATGATGATGCTGACGGTGGACGTCGCGTCTGAAATTCCGCTCATGACAGGCCTGCGGAAACGCGCCGCGAGAATCCATCCCGCCGCCCACAATACCAGAAATATATATATCATCGACGGTCCCATGTGATCACGCTCTTAGCGACATTTTGTCCGCAAAGCACCACCATCGGCATGCCGCCACCGGGGTTTACGGATCCGCCCACAAAGAAGAGATTCGGGTATTTTGTGCTCTGTTTCGGCGCCTTGAACGCGAGGTTTTTGAAGCGATCGGTGACCACGCCATAGATCGAGCCTTTGTTAGAATAATACTGCTCACGGATATCATGCGGAGTCCAGCAATGTTCGAACACCACATGTTGGCGCAGGTCGGTGAGGCCCATGCGTTCGAGTTTGATGAGCACCCGCTCCTTGAAGGCCATATAATCCTCATGGGTGAGCGGGTTGTCATCGTCAATATGCGGGATGTGCGGCAGGATTTTCAAACCATCACATCCCTCGGGCGCCACCGTTGGGTCCGTTGTGGATGCGGCGACCAGATAGATCGTGGGATCGGGCGGCAATTGGCGTTTGCGGAAGACGGTGTGGAAATGCTCGCGTTGGTTTTCGGAGAAGAAAAAATTGTGATGGGCGAGTTGTGGGTATTTCCGGTCCAGGCCGAGGTCCAGCACCAGGCCGGAGCACGCGGGTGCGTATTTCTCGAGGCTTTTCATCAACGCGTCATCCTCATGCAGTAGTTTTTCATAGGCCGGAATGACTTCCATGTTGGAGACGATGATGTCCGCGAGATGACGGGTGCCATCCCGGGTCACGATGCCGGTGACGCGCCCGTGCTCCTTGCTCACCTCGACGACTTCGCTGTTGAGGCGGACTTTCACGCCGAGTTCGTCCATCAAGCGCTGCAAGCCGAGTGCGATGTGATACAAACCGCCGTCCACATACCAGAGATCATAACGGAACTGGATGGTGGCCATGCAGTTCATGAACGCCGGCGAGTGATAGGCCGACGAGCCTACATACTTGATGAAATAATCGAAGATGTCCCGCATGTGGCGCGTTCTCAGATGGCGCTTCACGCCGCCGTGCATGGTCCGCAAAAGGTCGAATTTGAGGAAATTCTTCAAGCCGTAGAATTTCCTGAAGGCAGCGGCATGATCGAGTCCCTGCTCGAAGTAACCGGCGTTGACCAGATCATAGAGGTCGGCGGAATACTTGAGGAAACGGCGCACGTTTGCGGGATCTTCACCCACCTTGCGTGCTTGCGCCGCCATGCGCTCGGGATCGGGATCGAGATCGACCACCTTGCCATCTTCGAAAAAATTCCGCCAGTGCGGGCGCACCGGGCGGATCGGGATGTAGTCGCTCATTTTTTTTCCGGATCGCTCGAAGAGCCGCTCGAAGATATGCGGCAGGGTGAGGATGGACGGACCCAGATCGAAAGTATAACCCTGTTCCTTGAGCACATTGAGCTTGCCGCCGATCCGCGGGTTCTTCTCGTGGATCGTGACATCATATCCCTCCTGTGCCAGGGAGATGGCTGCGGATAATCCGCCAAGGCCGGCGCCGATGACAATGACGGTTTTTTGGCTCATGATGCGTGGGGGTTACTTGCCTTCGAGACGGCTGAGTTCTACCTTGACTAAAAAGTAGTCTAACGACACTATTGCGTAAAGACGAAATGAATTACTCGGCCATCATTGCACGCCAGAGGGAGTTTTTCCACTCCGGAGCCACCCGCTCTCAGGATTTTCGCCGCGCGCAACTTCAAAAGCTGGCGGGCCTGTTGGAAACCCGTGAAGCGGAGCTGCTGGCGGCGCTGCACGCGGATCTGCGGAAAAGCCCGCATGAGGCATACGTGTCTGAAATCGGCTTTGTGCTTGGCGAGATCCGCCACGCCCTGCGGCATCTTCCGTCCTGGATGAAGCCGGAGCGACGGCGCTCTCCGATGTTGGCATGGCCCGCGTGCAGCCGTATCCACCCGGAACCCTACGGCGTCGCCTTGATCATCGGTCCGTGGAATTACCCGCTCCAGCTTCTGCTCTCGCCGCTGGTCGGCGCGATCGCCGCCGGAAATTGTGCCATCCTCAAACCCTCGGAATTCGCACCTCACACGGCTGCGGTGCTGGATGACATGATCCGCCCGGCCTTCGCCGAGAACTATCTAACCATCATTCGCGGCGAGCGGAAAATCTCTGAAGCACTGTTGCGGGAAAAATTCGACACGATCTTCTTCACCGGCGGCACGGAGACCGGCCGTGCCGTGATGGCCGCCGCCGCCCGCCACCTGACACCCGTGACCCTGGAGCTTGGTGGGAAATGTCCGTGCATCGTCTGCCATGACGCACCCGTGGACATCACCGCACGGCGCATCGTCTGGGGAAAATTCATGAATGCCGGGCAAACCTGTGTCGCGCCGGATCACGTCTGGGTGGATGCGCGGATCGCCCCGGCCTTGTTGGAAGCCATGAAGAATACGCTGCGCGGGTTTTATGGAAACTTTCCCCATGCTAGCAATGACTACGGACGCATCGTCAACCACAGGCATTTCCAACGTCTGACCGATTATTTGAAGGACGCCAACATCGCTTGCGGCGGAGAAAGCGATCCCGCGGATCTTTACCTCGCGCCCACGATCCTCACCGAATGCTCGTGGGATTCCCCGGTGATGACCCGGGAAATTTTCGGGCCGGTGCTTCCGGTGATGGAATTTTCCGATCTCGGCGAGGTTCTGGCGAAACTGCGTGACCGGCCCACACCCCTGGCGGTTTATCTTTTCACCCGTGACGCGGCGTTGCAGGAACGGGTGATTTCTAACACACAATCCGGCGGGGTCTGCATCAATGACACCATCCTGCAAATTCTCGGCAACGACCTGCCGTTCGGCGGGGTTGGCGAGAGCGGCATGGGAAATTATCACGGGCGCGCCTCCTTCGATTGCTTTTCCCATCAGCGCACGGTTTTACGCAGACCCCTGACGGTGGATCCTGGATTCCGCTATCCGCCGCCGGGTGTGTCATTGAAATGGCTGAAACGCCTGCTCCGGTTCCTCGGGTGAAATCGCGCCTGGAATAGAATATAGCAACATCATGTAATAACACGCTGCAATGAAACAAACCACCTTGCTTTGGCTGCGCTTGGACCTGCGGCTCGCCGATCATCCGGCGCTTGCTGCTGCTCTGAAACGCGGCGGCCCAGTGGTGCCCGTGTTCATCTGGTCGCCGGATGAACACGGTGACTGGCCGCCGGGTGGAGCGTCGATGTGGTGGCTGCATCATTCGCTAACAGCTTTGGACAAGAGCTTGTGGCGGCTCGGCTCGCGGCTGGTGATCCGCTGCGGACCGACGCTGGAAACATTGCAGGTGCTGGTCAAGGAAACGGGCGCGACGGCCGTGTTCTGGAATCGCCGCTACGAGCCGGCCGGCATTGCGCGTGATCGCGAAGTGATGGAAGCACTTGTCCGCGACGGCCTCGGCGCGGAAAGTTTCAACGCCGCGCTGCTGCATGAACCGTGGACGATTCTGAACCAGAGCAAGAAGCCGTTTCAGGTATTCACTCCGTATTGGAAACACTGCCTCGCCAAGCCCGCCCCAGCCG
>JBAXOF010000078.1:0-14060 GCA_037133375.1 Verrucomicrobiota bacterium | reverse complement strand
CCGATCAATCTGATGGAAAAGCAAAAATACCAGGATATGCCGGGAATGGACCTCGTTTGCGACCAGTTCTATCCACGGGAAGAAAAATACTGGATGTGCCAGTTGCCCAAGCTGATCAGCTCGGTCGCCATCACCAACAATCTGCCAGGCCATTATGCGACGTGTGAGATTTTCGGGGCCTATGCTCCCAACCGCTTGACCTGGTCTGATAGAAAATGGATGGGCGACTGGTGCCAGGTTCATGGTGTCAACGTGCTGATCCCCCATGCCTTCAATCCTAAAGGCTCCGTGCAAGATCCCGACTCCGATTGCCCGCCATTCTATTACTACACCGGCGATGAGGCGAATTGGCCGAAGTATCAAGCATGGTGCGAACGGCAGAACCGGCTCAGCCACATGCTCAGCGGCAATGACGACAATAATTACAGCATCGCGCCGGTGGCGATGCTGTGGCCGGGCTATTCCAAATATGTGGATGAAACCTGGGTGGATTCCAACTGTTATCCCTATGCTTTCCAGACGGCGCTGGACAGGGCCTGGTATGATCACCAGTTGCTCACCTACGACCGCTTTGAAAAGACCGCGTCCTTGAACCCGGCGGCCAAACAGATCGAATTGTACAAGTCAAAATACAAGGTATTGGTTATGCCTCCCGTTCAGCATATTCCCTATGCGACGTTGGCAAAAGCCAAGCAATTTTATGATGACGGCGGCATCGTAATCGGCTGGCAGCGGCCGCCATCACGGTCGGCTCAGTTTGGTAATTCCGACAGCGAGATCCAAGACTTATCCATCGCCCTATGGGGTAGCCTGACACCCGCGGCGAGCGTCACGCCGATCCATAAAAACTCTAACGGAGGCAAAACCTACTTCATCACCGCCACCGATGAGCAGACGATCCTGGAAAATCTGCGGCGCATCCTCCGCAACTCCGGCATCGAGTCCGATTTCAAAGTTGTCAACGGCACCTGGGCTAACTCCGCCGAATACGAGTTTGATAAATGGACTGGCTACAACCATCGCAAACGCAATGGCATGGACGTGTTCATGGTATGGAATGGTTCCGCAACCGACGCGGCGCTCACGCTACGCTTGCAGGCCGCCGGGAAACCGGAACTGTGGAATCCATCCACCCAGGCCATCACACCGCTTGATTTTGTTAGGGTCGCGCCTAACCAGGTCGAGGTCAAATTGAGTCTGCCTGCCGAAGAGAGTTGCCTCATCGTCTTCAGACCCACAGCAGACGCGGAAATCCACAAGTAAGAGGAAGCAACGCCACAGGTAGGGGGGCGGGACTTGACAGGGACCTTTCCTGTCAGGGGCAGTTCCTGGAGTGACAAGTCCCAACGGCTCTGCGGGGATTTGAAATTGGCGAGCAACACTCCGGCGCGCTGCTTGTCCTCGCTCAGACCGGCGCAGACATCGAGCGACGGCGGAGCGTCCACGCGCACCCGGGCGGGGGGGTGGGTCAACTCGTTGAACGCGCGAAATGCGTGGTAGGTGGTGCTGGGCACCCCGTATTCGTCGAACATGCTCCAGTGCAGCGTGTCGGCGGCGGCGGTAAAGAAATTGGCCACATCCAAGGGAGTGTCTTGGAACCGGATGAGCACCGCCGCCGAGGGTGGCTTGGAATTTCGTGCGCAGTCCGCGGAAACTCTCGCGTTTGTTAGGTCGCGATTCGTTCCAGCCGACGTTGATGTAATGCCACTCGTTGAGGTGGCGGATCAGATGCACGCAAATGTCGGCCCACTTGCGAGGGTCGGCGGGTGGATTGACGTTGTATTGGGTCTTGTGCTCGATGCAGGTGCCCAGCCGATAGACGATTTGCGAACCATTTTTCACGATGGCCGCCAAGTAATCGTCTGTCGGCGCGAACACGTAATTGCGGGGATCGTCCGCATCGGCATGAAACAGCGGAAACACGCAGTGGACATCCACGACATTCGGACTGGGCCACTGGCAATCGTGCAGGCGCGTGTGCGGGAACCCGGCTTCGGCGTGATAGACGATCAGGTCGTCGGACTCGGAACTTCGGCTGAGCGGGCCGCCGTTGACGCCATGCAATGGCTTGATCCTGCCCGCCGGCGTCCCGAAGTGGATGCTCACGGTGCCGTTTGTTGCCGAAGCTTCGGGAGTCTCCGCGCAGGGCGCGTGGGTCGCAACCAGCAAGCAACAAAGCAGTCCCGTTAGAACTGGCAGGCAGCCGGGATGGCGATGTTCAATGGCGACAAGGATGCGCTGGTGAAGTGTCATGCCACGCGATATATACCTCAAACCCGTTTGCGGCGTCAAGCAGCGCTGGCTTTCCAAATTGTAGCGGCGGTCTGCGACCGCCGATGGCGAATGGAATCGCGCATCTCTTAGGCATCGACGCTCATAGAGCGCCGCTACAATCCGTTCCTGCGCAATCCTTGTAGCGGCGGTCTGCGACCGCCGAGATGGCTTGATCAGTTCCTTTTTTCTGCCCCTGTTTTTCTGTCAGCTGGAATCATCGTGACAATCCCGCAATGCTTTTCTGATTCACTTGCTAGGCGCCACCGGGCCGGCGGCGTCTGTGGCAGGGATCATGTTTTGTGCACCGAGCCATGCGAGCATCCGGGTGCGGATGGAATCCCACAGCGCGCCCCAAAGGGCGTTGAGAGTGTGATTGCCGGTGGCCAGTTCCATATACTCGACCGGCACCTGGTGAGCCTTGAGTGCCTCGCTCAGCATCCGGCTGTTTTCCACCGACACGCCGGAGTCGAGCTTGCTGTGGGTAATGAACATCGGTGGGGTCTGGGCGCTTACCTGCTTTTCGGCGGAGAACCGCTCTATCATTTCGGCTGTCGGATTGGGTCCCAGCAGGTTGTCCCTGGTTCCAAGTGAGGTCTTCTCACCCATGGTGATGACCGGATAGACCAGCATCACAAAATCCGGCCGGCAGCTGAGGCGTTCCATGGGATCGGTTGCTTCGGGATGGCCGGCGTCAAAGCGGGTGCCGGCCATGGCCGCCAGGTGGCCACCCGCGGAAAAGCCCATGATGCCGACGCGGTCGGGGTTGAGGTTCCACTTGTTGGCGTTGGCGCGCACCATGCGAATGGCGCGTTGCGCATCTAACAATGGAATGAGGGGTCTGCCTTTAGGCAACCTGTATTCCAGCACGATGCCGGCGATGCCATGCTGGTTGAGCCACTTGACGATATTGTGGCCTTCCGCATCAATGACCAAGCCGCCATAGCCGCCGCCGGCGCAAAGCACGATGGCCGCCCCATTGGCCGTGCCAGGATCCGGCAGGTACACCGTGATGGGAGCGTCAGCCACCTCGAACGTGCCGTCACCCATGGGTGCCTGGCCTGCCCAGAGTGAGAGCTTTTGCGGCGGCGGCGGCACCGTGGCGGCGGGCCAGGATGCGTCCGCCGTGGCGCCAGTCACGCCCAGCACTTTAAGGCGTGCCTTGAACGGCACGAGGCGACTCACGAAATTTTGGAAATTGCGGTTGGAGCGGGAGGTCCATGCGGTTTCCGCGATGGCGCACAGGCGCGGGAACGATTGTTGCACCACACGCTGGATCGACGGCGTGTTTTCCCCCCACATGTTGCCTTGGAGGCCGAGCACATGCGCCTCCTGCCCGGGCGGCATGTCGGCTGGCACCGGTTCGAAGGCATAGGTCTGCTCGAGGCGGGTGGCGTTGTCCAGATAGAGATCCGGATGCAGCGCGACGATCACGTCGTGATTCTGTCCGGCGGCACCGAGGACCGCCTGCGCGCCCCGCCATGCCATGGCCAGCGCGCGGCTGTCGGCCTGCAATCCGCCTTCCATGATTTCATCCCAGCCGATCATGCGCCGCCCCTTTGATGTTAGATAATGGTTGATGCGCCGGACGAACTCCCCCTGCAAGCGGGCGATGTCCGCTTGAAACGGCACGCCGGTCGCGGCATTTGGCGGCAGCCGGAAGGGTGTCACGTCAGCGGGCAGCGCGGTCTGGGCCAGTTTGTCCATCAGCGGCTTGCATTGCGGGCAGGCACGCCAGCGGGCCGGGGTCACCTCGTCGGCGCCGATATGAATATAGGGCGATGGGAAAAGCGCCAGCACCTCGTCGAGCACGGCGCTGGCGAACTCGAACGTGTGCTCTTGCGCAACACAGAGCGAGGAGGATGGCGTGCCACCGCACGCCAACTCGGGATACGCGGTGGTGGCTGCTCCGCTGTGACCGGGCATCTCAATCTCCGGTACCAAAGTCACATAGCGGCTTGCCGCGTAGGCCACGAGTTCCCTGATGTCATCCTGCCGGTAAAACCAGGTGTCGCCTTTCTTGCCGCTGCAATTTGCCAGCCGCGCGCCGATTTCCGTTAGCTTGGGATACTTTTTGATTTCGATCCGCCAGCCTTGGTCGTCTGTCAGGTGGAGTTGCATGACGTTGAGTTTCTGCATGGCCAGCAGGTCGATCATGTCCTTGATCTCTTCCTTGGTCCGGAAGTGCCGCGCCGGGTCGAGCAGATAGCCGCGCCACTGGAAGCGCGGCTGATCCTCGATGGCGACACAGGGCACCGTCCAAGTGATGTTAGCGACTGGCTGCCGGCTCTCGATCTGGATGGGGAGCAACTGCCGCAGGGTCTGCACGCCATAGAACACGCCGGCCGGCCTGGCGGCTGTTAGGGTCAGCGCCTCCGGCGTGCAGCTGAGCGCGTAACCCTCCTGTCCGAGGTCGCTGCGGGTCTTGTCCAGCGCCAACACGATGCCGCGCGAGGCCGTGGCCGGGGGCTGTCTAACCGCCAGCTGCATGCCCGTGGCCGGCGCCAGCATGTCTGATAGGTAGCGGCCCACATCTGCCAATTCGGGCGAGCTGACGAAAATCTCCATATCCGGCGTCAGGGTGAACGTGCCTGCGGCCGGGCGGATCACGCGGGGCAGGGGAATGACCTGGATGGTGGATGGCGCGGCGGCACCGCCGGTGGCCGCCACCAGCAGCATGGCCATGGCGGCGGGAAGCCAGGCGCGGCGCTGGGTGCGGTGTGCCTTTGGCGCTGGTCTATCAAACGGTCCGTGGTTGGGTGGTGTCATGGTGTTTTTGTTTCTGCCGTCCGCACGATATTCAATAGCACACACCCCGCCACCCACCCGATCGCGCAGAACCGAATGCCGGCGGATGAAAAATTCCAATGTCGTTGGGGCATCCCAACATTCTACTCTGCGGGTGGGGAAGTTCTTTCCATCCATTTATCCGGGCCACAGTAGCTGCGGCTTCCAGCCGCAGAAGAAGAGCCAGCACCCAAGGAACGGGACTTGCCAAGTCCCGGCGGATGAACAGCTCGCGACGTGCATGGACTGGTCTGCGGCTGGAAGCCGCAGCTACGATCTGCCCAAGAACCGCCGTGGGCATGGAACGGGACCTTGCCAAGTCCCGGTGTGAATGAAGACGACACTTGGCAAGTGTCGTTCCATGGGTGGCCGTCACAGCAGCAGCCTGTTTTGCTTCACAACTTCCTCCCAGGTGTGGAAGGGATGCGGCGGGAGGTAGGCATCATTGCTGGTCAAGAAGCGAATGTGCTGCTGGACATTCAGTCTGTAGGCGAGAAGTGTGATTGCGCCTTGGCGCAGTGCCTTGTCCACTCTGTGGTGCCCGTCGATCAGGTTGTACTGTCCGGGCGAAATCTCTGCAAGCACTACGGGGCGACTGAGATCAACCGTGTCTATGTGAGATTCATTCAGCGACGAGAAGCCTTGATCAAGTTGGCACACGGCAATTTCCACAAGTTCAACATCCGCAGGCTTCTTCTCAAGATACTCCAGTATTTTGCTCACATTGAACACGAAGATGCCATTGGGGAACAGTTCGTCGCCATCGTCAACTTGGCATGGGCTGAAACTCGGATCTGCTCTTAATGACTGAATCATGTTGTTGCCTCTTCTTGATCGATTTCATGATGGTTGGGGGATGTGTCGAATATTCAGGCCAGTGCAAGTTTGGGAGCGGGGAGGATTTCCTTGCGGATTTGAGAGCCTTTCTCAGCCACCGCTTTACTAAGGTCGTATTCCGCTTGGAGGCGGATGAGAAGCACTGCGGAAATGCCGAGGTAGCGCTCAAAGCGCAGTGCGGTGTCGGCGGAGACGCCTTTTCTCCCTGCGAAAATATCGCTGAGACGGCTGCGCGGAATGGCCATATTGCGCGCGGCCATGGCCGCGGGAATCGTGCGTGCTTCAAGCTCATCATGGATGAGACCAGCGGCTGGGTTGGTTCGGAGTTTCATGGGATTAGTGGGTGTCTTCGATTTTGACGAGAGAAACATCGGTGAGTTGGCTATTTGCCCAGGCAAAGGTGATGCGCCATTTTGAAGCGCGGGAATTGGCATCAATGGAATAGCGACCGGTGCCGTGGAGTTTGTGGTAATGGAGTGAATGGAGAGTGAGCAGATCCTTTTCGAGCGCGTGATGAAGAATGACGAGTCGTTCTTGAGCCTTATCAAGTCGGATGTCGCCCAAGTATCTTGTTTCTTTCTTCGTCAGAGCCTCACCGAGAAAGATCTTCTCGGTGAGTGGGTCAGCAAAGCTCCTGATCATGACGAGGGATTGTAATCCGAAAAGAGAACACGTCAAGGAGGAATTTTGCGAAATTCTCACGAATGCCCTGACGGCACGGATCACTCCAATTGTAGCGACAAGCCCCAAGGAACGGGACTTGCCAAGTCCCGTCTGCTTGCCGGACCGTTCACGGGCGTTCCATCACCCAAGACGCGTTCTCACGAACGCGCCTACGAAGAAGAGCCAGCACCCATGGAACGGGACTTTCCAAGTCCCGTCTGAGCCGTTGGCCCGGATATCCAGGCCTGATGGCGCGGTGATCTCATCCCTAACGGATGAGGTTAACGGGTGTGGCGCGGGGGGTGTTAATTTCATGGATCGATTACTAGTGACGCGGGTCGGGTGTTTCAGCTTTTTCGAGATTACTTGAGCACCACAGGTGCTGGCATTCCAACCGGCTACGTCTTGCCATTGCCGGTGAAGAACCTTTCATTGTTAGGATAGCGGGTCCAGTGCCCGCGGGCGGCCTGAGGCTCCAGATAGACCGCGATCCCGGCAAGCGCCGGACAGGCGGCGGCGCGGGTGATGGGCAAGCGGATTTTGTCGCTGGTGAGCGGTTGGCCGCGCCACAGGCGGCGGGCGCCGATGCCGGTGCCCCTGGCGAACTCCTGCCCCGCCCCGGGTGCCGCTTTTGAGCACGCCTGTCTCGGCTGAGCCGGGGGTGATTTTGGAATGGTCGAGCGTGGCCCAGCACGGATCGCCGGCGGCACCATCCTCATTGCCGACCCAGCGCACGTCCGGGCCGACATCGCTGAAGACGCAGGCGTCCGTCTGCAGTTCCCTGACAATCTTCCAGGTGTTAGTCCGATATGATCGGCTGGTCACCCATGAGTTGCGCCAGCAGGGGTTCGGCGGCCTGCACCCAAGCCTCGGTGCCTAACGGGCTGGGGTGCAGCAAGTCCCACCACAAGATCTCCTCGGTGCGCTGGCCATTCATGCCGAGATTGAGCGCATGGCGCGGCGCAAAGTGGCGGTCCCAGACGGACCGGTTTGGCTTGTACTTGCCGTCGAGTTCGCCGATTTCATGGGTGATCGAGTCGCCGATGAGTACGAGGTCGAAGTTGCCATTCTTGATGGCGGCCACCTTTTGCTCATGGCGCGGGTTGCCGTTGCGGGTGGGGAAGTCGGCATCGCCCGCTTGGGGTTCGGCACCGGCCAGCGCCACGAGTGATAGAATGAGTGTGAGGGTGGTTTTCATGGATCGTCCTGCTGCGGCGCCTGGTAACAGGGCATAATAGTTGTCGACCAGAAAAGCCACTCCCAAAATAGGGGCATTGCGTCGTTGACGCATACGCCCATAGATATCCCCTTGTTTCGATTCATCGAATCATTCGGGGTTCCGGCGCCCATCAGTAGATCACAGCGATGGCTGGAGAAGCAATTCCTGCCGCTGTCCCTTATTTAAGGGATATCGGCAGGTTTTCAAAACTACGGTCGAGTTGTTAAACGCACGCTTGCAGCTTGCCCGCCTTGATGCTCAAATCATTTTTTCCATGACCCTCCACCCTGCCAGTCGTCTCCACATGTCCATGATTCTCGCCCAGCTTGCTGCCATGGCCTGCTTGCTGGCACCAGCGGTCGCTGCCACCAATCCGCCGCCGCCGCCGGCTGAAAACTTGCGCATTGCCGCGCCGATCAAGGTGTGGGACGACGCCATTCCGCTGGGCAACGGCCTGATGGGCGGCTTGTTATGGGGCGAGAACCACACCCTGCGCCTCTCGCTAGACCGCGGCGATTTGTGGGACGAACGCACCACCGGTGAAAAGGAATGGTGGAAGAAACACCCCTGGCAAAGCCTCAACGACCGCCGCGATCCCTGGAATGATTACTACAATGGAACCACTCCGACCAAGTTGCCGGCGGGCCGCGTGGAGTTGACGCTGGATCCCTCACAATCGCTCGAAGCGTTCGAATTGAATCTGGCCACTGCCGAGGGCGTGGCCCATTTCCACGATGGCAGCGAGACCCGTGCGTTCTTCAGCGCAACCGAACCGGTCGCCTTGCTGCGCATTCCCGGCAAACCGGTGCAAGCGGTGGCATTGATTCCCGCTGGCGAGGGCACTCAGGACGGTAACTTCAAAGCCAACGCAAGCACTGGCGCGGTATCCACTCTAGGCTATCCACCGGCCCGGCGCGGGGAGGCGGACGGCATGGTGTGGTATGTGCAGGATGCCGCGGAAGGCTTCAAGTATTGCGCCTGCGTCGCCACGCAACGGGTGGCTGATGTCACCTTGGTGGCGATCGCTGTCACATCCACCAACGACTGCAAGGCCGGCGAGGATTTGTTGGAAATTGCCAAGGCGCGTTGCGGCAAGGCGTTGGCAAATGGTTATGCGGGCGCACTCGCCGGCCATGCCGCATGGTGGCGGGACTTCTGGGCACAATCCTCCATTCAACTGCCCGAGGCGCCGATCCAGCGCTACTACCAATTCGCCCGCTACCTCTACGGTGCCGGATCGCGCATGGGTGCGCCGCCGATTCCCTTGCAGGGAGTGTGGACCGCCGACAACGGTGGCCTGCCGCCGTGGAAGGGTGACTATCACAATGACCTCAACACCCAGATGACATATATAGCCTATCAAGAGGCGGGGCACTTTGATGCGGGCAATTGTTATTTGGACTTCCTGTGGCAACTGACGCCGGCGTTCCGCCAATTTGCCAGGGATTTTTACGGCACCGGCGGCCTCGCCTCACCCGGCGTGATGTCGCTGGCCGGCCAACCCCTCGGCGGCTGGGGCCAATACTCGATGTCACCCACCATGAGCGCCTGGAATGCCCATCTCTTCTATCTGCACTGGCGCTACACCGGCGACATTGCCTTCCTCAAAAACCGCGCCTACCCGTGGTGCGGCGAGGTCGGCCAGTGCATGGCGGATTTGCTCAAACCCAACGCGCAGGGACTGCTGGTGCTCCCGAAATCCTCCTCGCCGGAAATCTTCAATAACGGCCCGCGCGCCTGGCTCCTGCCTAACAGCAATTACGACCTGATGTGCCTGAAAATGCTGTTTCTCTCGTTAGAGGAAATGGCGGCGGCTTTGGACCAACCCGCCGCGGCGGCAAAGTGGGCCGGACTGGCTGCCAGATTGGGCGATTTCCACGCCGCGCCGGATGGCGAGCTATTGTTAGATTCTGTGACGCCTCTGCGTGAGAGTCACCGCCATTTGTCCAATTTGATCGGCATCTATCCATTCAACCTGATTTCCATCGAGGGCGGCGCCACGGACCAACAACGCATTAAGGCTTCGCTCGCCGCCTGGGACAAGCTGGGCACCCGCGGCTGGTGCGGATACTCATGGGCGTGGATGAGCTGCCTGCGGGCGCGGGTGGGCGATGGCGAGGCGGCCGTGCGTCATCTGGAGGTGTTCACCCGGGCGTTTGTTTCCCGCAACGGCTTTCATGTCAACGGCGACCAATCGGGCCGTGGTTTCTCCGGCTCGACCGACCGGCCGTTCACGCTCGAGGGCAACTTCGCCGCCATGCAGGCGGCCCAGGAAATGCTGTTGCAAAGTTGGAGCCCCACGCCTGGCAAACATGACAGTGAAGTCATCCGCGTGTTCCCCGCCACCCCGTGGCGCTGGCATGACGCCTCGTTCAGCGACCTGCGTGCCGAAGGCGGTCACCGGGTGTCGGCCAAGCGCGAGAACAACGCCACCACCTGGCTCAAAATCGTCGCAGGCAAAAACGGGCTCGTGCGCGTGCGCGACAACTTCGGCGGGCGCGCGGTGAAGTGGTCGGCCCAGGGCGTTGGAAAAGCCGGGCCAGACTTCGTGGCGGAACTCCGAATGGGTGAGGCCTTGGAAGCCACCCTGGAACGCCCGGACCAGCCCCCCGCAGCACCGGCCAATGTCGCCCAACCCGTGACCGTCGTGCGTTAGGCACCTGCCCCAACATTTTTCACGACATGTCCACCCCTTGGCCCAAGTGCACGTAATTGCGGTTATTCATGATTGCCGGGCGTGACTTTGGTCCTTGTGGAGTGAGCGCATGCCGGAGATAAAGCGCGGAGCCAATGCCAACCATCCGGAACCCCTCAATCTTGAGAGCCCAAAAAACCGCAGCCGGTCTCATGGGCGTGGCTCTGATGCTTGCCGCCACCACCGCGCGGGCGGATTGGATATTCGCCGCCAACGAGAGCAACGACCTCTATCAAACCGCCAGGTCATCGGGACTCGTCACGCAACGCGCGGACACGCCCGCCGCTGCTCTTGCGCTGGCCAAAGCGGGGGATGGCGTGCTGATTCTTGCCAATGATTATCCGGCAAAACAAACGTCCGTTCCTGACGACGTTTATGCAAGTGCGGCCGCCAAGCGTGTCCGGCTGTATGTGGAATATCCCGCCGCATTGCCCAACATGGAAATTGCCGCACCCCGCAAAACGGAATGGGAGCGGGCGGTTGTGACATCCGATGCTTTCGGCCCGACGCTGGCAAGAATGCGGATTTTGATGATCCAGGATTGCACGTATCTGCCGATGGCGGCAAGCGCCCCACACTTGGTCCTGGCGCGTGTGGTTGGATTTGACGTGGCTAAACTTGGGCTCCCCGCCACCAAGGTCTGGCCTGTTCTCTTTGAGCATCAACAAGGCAACATTCTCGTAGCTACAACCCGCCTCAGCCAATTCATTGCAGCCCGCCATGCCCCAACCGACGCCTGGCGGACGCTCTGGCCCATGGTCTTCAAATGGTTGTGTCCCGATGCCACCATTCCGCCATTGGAGTGGACACCGCTGGTGCGACCGATGTATGGCAAAGCGGAGCCACTCCCGCACGCTGCCTTGGCACAGGCGGTGCGCCGTGGCGCCCAATGGTATGGCAAAGGCCGCTTGCTCATTCATCACGATTGGCAAAATCTGATGCAGGATGCCGCCAATTTCAACGACCGCACGGGCCAGGGACCCTCCCCTGATCTGCCGCCGGGCGATGGCACGTATGGATTGTTAGAAGGATACAGTTCGCGCATCAGTGATTCGGGAACACAACCCATGCGGTGGTTGCTGCGCGCGGATTGCAACAGCGAGGGCGCCATGGCCATGGCATTGAACGGTGTGGCCAATGATGATGCCAAAGATCGCCAAATCGCCGCCAATCTCGTGGCTTTCGTTTTGAAAAAATCCCCCATCCAACAAGGTCCCGCTGCCGATCCCACAAACTCCGCCTATGGACTGCTTGATTGGAATGCGCGCGACAGCGGTCCGCAGGTGTATTATGGAGACGACAATGCGCGTGCGACTTTGGGCCTGCTCATGGCGACCACAGTTCTCAATGACGACACCTGGGATCCGGCCCTCATTCGCTGCATTCTGGGCAACTTCCGCACCACGGGACCCGACGGTTTCCGCAATCCACGCATTGATTCTCCCGAATTCAAAGTGCACGATTGGAAATGGTTTTGGAAACAATCCGATGGACGTTGGTCCGGGAAAAAATACAGCCCGCACTATCAGGCATATCAATGGGCCGTCAATTTGTGGCTTTATGACAAGACCCGCTTCGAGCCAATTCTCACCCGGACGAAATCCGCCATCGGCGAAATGATGAGGCGATTTCCCGCTGGTTGGGATTGCGAGGCGAATCGGCAGGACTCCGAACGGGCGCGCATGTTGTTGCCGCTCGCATGGCTGATTCGCATCGAGGACACGCCGCTACACCGCGCATGGCTCGATCAAGTCGCCAATTATGTGCTCGCTGCACAAGACGAATGCGGCGCCATCCGGCAATTGATAGACCATCCCGGAGGTGGCAATGCATCCTATGGAACCGGTGAGTGCCCGCTGGTTTATGAGTCGGGTGATCCCGCAACCGATTTGCTCTATACCACCAACTTCGCGTTCTTCGGGTTGCATGAAGCTGCGGCAGCCACTGGCGATGTGAGATTGAAACGCGCGGCGGAGCGCATCGCGGATTTCCTGATCCGCATTCAAATCCGCAGCGACAAGTACGCCATGCTCGATGGTGCATGGTTCCGCGGTTTTGATTTCAGGCGCTGGGACTATTGGGGATCCAATGCCGACGTCGGATGGGGGATTTGGGCCACGGAAAGCGGTTGGACCCAAGGCTGGATCACATCCGTGCTGGCACTGCGTCAAATGCAAACGTCCTATTGGGATTTGACCCGCAAGCACGGCATCGCAAAACACTTCGCAGCCATCCGCGAGACCATGCTGCCGGATGAAATTCTGCCGGATGAAATGCTTGAAACAAAGCTTTCACCGTAGACAATCCATCAACATGGGAAGAGGAAGCAGAGCGATGGCCAGGGAACGGCACAGGCCAAGTCCCGCTAGCGCGATGAGGACAAGAGTCGCCGATTCCTCAAGGAGGGTGGGCATCTTGCCCACAACTGAGGCGATAACGCCTGAAATATAAGCGCTTCTATCATCGTAGAGCCTGTTTCCAGCTCTGCAAATCCCGCCGCGTATTCCCGTCGAATTCACCTCCCTTGCGGACTCTTTTCCCAAAACGTTAGATCCATATGAAACACACGCTGCAGTTTTTCTTGCTTATTCTGACCCTCACCTTGGTCTCATTGTCGACCAGTGCCTTCGGTGATTCGCCTCGCCAGCGGATCTTGATGGACGCCGGTTGGCGATTCCATCGCGGCGAGATTGACGGGGTGGCCGCCGATACATCGGAAACAAATCCAGCTGACAAGCCACCCGCAACAGCTGCGCTGCGCTACGATGATAGCACCTGGAGTGCTGTCCATCTGCCTCACGACTATGTGATTGAGGAGCCGTTTGACCCGAAGGGAGACACCGGCCATGGCTCGATTATTCCGACGACCGGTTGGTATCGCAAGGTCTTCAAGTTGCCCGAGGGCAGCAAGGGCAAGAGTCTGTGGATCGATTTTGACGGGGTTTATCGCGACAGCATTGTCTGGCTCAATGGCAAACGCCTGGGCCAACACGCTAGCGGATACACGGGATTTCGCTATGATATCTCCGAGGTGGCTGACTTTGGTGGCGACAACGTCCTAACTGTCCACGCGGACCCGACCCATTTCGAAGGCTGGTGGTATGAGGGAGGCGGAATCTATCGCCACGTCTGGCTCAATATTGCTGAGCGCGTGCATGCCGCGCCTTGGGGCACCTATGTCACCGCTCAGTTGCCCGAGCCGTCGCCGCTGGTGCCGGCAACCTCGGCTGATCTAACCGTTGAGACCGTTATCATCAACGCCAGTGCTGAGGAAGTGCCGGTCACCCTGGTCTCTGAAGTTGTTGATCGCGACGCCAAGACGGTCGCCAGCGTGCAGTCCCTCCAGAAAATTGCTCCCGGCAAGAGCGAGACTTTGGTGCAAAATACCGTGGTTGCGCAACCGCGCTTGTGGTCTATCAAGACGCCCTATCTCTATTCTCTGGTCACCACGGTGAAGCAGGCTGGACGGGTGCTGGACGTGACCCGCACATCGTTCGGGATTCGCACCATTCGCTTTGATCTTCAAAAGGGCTTCTTCCTCAATGGCGAGCACGTCAAGATCCAGGGGACGTGCAATCACCAGGATTT
>JBAXOF010000077.1:0-14113 GCA_037133375.1 Verrucomicrobiota bacterium | reverse complement strand
TGGGATCCGTGGACCGGCAATACCACTCCCCTGCGCGTCGTGAAGGAAACCGCCACCGGCACCCAGGTGGTGTTGCCGCTGGAAACGTATGAGGCGCAAGTGGTCGTCTTCACACCGGGTAAGCCGCACGTTAATCCACCGCTGCGGGATACCCGCCCGCTGGTGGAAAAACCCCTCGCCAACGAGTGGCGCGTCGCGTTCGTGCCCACCATGGACAACACCTATGGTGATTTCCGCCTGCCCGTAACTTCATCTAACAAAATCATTGGTCTCGAAGCCCGGCGTTTCGCGTGGGCACCGGAATCCGCGGTGCTGGCCAAGACCGCCATGCAACCGGCCACCGACGACCGGGCCTGGGAGCGCAAGTTGCACGGCTACGGCACCCAGTTCTATGTGTTAGGGCCGGTATCTAACGACGCTGACCGCGCCAAGCTGGAAGCGGAGTTGGGCGGCATGCAAGCACTGGACCCGGCGGTGCCGGTCATGGTGGCGGGCAAGCCGCTGGCATGGCGCGCGTATGATTTTTCCTGGCGCTATGGCAAAGAGGGTGATCTGGGGCATCAGGGGTATCATGGCCTGAAACGCACCGTGACGGACGACTTCTTGTGTTTGGGCAAAACGACGGGCGGACTCAACGAGACGCGTTACGGCGATGAAATGACCGGCGCTTGTTATTACCTGTGGACTTGCGCCACGGTCGCCACAGCAACCCAGGCGGCCATTCTTGTTAGCCGTGGCGCGCCGGAGGACAAGAGCCATACCTCGCCGGTCATCACGCCAGCCGCGGTCTATCTGAATGGCGAGTCGGTGGCGGATCTCACCCAAACCGTGGCTCTCAAGGCCGGAGTCAACCCGCTGCTGGTGCGCTATGACCACGGCGGGCGCGGTCACTTCGTGTTGCGCCGTCAGGACCTGCCCATGCCAATCGCGAGCCAGCCGTTGGCGATGCGCTGGCATGGCGACCCCGGAGTCATTCCGTTTGATGTGACGGCTGGCCGGCAACCCGCCGAATGGTTCCGCTGTCTATCCGCGCCGGGCACATCCGTCATCCACCTGCAGGCACGCGGCAAGGTCGATGCCTGGCTCGATGGCGAGCCGATGACCGCCGCGAATGGCGGCCGCTTTGTCGCAAAAAATCCTGCCCCCCATGCGGCGTTGCTCGCGTTGCGGGTGACGCCCGAGGCCGGCATGACTGGCGGCGCGGCGATTCCCGAGCCGGTAGCCGTCGAGACCGATGGTGCGGGCGCGATGGCGTTGGGCGATTGGTCGCAGTCGGGCATTCTCAACAACTATTCCGGCGGGGTGCGGTATGGCACCCGCTTTGCGCTCACCGCAGCGGAAGCCACGTCCCAGGTGACTCTCGATCTGGGACGGGTGGCGGCGACCGCCGAGGTTTTGGTGAATGGTCGCAAGGCCGGCATCCGGGTCGCGCCGCCGTGGCGCATCGAGCTCACCGGCTTGCTGCAAGACGGCGACAACACCCTCGAAGTGCTGGTCTACAACACCCTCGCCAACCACTACCAGACCATCCCCTCCAATTACCGCGGCAATCCGCTCTCCGGTCTTCTCGGCCCGGTCCGCCTCACCCTGCGCTGAGATTTATGTTGAATAAGCGCCCGGCCCGTGCATCTTGTCCTCGTCTTGCACAGGGGGCGTTCTGGTTTCGACGGAATGTTTAATGTGCTGGTTGCACGTGGAGGTTGATCGGCTGGCCTCCTTAAAAGCCGCTCAAAACAAACAAATGCAAACTCTAACGAGCTCGCACTGGCTGCTTAATTGACAGTCACGTCTGAACCCCGACACCTGCTGAGGGGGATGGCGACACCTTAGCAGGCTGGGCACAAAGCCGGGGAACCGGGCCTTGCGCCGAGATCCAACAGGTTCCTAGGATGCGCAACGCCGTGTGAGGGCCAAGCCTATCCGAAATCCCAGACCTCATGCTAAACGTGTAGATGCCAGTGCTGATGGCGTTTCGGACAGGGGTTCGACTCCCCTCGCCTCCACCTTATTTTACAAGGATTGCGGCGCGTGTTCTTCAAATGTTCTCACTTTCTGCCGCGAACAATCTGAAAAAACCTGTTAGCTTCCGCCTCGGACATGGCAGAATTATAGGACCGCTTGGCCTCGCTTTCTGAGTTGCCGGCCTCCATCGAAGTCTTGCCAAGTCCCACCTGGGCGGCACGGTAGGAAATGAAACTGTGCCGCAGAGCGTTGGGCTTCCAGCCGCCAACCGCGCGGCCCAGGCGGGTTGTCTCGGCCACGTCGTCAACGCTGTGGCCGCGGCGCGGGTCTTTGGTGACAATGGGGCCAGATTTGGCCTTGAACGGCTCAAGCCACGACCTGAGCGCGGCATTGAGCGGAACAATCCGCCGATGCTGGGTTTTGGCCGTCTCTGGCCGGATGGTGATGATGGCGGCTTTCCAATCCACGTCCGACCAATCGAGCGGGGATTTCTCGCCGCCGGCGAGCGGTAGCATTTCGTCACCGCGGACGCCGCCGAACGCGGCCAGGGCGAACCATGGCAAATGTTCTACCGCGGCTGAGAACATTATGGTTCGCATCTGGTCAACGGTGTAGGTTGCGGGGATGCTGCGGGTGATGTTCGGGATTTCGGTCTTTTCCGCCTCGGTGTCGTGGTCGGCGACATGGCCAGCCTTGCGAGCCCAGCGCCAGAAGGTGACGAGGCAGCGGCGAAAGTTGAGGCGGTAGCGGGCAGAGCGGGCGCCGTCGCCGGTGATGTAGCGTTGCAGGGTGTCGGCGGTGATTTCCGCCATGATGGAATCCGGGCCGCAATGGGCAAGCAGGGGCTCAAGATAGCGTTCGAGCGTGCGCGTGTTCTGGACGCTCGCGCCGCGGTTGGAGTCCTTGGCTGCCAGGAACGCGCTCAAAGCGGTTGTGAGCGGCACCAGGGGACGGGACCGGCCCAACTGGCGCAGGTAGTCATCGGCAAATTTCAAATCAGGATCGACTTCGAGCAGGCGGCGCAGGTTCTGGCGGGCGGCGTCGGACAGGCGGGACGGATCGACCGCGCCGTTGGCGATGGCAACAGCCTGGTCGTGGGCGGCCTTTTTCGCCTTTGCCTCGGTGGCGCGGGTGCCCCACTTGCGCTTGCCGGTGACCGGGCAGAGGTAGGCAAAGCGCCAGTAGTCCCGCCCGCTGGGGTGCTTCCACGGGAGGACGGAAATCGTGACGTTGGCGACTTTTACGGTGGTGGCCATTGGACTTCGTTCGTCGCGTCTTCTTGCAGATATTGTCTATCGGCGAGAGGATGGAGGCGGAACAACGGTAATCCCACCATCCGGGTTGTCAATGATGTATGGGCGGCGAGGGTGTCGCCGGGAGGAAATGACTTGCGGGCGGGATTAAAACCTGTTTGAAGGGGCAACCATGAAAATACTCCAAGTGATCGGTGTTGTGATTTGCGTTCTCCTGATGGTTATTGCAGCCGAGTTGCGCGGGTTGAAAGGCCCGACCTACGGTGAATATCGGGAGGCACTGAAATCGGACAACCAACAGACAGAACAGCCGGCACTGAAAAAATTCTACGAGCGTTTGCCGATGGTTGAAGTGAGCAGCATCCAAGGATCGGTAGAAGCCACGGTGAAAAACAAGGTTCAGATTGACGGCCCTGTTACCGTGGATACGGATTTCAAATCACCGTTACGGGTTGAAGTTTCCCGGTGACATTCCGATAACCACGGCCACGATGGGGCAGGCGGCGGCGGGCAACGTGGATTTGACGCGCGGGGCGATGAAGATCGGCAGCGGGGTGCCATTGGAGTATCTGAGCGATCCTGAATTGAAGACGTTCGGGTATGAACGCAAAACGGATGAGGCAGGCCGGGTGAGCATTGACCCGATGACGCCGGAAGACTTGGTGGCGAACGGGTTGGAGAAGCCATTGTTGCAGATGGGAGCCGATGGCAAGCCGGTGATTACGGACGCGGCATTGGCGCGGGTAGGGACGGCTTCACCTCGGGCGCTGTCGCATCTGGGAACCACGGAGGCCGACCAGCACGCCGCGGCGCAGCAGAGGGCGGATGACGCGGCCAAAGCGACAGCGGAGGCAGCAGCGGCGCAGGACACCCCCGGCGGTGTGCCTGAGTCAGCGCAAGCGAAGCTCGAAGCCGATGATTTCCACGCGCAGCCATGGACGGCGGCGGAGGTGGACCACATCAACGCGATTCACGGGGAGGATAGCCCGTTCCATGCGAGCCATCTGCCCGAGGTGGTGGCTGCCGCATTTTCGCAGGGGTTGCCGGTATCGAGGGAGCTTCACCAGCGGTCGGGCCTGGCACTGCCGGCGGATTATCACGAAGTCGGGCACCTGGTGCAGCAGAAAGAAGCGGTGCCAGTTCGGGCGGCCTACACGGAGAAGCATTTGGAGCAGGCCAAGGTTGTGGCTGGTCGGGTGCGGGCGGCGGTGGCCAAGAGCATGCCTGGCTTGCGGGTGGACGTGGTGCATGATGACACAGCGCCGGCGAGTGGCGGGGTGGTGGCGCACTCGGATGGGCGGGTTGAAATCAATCTGGCGGATGTGGCCGCGACGCTGGCACGGCACGGCAGCCCGAAACAGCAGGAGAAGATTCTCAAGAATGCGATTGTGCGGCATGAGGCGTTGCACATTGCGCAATACGGAGTGGTGCGCCGGCTGTGGGAAGCCGCGGGAAGCAAGGGCGACTTCGGCACGTTTTTCAGCGACTACTATCGCGGGATCGGCAAGGAATTGCGGGCGGTGCCCAAGCTCTACGAGTGGGCCAAGGAGCTTTATGACGGCAAGCCGCTGGGTGAGACGGGGGAATCGTTGTGGGACAACCTGCAACCCCACCAGCAGGATGCGGAGGTGGCGCGGATGGTGCTCGAAGAGATCACAAAGCCGACAACCAAGGGTCGGCAGGCGCTCTCCGAGTTGTTCCGGGCCGAGCAAAACACGTCGAAGTTTGCGGATTTCCTCAAGCGAGTTGTCGATGAACTGGGCAAGTGGGTGGAGAAACTGACCAAGGGCGGCGCGGAATCGGGCGTTTCCGACGAGGCGCGGGCGCATTTGGATGCGGTGAAGGCATTCTACGACGAGTTGAGCGGGAAGAAGCCGGACGCGAAAGCGGACATGAAGCCGGGGAGTGATGCGGCAAAGCCTACGGGTGAAAGCGTTCCGGTGAAAACGAAACCGGACACGAAGCCAACTGACAAGGAATCCTTGACGGTTCAGCCGAGCACAACGCCAGCATCGGCTGATACCGCGCTGGATGAATTGCATGACACGGGAGTTGCCTACTTTGGGGACGCTCGTTTTGCAGTTCTTCAAGGGGAGAACGGGCAATACTACGTTCTCAAGACGATCAACGGGAAGCAGCAACCGGTTACGTCATGGTATTCCGACATCGAAGGCGCTCAACGGGATGCCGTTCGCCAGATTTCCCAGATGGCGAAGCCCCCCGAGGTATCAAACGATACCCCAGCCTCCCTTTCCATCGGCGAGCGGGTGACCATCCACAAGGCGCCTTTCCGCGATCAGGCCGGAGCGGTGGTGGAAATCCGTCCCGATGGGAACGTGATCGTAAAGGTCGAAGGTAATCCGGCCAGAATGAAGCTCAAGGAGGGTGAATTCACCCGCGAAAATCAACCAACCAATGATAGCCATGGGCAGAACCTACAAGGACAGGCCGGAAAAGAAATCGTTGCCAAAAATCCACCGGCAGGCAAAGCGGGATTGGATCAAGGCACAGGTGGAAGCGCAGGAAAGGGAGAAAACGCGGCAGCGCAAGGCGAGGAAATAGCGGCGGAGGCTGCGCTAGCCAAGGCCAAGGTGAAGCGCGGAAGCCGCGCATCGGACACTCCGAGACAGCGCGAGGCCCGTGCCTATCTACGCGACAACGCGCACCCGGCGGTAGACAAGCTGACGCAGGTTGGGATAGAATCTCCACCTCTTCAAATGCGCCTGATTGCGGCCAAGTTGCGGCGCAACGAAAAACTCACGCCAAACGAAGAGCGGACCAAGAACAACAATTCTGCATGGAACGACATGCCGAGCTTGGGCGAGATTGAATCGTGGGGACCTAAAGGCAAGATGGCGGCTGAGATTTTCCGCATGATTATGCGTCCAGGGCGCGGCGAAAGCCCTGACAACGCCGCCGGATACCTCGAACACCTTGGTCCAAAGCCATCTGTCAATGAGATGTGGGAAGCGCTCAAGAGCGAGTTGAAGGCCATCGCCAAGGACACCAACGCAAGAGACTTGCGCAACCCTTCAAGAGAGTGGACAGACGCGGAGATTGCCGAGCATGAAGCGCAACACGCCAATCTCACCCCGAAGGATTTTCTGGCGGATGGCAAATTAGTGGTTGACGCAGCCGAGGCAGCAGGATACGCTACCCCCGATGAATTCACAACCACAAAACCCACAGAATTCGAGCACATCGCCGACGCCGCAGATGATGCGTACGATCCAGGCGAAATCTACTGGCCGCCAGAAAGTTCGGTCACTGGTGCTGGAAGCGGCGCGCATGGAGGCAGCCCAGCGCAAGACGGAGCGGGAAGCCGCAACGAAGTAGCATCGCGCAAGACCGCGATGGACGCGAAGAACCTTGCGGCGGCGCAGGACTTCGGCGGCACCGACTTCAAGCTGACGCAGGACACGATTGTTGACCCGGCGACGCTGGCCGCTGAGAAGGCGGCAGCGGAAGACGCCAAGGCGCAACAGGACCGGCAGCAGCTTGCAATGGATTTCAGCGGTGAAACCCCGCCTCAACCCGCAACCCCCAACGACCATGGCCGCGAAGAAAAGCAAGCCAGCGCCGACCAAGCCCAAGATGGGCAAAGGCAAGTGCTGAATGAGCAGGCTGCCGGGGAGAAATCCCCGGTGGCCGACCTCGATGCTGACGAGCGGGCGTTTTTGGATTCGTTCGGCGGGGATTCGCTGATGAGTTCGCCGGCCAGCCGCGACAAGCAGACGCTTGACCTGTTCGACCAGACGGCCCGCAACGCGCCGCAGGATTCTCCGCTGTCCCGCGTGAAGGTGGAGGGGACCAAGAACGCGCTGGGAGCTTACAAGGCGCTCACGGCCAAACGTGAGAAGCTGGGCAGGCTGTCAGGCGCGGAAGAGCAAACGCTATTGGAAGCGGAGCAGGCGCTTGGTCAGCGGATGGCCTTTGACATGCTGCCGGATAACTTGAAGGGGCGCAACACGCCGCTGGTGAGGGAGGCGATCAAGGAGGCGGTGAAGCCATCCCTATCCGCCCCCCGGCGCACGGTGCAGCAGGGTCTTGAGCTTGGACCGGTGACCGACAAGAGCGGGCAGACGAGTCTTTTCAGTTCACCCGCCAACAGTGATAAATTCCGCGATGTTTCCACGCTGGAAGATGCAAAGCGGGCGGCATCGTCATTTGTGGATCAAGAAATAACCAATATTGATGACGGATTGACCGCCACCGTATCCGCACGCTCGGTAAAAAAGATGGCCAACGAAAGCGCGGTTGAAAAATCCATGTCGCCACAAGCCCATGCGTTTGCGTTAGCAAATCTGGATCATCTATTTGAAAACTCGGTGAGAACACATAGCGGTCCCGATGAAAACGGAGATATCAACATTGCCGCGATGCACAGGTATTGGGTTCCGTTCCCATATCATGGCCAGATCATTCTAGCTAAACTCACCGTGAAGGAATTTGCCAGGGAATCCGAAGGAAGACGGATTTACAGCGTGGAAGCCGTGGACGTAGTGAAGCCCGCAGGGATCTCGACGGCCTCCATCTCCGAGAATCGGCGGAATTACGTCGCACAAGCGGGCTCCGCTGAGAAGCTACAACGCAAGATTGACGAAATCAAGGGCAGGAACAATCTATTTTCATCACCCGCCAACGAAGAATCCCGCTACGCCGACCCGCTCACTCCTGCCGAGATGGTGAACGTCATGCCCGCGATGTTGTCGATGGTTGCCAAGGGCAAGATCACGGACGCGGAAAGCCTGGCCGCGCTGCTGGCCAAGGGCGGCAAGGAACGCTATTCGCAATCGCTGTGGAAGGTGTATCAGGCGGTGACCGGGAAGGACTTGGCTACGCCGGATTGGGCGGGGATCTACAAGCCGAAGAGTGAAACGCCCGTTGCTGTCGAATCCAAAGCAGGATTCATCACGCCGCATCAAGGGAAACTTCCATCGAAACAATCTTTCATCGGTGATTTCAGACTCCCAGAAATGGTTCAAGGTGCCGCCGTTGGTTCTCTCTACAAGATGAGCGACGGTGAATACCAAGTGTTCGTTCCAAAGGAATTTGGCCAGGGCGAGTCTATCGGGAAGTCGGCAATTCTATCCAAGGACGATTTCCACGCCACCGGAGGATTGCAGGTTTCCGCCAGCCGCAACGTCAGGGAATTCAGTCTCAAGCCAAAAAGCGAGACAGGCGATACCACCGCTTCCGACGCGGACAGAATTAAGCGGCATATCGCCACTCTGGAATACCGGATGAAGCAGGACAAGGCCGCTGGCAGGACCAACCCGGAGAACGTCGCCAGACTTGCGCAACTCAACGCGGAGTTGAAATCTGCCCAAGGCAACACGCTCATGTCCGCGCCGGAGCATTCGGATGAGGAAGTGAACCCAACGAGTCAAAAAGGGCTTGACCGGTCGGCGAAGGAAGCGGATCGTGTGTTCGATGAACACGCCGCAACCCTCCCCGCAAAACTCTCCGCCCAAGTGGGGGCCTTTCGAGAGAGCGCCAGAACACTTGATTCGCAAGGCTCGGGCTCAGGTGCAAGCCGGGAAGAGACAATGCGAAGAGATGTCGCGTGGGCAAAAGAAGCGGGAAGGCTGATTCCGAGTGATAAAATCGACGCCCTTGGCGATTCGATTTCAAACGAAACCTCCGAACATGAGGTTTGGAGCTTTGGATCGGGAGGAAGGGCGGTAAAACGCACTTGGCCTGGCGTGTTTGGTCAGGTTCCGGTCTTCTGGCAGGGTAAGATTCTGATGAAGAATGCCAGTCTTCCAGAATACTTGCGGAGGATGACATTGCAAAGTTCGGTTTTCGGTAGTGACATCCGATTTGAGGGCGTCGCAACATCAGACAAGCCAAGCATGCTCATTGGACATGATTCGGGCGAACCCAGCGCGGTAATATCGCAGGAGTGGATTGATGCCGCCAATCCCGGCAATCCTCACCCTAGCGAGAGTCAGATTGTCGAGTTCATGCAATCCAAAGGTTTTTCCAAGATCAAGGATTCCTTCAATGGTTGGGCGCGCAAGGATGGCGTGATCGTGATGGACGCCAAGCCAGACAACTTCATCATGAGCAAGGACGGGGTTGTTCCGATTGATTTGCAAATGGGAGCAATCGGCAAGGAGCAGGTTCCGCGTCTTGAATATGGTGAAGGGCTGCGTTCATCTCCAACACAGGAGGAAGGGCAGCAGAATGGCGATAGACTCGCATCCGCCCCCGCCAGAGTGGAAGCCGCGGCGGCGCAGACTGACACCGACCCGACTCCCGCGCAGATCGAGGCAGGCAACTATGCCAAGGGCAAGGTGACGCTGCACGGCATGACGGTGAGCATTGAAAACCCGCACGGATCGACCCGCAGCGGAACCGACAAGAGCGGCAAGCCGTGGAGTGTGGAGATGAACGGGCATTATGGCTACTTTCTGGGCACCGAGGGCCGCGACAAGCAGCATGTGGATGCGTTCATCGGTCCCGACCCGGCGAGTACCAAGGCATTTGTCATCAATCAGATCGACCCCGAGGCCCACCGCTTCGATGAGCACAAGGTCATGTTGGGATACGGCAGCCGCCGCGAGGCGATTGACGGTTACAAGTCCAACTATGCGCCGGGATGGAAGGGACTGGGTGACATGGTGGAAACCAACGTGGATTCCCTGCGCGAATGGCTCAAAACCGAGGACACGAAGAAACCCGCCAGGGCGGCGGATTTCAAAGCCGCCGAACCGGCCACGTCTTTGGCTGCATCTCCCACCCCGGCGGGCGCAACGCCAGCCACGGCCACGCCAGCGGGCGGCAAGTCGCTATTGGAGCGGGTGCCGGGTATGGAATCGCTCAAGGCCATCAAGGATGGGATTCAAACCCTGCTGCTGCCCGGTGCGGTGAGCAAGGAGCACTTGAAGGCGGCGGAAACTCTGGGATCGAAGATCGGACCAATGCACCAGCGGGCAGAGTCGATCAACCAGAGCTTCAAGGAGGACTCCATGGACTTCCTCAAGCTGGGAGCGGGCAAGGAATCGCTGGGGATTGACAAAAATCCCGGCATTCAATTCATGTCGGCGCGTTCGACCGGGCGGCCCATGGCGGATTTCTTCAAAGACCCGGCCACCGCGGCGCGGATGGAAGAGATCCGCAACAAGATGAACTCGGAAGATGGTCGGCGCATCAAGTTGCTGGAAGAGGCTGGCACGCCGCTGCAATCGGTGCGTGAAAACTACTTCCCAGGTGTGTGGACGAAGGAAAGCCGCGAGGCGTTCAATCTGGCGATGGCGCAGGCCCGCGAGGCTGGCGTCATTCCAGACGGTCAGACGGTCAACGATGCCACACCTGAGCAAAAAGCATGGGTGAAGGCGCGGGTGGATGCGGCGCTCAAGAACGGCACCAACGCCAGCGGCGCGCTCGACGCGCTGGGCTACCTGACCAAGACGCCGCTGCACGGCAAGCAGAGCTTCCGCAAGGAAAAGGTGTTTGACGAGGACATCAAGACCGCATTTGAGTTTGGCTTGCGACCGACTTCCGCCAACCCGGTGGACCTGGTAAAACTCAAGTGGGCGGAGATGGATCGTTCCATCATGGCGGCGCAGGCGATGCAGGATTGGCAGGCGCAAGGCAAGATGCGGGTGGTTGACCCGTTCGCCGACGTACCGAAGGGCTGGGTGGAAGTTCCCGACCGCTACGGCAAGGTTTATGGCCCGCCGACAATCAAGGTGCCCGAGTATGTCAACAAGATCGTCTATCAAGGTCTGATGAAGGTGGCTGCCAACATCGGCCTGACGCCCGAACGGCGCATGGCCATCGGTGGCAGCCGCCTGGGCTACGCCTCGAAGGCGGGCGCTACGGTGACGAAGTTTGCCACGGACATGGGCGTGCTGGCGCATGAGATCGGCCACCAGCTTGATTTCAAATACGACCTGTGGGACCGCATCACCGGCGGCGAAAAGGGATCGGCCCGCACGCCGACGCAAAAGGAACTGCGCGATCTGGCGGATTTGACCTGGGAGGGCAGCAATCCATCCGACTACCACAAGCGCTACACCCGCAAGAAAGAGGAGAAGATGGCGCATTTGCTCGAAGCCTACATCAATGCGCGCGGGCGCTTCCAGTCCGTCGCCCCGGAGGTGTTCGGCAAGTTCGATTCCTTTGTGAAGTCAACGCCAGAACTCGCCAGTCTTGCCGCCATCAAGGGCGGAATCAGCTACGAAAAGCTCACCGGGGAGAAATATCTCGGTCTGGTCCAGGTTGGAAAGCGGATTGTGCCCAAGGAAGTGGGCGACGTGCTCAACAACTATTTGTCGCGCAACCTCTACAACAACCCGTATTTCGGAAAGCTCTACACCGGATGGACGGCCATCGCCAACGCGCTCAATCAGGCACAGCTTGGCGTCGGCAGCGCCTTCCATGCCGGTTTCACCACGGGGGAAGCCATCGTTTCCGCCAATGCCAACGTCTTGAAGGACGTGTTCGGCGTGATGCGCGGAAACCGCTCATTCAAAGACCTCGCAAAGACCATCGGAAATTCCTTCATCGCCCCGGTGGAAACTTACCGAACTGGCGACAAGGTGCTCAACGCATGGCGCGAGCCCGACGGCACGATTGACCCGAAGATTGCGCAGGTGGTGCGGGCGGCAGAGTTGGCCGGCGCCGGATTCACCATGGAACGCGGCCTCGCCACCGAACAATTCCCGAAGATGGTCGAGGACTGGTATAGCGAACACCGGATTCGCGCCGCGGCCCGCTCGCCCATCGCCGCGCTCGAACTGATGGCCCATCCGATCATGAAGGGACTGGTGCCACGACAGAAGGCCGGCGTGTTCGCTCATCTGGCAAACCGGATCATCGAGATGAACCCCGGCAAGACGCTCGAAGAACTCACGCCGGAATTCCGCCAGGCATGGAACCGGATCGACGCCCGTCTTGGTCAAGTCCGCTATGACCGCTTGTTCATCGAAAACACCGCCAAGAACGTGGTGCAAGGACTGGTCCGCGCCCCCGGTTGGACGGGTGGAACCCTGGCTGAGCTTGGCGGCAGCTTCAAGGACAGCTACAAGTTCATGGACGAATGGGCGCGGACCGGACGCCTTCCCGACAACATTCCCGACCGCTTCGCCTACACAGCATCGCTGCTACTCACCGTGGGTCTGACCAACGCCATGCTCACCTACCTGTTCACCGGGGATAAGCCCAAGGATTCGCTCGACTACTTTGCCTTCCGCACCGGCCAGCTTGACGACAAGGGACACCCCGAGAGAATGGTGTTGCCGACCTACATGAAAGACTTGCTGGCCTACAAGACGGAGGGCTTGCAAACCCTCATCAACAAAGCTCACCCGCTGCTTTCCGTGGTTGGCGACCTCTACAAGAACCGGGATTACTACGGGGTGGAAGTCCGTCACGAAGATGACGGTGCCATCAAGCAGTTGGCCGATAGCGGCAAGTTCTTTGCCAAGGCGTTTGAACCGTTCTGGATTCGCGGCATGCGCAAAGAGATTGACCGCAAGAGCGACCCGTCGGAAATCGCGCTGCCATGGATCGGGATCATGCCGGCAACCCGCAAGATGACCCAGAGTCCGGCGGAACGGCTGGCGGAGAAGTTCGCCAAGGATGCCATTCCACAAGGTGCCCGCACGCAGAAGCAGGCCGACGCCTCACTGGCAAAGGGCAAGCTGGTCATGGCGCTGCGCAAGGGCGAGAAGCCGGACTTCAAAGCCGCCATCGCCGACGGAACCATCAAGCGGCAGGACATCCACGCCTTGCAGAAACGGGCGAAGGAAACTCCGCTGGCCTACATTGTGTCAAAGCTCACCTTGGACAAGGCGGAGGCGGTTTATCACCACGCCACGACCGAGGAGCGGGCACAGCTTCACAAGATCATGGTGGTCAAGCGCCGCAACCAGCACGTTTCGACTCAGGACGCACCGGAAAGCGAGTGAAGCATGGCCAGTTGCCGGGGATTGGCGGCGGGTACCGCGGATTCTCCAAAGGCGCGGACCACCCCAGCAAGCGCCCACGCGGGCACCACCGTCATGCCGACGACACTGCTCCTCACCCTCCTCAAGTCGCGGTTGAAGGCAACGGCGAGATCGACGCGGCGCAGCCCGATGATGAGCATCAGGCGCATGACCAGGGCACGGGCGGCCTGCACTTCGAGGGTTTTGATGTGGCTGGTGACGTGACCGGGCGGCACCTTGAACGCCTTGGACACTTCGAGGAGGATTTGACGACAGGCAAGGCGGACTTCTTTCGGCGGATACTTGTAGTAGGGTGGCAACTCCATGCCGGATGGGTTGACCATAAACGCACTCAGATTGCAAGATAAAATTAACAGTTGGTGGCGGCACTTGCGCCCGTTACGGCAAATGGCCGGATATGGCAGGCTTCGCGCATGAGCGGTCGAAACAATCAATATTCGAGAAGGCAGCCAACCACCAGCGACGCACTTGCGCTGGCATCGAAGCACACCTACAAGGGGATGAATGGGCGACTGACGGGCTTTCGCTCCGCAGACCAAGGCATGATCGGGTCAAAGCCAGCAGATGGGAAATCGGTTAATTTGCGTGACTACAAATACCCTGGTTCTCGACCCGAACCCGTAGAACAAGCCTACCAGCAAGGGAAAATGGATTCCGCCCGCCTCGACGCCTACAACAAGGGCCGCGGCGTCAATCCCAACCCCGCGCTACCTTCGCCCGTTCCATCTGGCGGCACTGCCAATCCGCCCAGCCAAAGCACTCCAACCGCTCCAGCGACCACTCCAACGCCGAAGTCTGCTCCCGCGCTACCTTCGCCCGTTCCATCTGGCGGCACTGCCAATCCGCCCAGCCAAAGCACTCCAACCGCTCCAGCGACCACTCCAACGCCGAAGTCTGCTCCCGCGCTACCTTCGCCCGTTCCATCTGGCGGCACTGCCA
>JBAXOF010000076.1:0-14116 GCA_037133375.1 Verrucomicrobiota bacterium | reverse complement strand
ACCGACAACCACGACGGCGCCACCCTCGGCACCGAATATGGTTTCTCCGCCTCAATCAGCCTCGACTCGCATCCGGCGACCATCCTCGACATGGTCAATGAGTTCGGACTCACGCTCACCAGCGTCTGCGCCCACGCCAACTTGCTAGATCCGACCTCGCCGGACCGCTACGGCACCGCCGAAATCATCAAGGCCATCAAACTCGCCCATTTCCTCGGCGTCAAACAAGTCATCACCACTGAGGGCGACCCGAAAACCGCCTTCGGCCATCACCTAACCGACGACCAACGGATCTTTTCCATCCGCGAAAAACTCCAGGAACCCGTGCGCTGGGCCAAGGCCCTGGGCATCGATCTTTTGTTAGAGCCGCACGGCATCCTCACCGACACCGTGGACGGCATGACCCGCATCCTTGACGCACTGGGCAACGAGGACACCGTCGGCATCAACCTTGACACCGGCAACTCCTGGCTCGGCGGCGGCGATCCGATGCAGTTCATCAAGACCTTCGGCCCGCGCATCAAGCATGTCCATTGGAAGGACATGCCTGCCGAGATGCTGTCCAAGCGCGGCACCCAGTTCGGTTGCGGCATGGGTCTCATTCCGTTAGGCGACGGCATCGTCGGTCTTGAGGCGCTCGTCAAGGAGTTGTTAGCCAGCGGCTTTGACGGTCCCACCACCCTTGAAATCGCCGGTGAGGAAGCCGTCAAGCTCTCCGCGGAGCGCCTGCGCCAGTGGTCCGCTGGTTAGAAGGTGAGGATGGCATCCAAGCCGATGGTCAGCATGTGCCTGTCCATTGAATCGTTGAAGGGATGTGAACCGCCGTTGAGTGCCGTGTCGAAGCGCAGCTCGGGACGGATGACCAGACCTTCAGCAGGTTTGGGCACCGGCACCTTGATGTTTGCGCCGAGCGTGATCGCGCCGTAGGTGGTCTTGCCACCGCCCACGGTGCGCGGGTCATACACAGTGCCGGCATCACCGCGCAGCAAGTGCATCGGGTCGGTGTTGTTGGCGAATTGGACCGCATAGAATCCCTTGTCATCGCGCCAGACTTCAGCCCGGATGCCGGCGGTCAGCCAGTCGTTGATTTGATAGGTAAAGTATTGCGCTACCCCATAACAGGCGGCACTGGCGGCCTCGTCATAAGTGTAGTTGACGTCGGTGATGGAGGTGAATTTGTCGCTGATTTTCCAGGTGGCGGTGATATCGTTGAGATAACGATAAGCATGGTTGTTGTTAGGTGTGTCCGGGCCCAGATGGGTGATGGCGAGCAACGTGAATTTCCCATCGAGCAAATTGAGGCCGAAGCCACCTTGGAAGGCGAGCGAGTCGTTGTTATCCTCGATGCTGGTGTTGACGCCGCGGGTGATGCCGGCGTAGATGTCAAGCCACTTGGTGGCATGCCAGTCCGCCTGCACGCCGGTGTAGGTGAGCGGGATGCCAAAGTTAAAAATGTAGCTATGCGAGTAGAAGACGTTGGTGCGCGGATCAATGGTCTCCGCACCTTCAGGGGTCACCACTTTGCCGATCTTGAAATCCACCCCGCCGTCGCTGAGCACCGGGCAGTGCAGGTTAAGGTAGGCTTCCACCAAGTCCGGTTGGTAGCGGTCATTGGAGACGTGATCGAGGATGCCCACCGCATGGGTGAAGCGCGAGTCGCTGCCAAACATGACCTGGGATTTGAAGCCCCAGTCGACACCGGTCGCTGCCGGGTCCAGCGTCCGTTCCGCAGTGAGCGAAAATTGGTTCAGGAGCGGCTCGTTAGAGCGATCATCGAAGAGGCGGCCGAAGTTCTGGTTGTCAGCCGGGCCGGCGGGGTTGACGGTCATGCCGCCCTCGAGCCAGCCATAGAGCTTGAAACGTGGCTCGGGAGTCGCGGGCTTGATGGCCTCCTTGGCAGCGTCGGCGTAAACCTGCGGCAGCGCGGCAAGGAGGACAGCGGAGGCATGGAGGGCGAGGGCGGGGGTCTTGATTCGTAATTTCATGGGGTGTTTGGGGTGGGGGTGAGTTGGTTTGCCGACAGGAGATAAAGCAAGGCGCGTGCCAACCTTATCCGTAATACCGGGGAAAGTTGGCATACCGCAAGACCATTTACGCGAGTCCCTGAGGCAAACACCGCTGCCCTCACTGCCTTGCGGGGTGACCCAGGGCAGCATTCCAGCGCCAGAAACGCCTCTAATTGATCAAACAAACTGTTGATTCTGCTGAGCGCATGACTAGCTTAGCGCCGAGGGGAGGCCGATTATGGCCGACCCTTGTCTGGTTCTTCACGCACCTGTTAGCATCCCCATGACACCTCCCGCCGCCGACCGTCTCACCCGCTTCGGCATCTGGCTTATCGCCATTGCCTTGACCATCGGCTCTGCCAGAGCCGGCCTCATCAACGTCGATTTCAATGACGCCACGGCCAATGCCGGCAGCCCGACCGCCACCTTTGCAGGGGCGGCGGCCATCGGCCAGGCCGGTGACCAATGGAACGGACTTAACCTTACCGATGGCTGGGGCGATACTAACATCACCAAGGTTTACTCCGGGCTGATCGATTCTTTCGGCGGGTCCTCAGGAGCAACCCTGACGCTCACCGGCAGCAGGCTGGCTTATGTGAACGTGGATAGCGGCCTGAGTTTTAGCCGGCCTTTTGATGCGTTGTTGTTGGACTTGCTCACCAACAAACCTGTCTTCACCTTCAGCGGCCTCACGCCCGGCAGCTATGACGTCTACGTGTATTCGGGCGACGTCGACAATGACGGCAAAGGCGACGCGTCGGGGTCGGTCCAGGTCAACAGTGGCACCAAGCAATTTTTCACTGCCACTCTGGCGGGCAATGCGCTGGTGGCGGGCCGCGACTACCTCAAATTCAGCAGTGTGACGGTGACTGATGGCACACTCAAGATCAATGGGGTGGACTTTGGTGACGGCTATGCGCTGCGGATTGCCGGATTCCAAATCAAACTCGCCTTGCCGCTGGTGACCTGGGCCTCGACGGGCACCACCGACTGGGGGACGGCGGGCAACTGGACCTCCGAGTATGGGGCCATAACGCCGCCCAACGCCGTTGGCTCGAACGTGGTCTTCAAAGCCAGCGCGGCCCTCAGCAGCGTGGATCTCGGCAGCGCCGACCGCAGCGTGGGCAGCCTCGCTTTCAATAATGTCGAGGGGGCGAGCGTGACGCTGGCCAGCACGCAAGGCAAGGTGGTCATTTTTGACAACGGCAGCGCGCTGCCGGTGCTCACCGTGAGCGGATCCCATGCTATCAGCGCGGGCGTAAAACTTAACGGCGACCTCAGCGTCAAGCCCAATGGCATTACCGACACTTTGACCCTTAGTGGTCCTATCAGCAATGCCGGGGCCACCGCGCGGGGCCTTACCCTGGCCGGCAACGGCACGCTGGTGCTGGCCGGCAGCAATAGCTATACCGGTCTAACAAAAGTGACGAGCGGCACCCTCTCGCTCAGCGCAACTGGTGCCCTGCCTGGCTGGAACATCAATGGCAGATACAGCGTCGCCAGTGGCGCAGGCATCGCCGTGGGCAATGGCATGAGCGACGCCGACGTCGCCAGCATCCGGGCCACCAGCAACTTCACCAGCGGCGCCTATCTCGGGTTTGACACCAGCGCCGGCGAGCGCAGTTCTCCGGCGATTGGCGGCACGCCCGGTTTGGTCAAGGTGGGTGCTAACAAGTTGACCTTGACCGGCGCCAACAGCTACAGTGGGGACACGAAGATCGCCGCCGGCACGCTCGAAATTGGTGGCAGTGGCAGCTTGGGCGGCGGCAGTTACAGCGGAGCGATTGCCATCAACAGCGGCGCAGCGCTGAATTTCACCACCAGCGCTGACCAGATTCTGGGAGGGGTGATCTCAGGCGGAGGCGGTTTGGCTTGGAACGGCGGCGGCACCCTGACCCTCAACGCCAACAGTGCTTACAGCGCCGGCCTTACCGTCAATGGCGGCATCCTAAAGGCGACATCCGCCGATGCGTTTCAAGGCACGCTGCAAATCAACCCAGGTGCCAAGGCGGTGTTCACCAATGGCTGGGCCTCCAGCATCGGTCGCACCGTCGTGATCAATGGCGGCATTTTCGATAGCCTCAAGATTAGCCAGAGCGCGGACTTCAGTGTGGCCGCCGTGACCATGCAAGGTGGGCTGTGGGCGCAGACCGGGGCCGCCTATTTCGATATCTATAACAATGGGGTGACGGGTGCCTTGCCCATCACTACTCTAGCAAGCAGCAGTGAAGCCACCATCGCGGCCAATTTGCACACGCAAGTGACAGCCAATTTTTCGGGTGACCTGGTGTTTACGGTGGCGCAGGGCAGCACGGTGAGCGGAGTGGATTTGGTGATCAGCGGGTTGTTGGATCCGCGCGGTGGCAGTGGCAATATCACCAAGGCGGGGCCCGGGCTCATGGCCATCACCAGCACGAACAATCTGCCGACGGGTGGTAACTTCGGCACCTATGCCGGCACCACCACGGTCACCGGTGGCACCCTGCAACTGGGCACCGGCGGGGCCTTCGGCGCGATTGATAGTTCCAGCGGGGTGAGCGTGGCGGCCGGGGCGACGCTGGCTTTCAAGCGTAGCGACAACCCGACCTTCAACCTGAAAGTCAGCGGCGCGGGCAACCTCAGCCAACTGGGCACCGGCACGGTCTATCTCGCTAACATCACCAGCGACTATACGGGCGTCACCACTCTCAACGGCGGCGTGCTCAACGTCACCACCCTGGCCAACGTCAACACTGCCAGCCCCATCGGCAAGGGCTCCGCCAGTGGTGCGGCGGCCGACCTCGTCCTCAACGGTGGCACGCTCCAACACACGGCGGCCAGCGCGTCGACCAATCGCCTCTTCACCATCGGTGCCAATGGCGCAACCCTGGATGCCTCCAGCACCTTTATGCGCCTCGGCAGTGGCGGCGGAGCCATCGCATTTGCCAGCAGCAACACCCCGGCCAGCCTAACCTTGCAAGGCTCGGGCACCGGCATTCTAGCGGCCAGCTTGGGCAACAGCGGCAGCGGCAGCAACCAGACCGCATTGACCAAAGCCGGTGCCGGCAGTTGGACCTTGGCTGCGGCCAATGCTTATACGGGCACCACCACCCTCAGCGGTGGCAAGCTCTATCTCAATGGTGGCAACGCCACGTCTGCCATCACGGTGGCCTCGGGAGCCACGCTCGGGGGCAGCGGCAGCGCTAGTTCGGCCATCGCCACGGTGGCCGACGGTGGCAGTGTGGAGGGCGGTGCGGGTGGTGCGGGCACCCTGACCTTGGGTGGTCTGACCTTCAGCGGCGGGGGTGCCGTCCAAGTGAGCAACCTCGGTAACTACACCAGTGTGCCGACCATTCACGCGACCAATCTAACCACCAATGGGGGAGCTAACTCAGTCGTGATCGCGGTGAATGGCAGCTTGCCTGCCGGAGTCGGCACGACTCATGTGCTCGAGTATGCCGGCGAAATCAGCGGCACCGGCTTTGCCGCCTTTGCGCTCGACGCTGCCAGCTTGCCTGCCCGCACCTCACTCACCCTGGTGAATCGCAGCGGCGTGGTGGATGTGGACTACACCGCCGACTATACGGTGTGGAGCGGTGGCACTTGGGCCCCCAACGCCGGCGCGACGTGGAAATTGGCGAGCAATGCGAGCGCCACCGCCTATGGGCCTAACGATGCTGTGGTGTTTGATGACACGGCCAGTTCGACCGCCGTCATGATTGACGTTGCGAATGTCACACCGCATTCCGCCACCTTCAACCATAGCCTCAAAAACTTCACCCTTGGGGGTGCCTTTGGTATTGCGGGTGGTGCGAGCCTGACCAAGAGCGGCACTGGCATGCTCACTATCAATAACGCCAACAGTTATAGCGGCACCAGCTTTGTCAACGGCGGCATCCTCCAGGCAAACAATGCCAACGCCCTTGGCAGCGGCAACCTCAGCTTCGGCGGCGGCACGCTGCAGTTCACCGCCGCCAGTGCCGGCCAGGACTGGGCCGCACGCATCAAAAATAGCCCCGCCGCCATCACGCTCGACACTAACAATTTAGCTGTGACCTACGCCGGCAATCTCGACAGCAGCAATCGCAGCGGCTTGACCAAGGTGGGGTTGGGCACGCTGACCCTTGCTGGCACCAACACCTATGTCGGTATCACCACGGTGGCTGGCGGCACTTTGCAGTTTGCCAAGAAAGCGGCCCTCTACAATAGCGCGGCTAGCGATTGGACCCCATCTAACATCACCGTCAACAGCGGGGCCACCCTCATGCTGAACGTGGGAGGCGCAAATGAACTCAGCACCAGCGATTTTGCCACCCTCATGGACGGCGTGCATCTGGGCGGCAGCACTGCCAGCAGCGGCCTGCTGAGCGGGTCATTCATCGGCATCGATACCAGCAACGCCAGTGGCGGCAATGTCGATTACACTCCGGTCATTGCCAATCCGGCCAATGGCAACGCCGTGGGCTTGATTAAAAATGGTAGTGGCACGCTCAATATCGGCGGCAAGGTCAATACCTACACCGGCGGCACGATTGTCAATGGGGGAACTCTGGCGCTGGGAGATGCCACCAATGCCGTGATCCGCCGCGCCCTAACTATTAACTCCGGGGGCAAGGTGACGTTTGGCAGCACTCTGGGCTACACCGGCACGGCCGATACCCGCCTCTCCGTCATCAATCTCTATGGCGGCACCTTGGATCGCACCAGCAGCGGCAACGCGACCACGGGCGGCCTCACCTTCAACCTGCGTGGTGGCACCTTGGCTCACTCCGGCAACGGCAATCATCAATTGTGGAACGGCAATGGTGGCGTCGTCATCAATGTCGAGGAAAGCCCGGACGCGTCGGTCATTTCGGGGGGGCTGCAACTTGACATCACCCAGTTGTTCACGGTGGCCAATGGCGCCGCCGCCGTGGATCTGCTAGTCAGTGGCAAGTTGGTCGGCAGCTACGGCATCACCAAGGCGGGGCCCGGCACGCTGAATCTAACTGCGGCCAATCTCCATACCGGGGCCACCACCGTCAGTGCCGGCACCTTGCTGGTCAACAACACCAGTGGCAGCGGCACCGGCACTGCCGCCGTTAGCGTCGCCAGCGGAGCGACCTTGGGCGGCAGCGGCAGCATCAGCGGCGCGGTCAATGTTTCCGGGGTGCTCGCTCCGGCAACGGCCGCCAAGACTCTGACTTGTGGTCCTTTGGCGTTGCTCACCGGCTCGACCCTGCGCTGCGAAATGGATTCCAGTGTGAGCCCGGGCGGCACGGCGGCGCTCCTGAAGATTCTCAATTTCGGGGTGCCCGGCAATGTGACGCTCACCGGCACGGTTGCCCTGACCTTGGCTGACGTTGCCGCGAGCAAGAAGGCCTTTCCCGTGGGGACCACGTTTTCGTTGATCCATTACACTGGCACTTGGAATGGCGGGTTCCTCACCCTCGGCGGCAGATTGCTTACCAATGGCTTGGAATTCACCACCGGCCTTAACAACTGGCGCATCGATTATGCCGTGACCAATCCCGGGCGCAACTTCCCCGGTGATCCCGTCGCCGGCACCGACAAATTCATCAATCTCACGGCCATTCCCTTCGTCGGATCCGCTACGCTGGGCAACCTGCAGGCTACGGCGATCACCGCCCACACTGCCACTCTTGGCGGCACCGTTACCGCCAGCGGCATCGACGCCCCGAGTATCACTTTCTACTACGGCCCCAGCGATGGCTTCACCACCCCCGAACGCTGGCTCTACAGCATCACCTTGCCCGGCAATTACAGCGGCCCATTCGCCATGAATATCTCCGGTCTCAGCCCGCTCTCCACCTATCGTTTCACCGCCTGTGCCACCAATTCCGCCGGCAATTCGTGGGTTGTGCCGGCGGTGGTGTTTAGCACGACCGCGATTCCCCCGGTGGTGGCGACCATTGCCGCCACGGCGGTGGCCGGCACGACCGCCACCGTGGGTGCTAATGTCACCGATAATGGTGGAGAAAATCCGACGGTCACTCTGTTCTACGGCCCCAGCAACGGCGGCACTAATGCCGGGGCGTGGGCGAAGTCGTTGAATTTGGGCAGCGGCGTCGGCGCGATGAGCGTGGCCCTCACGGGTCTGGCGTCAGCCACCGACTTTTATTTCCGCGCCTTTGCTCAAAACTCCGGCGGTGGCGTCTGGGGGCCGGCCACGTTGAGTTTTTCGACGTTACCGATCAGTGCGCCGCTAGTGGAAAACCGCAGCGCGGATGGCATCACCGGCACCACCGCCGTGCTCCACGGCAGGGTCACCCAAGTTGGCAATGACCCACCCGCCGTCACCCTCTTCTACGGCACTAGCGATGGCGGCACCAACCCCGGCGCATGGTCTACTGCCATCGCGCTGGGCAACCAGACCACTGACTTCACCCGCTTCCTGTCCGGTCTCAGCATCAACACCGCGTATTTCTTCCGCTGGCGCGCCGTCAATGCCGCCGGCTCCGCCTGGTCGGCGGAAACCGCCAGCTTCACCACCACCTCACAAGTTCCGAGCACCATCGTCATCAACGAGATCCACTTCAATGGCGTGGATAACACCGTGCTCAATGAATTCATCGAAATCTTCAATGCCGGGACCTCGTCCGTGGTCATGACTAACTGGCGCCTCTCCGGTGGCATTGACTATACCTTTCCCGCCGGCACCACCATTGCGCCTAACGGGTTCCTCATCGTCGCCGCCACGCCCGCCACCATCCTGGCTAAATATGGCAAAGTCGCACTCGGACCATGGGAGGGATCCCTTAGCTCGGATGGGGAATTCGTGCGTCTGCGCGATGCGACTAACACGACCATTGACGAAGTGGACTATAAAGTGGGGTTTCCCTGGCCGGTCGCCGCCGGCGGCGATGGCGCTTCTCTCGAACGCATCAACCCGCTGCTCGACGGCTCGCTCGGCGGGTCGTGGCGCTCCTCCACCATTCCCGCAGACAATGCCACCACCGACACGGTGTCGCCCGGCGCGGTCAATCTGCAGTTTGTCGCCAATGCCCCGCCTGCCATCCGCCAAGTCCAACATTTACCACAACAGCCGACCTCCGTCGACCCGATTGTCATCAGCGCGAAAGTGAGCGACTTGCAGGGAGTGGCTTCGGTTACCCTCAGCTATCAGGTGGTGACGCCCGGCAATTACATCCCGCGTTATCTATCGAACGTGCCCAGCGGCAACACCATCGCCAAGGAGGTCCGCACCCTTAATCCGGCCTTTGAGCTGGCCGCCAACTGGACCACGGTGCCGATGGCCGATACCGGCACGAATGGTGACGTGGAATATGGCGACGGCATCTACACCGTGGTGCTGCCAGCGCAGAGCCATCGCACCTTGTTGCGCTACCGCATCACGGTCACGGATACGCTCGGGGCCAGTGTGCGCGTCCCGTATGCCGATGACCCGGCCGCCAATTTTGCTTGCTTCATCTACAATGGCGTGCCCGCCTATGGCGCCACCACCGCCGCGACTTTACAAACGCTGCCGGTCTATCAACTCATCACCAAGTCAAGCGACTGGTTGGATTGCGTCGCCTACGACGGCAATAAGCAACTTACTTGGGATGCGTCACGGTTTTACTATAATTGGAACGGCACCTTTGTTTACGACGGGGTCGTGTATGACAATATTGCCTATCGGACGCGTGGTGCCAACGGGCGCTATCAGGGGAGTGGCAAGCGCTCCATGCGGTTTAAATTCAACCGCGGATCCTATATCACCCTGCGCGACCAGCGGGGCAAGCTCTATCCCCAGAAAACCCAGACCATCACCACTTGTAAAGGGGTCGAGAATTCGGGGAGCATGACCTATTCACTCAATGAGTGGATGAACATGCGGATGTGGAATGCCTTCGGCCTGCCCGCACCCCTCGCCCATTTCGCGCATTGGCGCAATGTGACCACTGCCGCCGAGCAGGCCGATAACTATCATGGCGATTTCCAAGGCTTGATCATGGTCCAGGAAGACTACGATTCGCGCTTCCTCGACTCCCACCACATGCAAAAAGGCAACCTCTACAAGTTGCTCAACGAAACCGATAACTCGCTCGACCAGCAACGCTATCAGGCACCCCTCGGTGCTAAAAATGGGGCCGACCACGCCTGGGTCGGCAATATCAACAATTCCATGCAGCCGGCCGCACTCACCGCCAATGTCAATCTCGACAAATGGGACCGCTATCACGCGATTTGTGAGGCGGTGCAGCACTACGATTACTGGCCCAATTGCGACAAGAACATGGTCTACTATTTTGAGCCGGTTTACACCGCGGAGAACGGATACCGCGGCAAGTTGTGGATCCTGCCCTACGACCACGATGCCTCCTGGGGCCCATCTTGGAACAGCGGCGTCGATAACGTGTATGACGCGCTTCTCAACGGCGGTGCCAACGCCGCCTTGAGGCCGGACTATTACGGCACGGTCCGTGAGTGTCGCACCCTGCTCTTCCAGCCTGACCAAATCAATCCGCTGCTCGACGAAATCGCCTCCTACATCATCCCCTTCCAAAAGGCCGATGATACCCGTTGGAAAAATGCTCCGTCCGACGTCGGTAACTATTCAGGCTGGGGCGGTCCCGGCAGCACCTCCATCGCCGACTTGGTCGTAGCTATGAAAAATTTTGCCAATGGCCGCGGTTCCTTCATGGACCAACTGGGCAACACCGGCGGGGAAAGTTCCTTGTATCCAGCCCGACCGACGATTTCCTTCATTGGCACGCCGGGCTATCCGGTCAATGATTTGCGTTTCCAAACCACGGCCTTCAGCGATCCGCAGGGCGTGGCCACCTTTAGTGCCCTCCAGTGGCGCATCGCGGAAGTCAATGCCAGCGCCACCTACACGCCGGGGGTCAAGCGCTTGTTAGAATACGAGGCACGCCATGTGAGTGCGGAACTCACCACGTTTGGTAACACATACACTTTCCCCACGGCCTCCTGCGAAGCGGGCAAACGCTACCGCGCCAGGGTGCGCCACAAGGATACTACCGGGCGCTGGAGCAACTGGTCCACGCCGGTCGAATTTGCGGCCATCGCCGCGCCGATCCAAACCCTCGTCCATTACTGGAATTTCAACGTCGCCACCAGCCCGCTCATCGCGAACTGGACCTTCGGTGGTGCCGCCCTCAGTGTGGCCGGCGACTACCTCTCCGACACCGGCGAGAATTTTGCGGCAGCCAACGCCCGCAACGGGGATGGCGACGGCGCTCACCTGCGCGTGAACTCCCCGCTGACCGCCGGCACCATGGCCAGCTTCGTCCTGCCCACCACCAGCTTTGAAAATATCATCATCAAATACGAGACCCGTCGTTCCGGGCAGGGGGCCGGCATCCAGAATGTGGCCTACACGCTGGATGGCATCACCTACACTCCGTTTGCCACCTTCACCATCCTCAATGACAACCCGGTGGTCCAGACCTTGGATTTCCGCGCCCTGTCCCAAGTGAATAACAACCCGCGCTTCGGCCTGCGCATCACCTTTGCTAAAGGCCTCGGCGGCACCAGCGGCAATGATCGCTTCGACAACTTCACCGTGGATGGTGATCGGTTAGCCGGCCAGTTCCTGCCCAAATTGTTACCCGGTAACGATGCGGATTGGAACACAACCACCAATTGGGCTAACAGCGCGGTGCCCAACAGCACTGCGGCGCTCGCCATCGTCGGTGCGCCCGCCGCCACCAACCGCGCCGTCACCCTCAATGCTCCCGTCACCCTCGGCACGCTGGAAATGGATAATGCCGACAGCGCCTTCCGCAACCAAATCACCAGCGCCCTGGGCATCTCCCTCACCTTCAACGGTGGTAGCGTCCCTGCGCTGCTGGACGTTGCGGGCACCGGCATCGCTTACATCGAATTCAATCTTGCCGGTGATGTCAATCTGGCCACGGACCTGCGCTTGAATGTGTCCAACATCGTGGGCGAACATCTGGTTACCGGTGACGTGGGCAATGGTGCCTTGCGGCTGCGTGGCACCTGGACGGGCAGCGGCGGCTTGATCAAACAAGGCCTGGGGGTCGCCACCCTGAGCGGCCTTGGCAAGACCTTCACCGGTCCGATCCTCATTGAACAAGGTGTGTTGTCAATCACCCAACCCGCCGCCCCCGGCCAAACCTCCGCCATCACCGTGCTCAATGGCGGCCAAATCCGCCTGATCTCTGGTAATGATGAATTAGGCCCGCGCATCTACACGTTCGGCTGTCCGCTCGTGCTCGCAGGCACTGGTCGCAACAATGGAATTGCCCTTAGCGAACATGAAGGCGTGCTCGGCGCCATGCGTTACGACCCGGATATTGGCGGCACCAACCGCGCCATCGTCACTAATCCCGTCACCCTCACCGCAGCTACCGATATCCATATCGATGGCCCCGACAATACCTTGGAATTTGCCGGACCTCTAGGCGGCACCGGCAATCTAACCAAATCCGGCGGCGGCACTCTCGCGCTCTCGGGTGCTACCCACACCCACAGCGGCGACACCATCGTCGATAACGGCATCCTCAGTATCACCAATCCCAATCTCGCCCCCACCGCCACGGTCACCATCGGCTTGGCGGCGGGTTCAGGCAGTGTTCTCAACCTGCCCAGCGCCGGCACTTCCCACGTGGCAGCGCTGGTCATCGATGGGGTCACCATGCCTAACAAAACATACGATTCCGCCAACTCCTTTGGCGCTATCACCGGTTTTGGCAAAATCCAGGTCGGACCGGTGGGGGCGGTGGCCACATTGTCCGGACTAACACTTAGCTCAGGATCCTTGAGCCCGGCATTCGCCACAGCGACCAATAGCTACACTGCCAGCGTGCCTAACGCCACCACCAGCGTGACCGTGACCCCTGTCGTCACTGATTCGTCGGCAACGGTTACGGTGAACGGAACGACGGCAGTCACCGGGGCCGCCAGTGCCGCCATCCCATTGCTGGTGGGCACGAATGCCATCACCGTGCAGGTCACCGCACAGGATGGATTCACGCAAGCGGCATACACCGTGACTGTGACGCGGATTTCAAATGTCGCGACACTGTCTGGACTAACCCTCAGCTCGGGCACCTTGAGTGCGGAATTTGCAGCAGCGACCTTGATCTACACGACCAGCGTGGCCAACGCTACTACCGGTTTGATTGTAACTCCTGTCGTCACTGATTCGTCGGCCACGGTTAAGGTGAATGGCACGATAGTCACCTCGGGAACCGCCAGTGCCTCAATCCAACTGGAGGTGGGTGCCAACCCGATCAGCGTGCTGGTCACCGCTCAGGATGGGACCACACAAGCAACCTACACCGTGATTGTGACGCGGATTTCTAACGTTGCGACTCTTGCCGGGTTGGGGCTCAGTGCGGGGAGCTTGAGTCCCGCGTTCTCCTCGGAGACATGGGTTTACGCGGCCAGTGTGCCCAATGCCACCACCGGGGTATCTGTCATGCCGACGCTGACCGACATGACGGCAACGGTTAGGGTGAACGGAACGCTGGTCGCCTCCGGGATGGCCAGCGCCGCAATCCAGTTAGTGGTGGGAAGCAACCCAATCATTGTCTCCGTCACGGCGCAGGACGGGACCACCACATCCGACTATACGATTGCCGTGACCCGCGTATCCTCGGCGATTGCCACGCTGTCCGGTCTAACATTGAGCTCGGGCAGCTTGAGTCCGGAGTTTGCTGCCGGGACATTGGTTTACACGGCCAGCGTGCCTAATGCCACCACCGGGATGACCGTGACTCCTGTCGTCACGGATTCGTCGGCCACGGTTAAGGTGAATGGCACGATAGTCACTTCGGGAACCGCCAGCGCCTCAATCCCGCTGGGGGTGGGTGCCAACCCGATCAGCGTGCTGGTCACGGCGCAGGATGGGACCACACAAGCAACCTACACCGTGACGGTGACGCGGATTTCTAACGTTGCGACCCTTGCCGGGTTGGAGCTCAGTGCGGGGAGCTTGAGTCCCGCGTTCGCCGCGGAGACCATGACATACACGGCCAGTGTGCCCAATGCCACCACCGGGGTGACCGTGACTCCTGTCGCCACGGATTCGTCGGCCACGGTTAAGGTGAATGGCACGATAGTCACTTCGGGAACCGCCAGCGCCTCAATCCCGCTGGGGGTGGGTGCCAACCCGATCAGCGTGCTGGTCACGGCGC
>JBAXOF010000075.1:0-14360 GCA_037133375.1 Verrucomicrobiota bacterium | reverse complement strand
CCCTGACAGGCGGGACGCCTGTCCTCCTGCTAAACTGACAGTATTGGGCGGGACGGCCTCCGGGGGCGGGACGGGTGCCGGGGTGTCCTCGACGATGCTGGTGAGTTCCGGCTCTGGTGTTAGAGTGGGCGGCTCTTCCGCCACCGGCGGTGCGGCCGCGGGCGGCGCGCTCACGACCGTGGCTGCGAGGCCGGCCTGTGGCTCGCTCTGGAGGTGGTCGGCTCCTAGAGTTAGAATTTTGATGACATCGGTGAGGCGCATTTCACCCAAGGTTTGGATCGCCTTGATGATGCCGAGTTCGAAGTGGAGACGCTTGTTAGTCGCCCATTTCATGCGCCCTTCGGTGTCGGCAAACCCGTCGATGGCGGCCAGGATGCGGTCTGCTTGATAGTTGTCGGCGGCTTCCATCAGATGGCTCCACAGCGGGCCGGGGATGCCTTCGCCATCGGCCGACGGGTCGAGTTTGGCGACGAGCAACGCGCGCAGGCAGCCGATGAGTTCGCCGAGGAGTTGGGAGAGGTCGCGGCCGGTTTCGGCTTCCTTCTGGACTAACGAGAGCGCGGCGGGGTTGTCACGGCTGAGCAAGGCGGCGGTAAGGGCGGCGACCTTTTCCCGCGACGTGAAACCGAAGACATCGAGCACGTCGGCTTCCTGAATGGTGTTGCCGCAGAAGGCGACGAGTTGGTCGAGCATCGACTGGGCATCGCGCATGCCGCCATCGGCGCCCTTGGCGATTGCCCAGGCGGCGCTCTCGTCCAAGGTGATGCCTTCGACGGTGGCGATGTGGAGGAGATGTTTGGCGATGGTGTCGGGGGGGATGGGCCGGAGATCAAAGCGCTGGCAGCGCGACAGGATGGTTGGCAGGATTTTGTTAGCCTCGGTGGTGGCGAAGATAAACTTCACATGCGGTGGCGGCTCCTCGAGGGTTTTGAGCAACGCGTTGAAGGCCGCGTTACTGAGCATGTGCACCTCGTCGATGTAATAGATCTTGAATTGGCCGCAGGCCGGGGCGAAGCGCACCGACTCGCGCAGGTCACGGACTTGTTCGACTCCGTTGTTAGATGCGCCGTCGATTTCGAGCACGTCGAGCGAGCGGCCTTCGGCGATTTCGACGCAAATCGGGTCATCAGGATTGAAGTCGATTTTGGGGCCGCCGGGGCAATTGAGGGCCTTGGCGAGGATGCGGGCGGTGGAGGTTTTGCCGGTGCCCCTGGGGCCGACGAACAAGTAGGCGTGGGCCAGCCGCTGTTGGGCGATGGCGTTGCGAAGCGTCCTTACGACGTGGTCCTGGCCGAGGACATCATCGAAAGTTTTGGGGCGGTATTTCCGGGCAAAGACCTGATAGCTCACGCGGCGAGTGTAGGGATGTGGGCGGGTTTGTCATGACTGAGTTTGGGGGAAATGGAAAAATCTTTGGGGAGCCCCCGGGATCCTGGCCGCATGAGGGTGCCTGAGTCGCCGCCCCGTAGGCGGGCGCGGCAGCAAACGCCCATAAGTGGCCATGGGCAAGCCGTCATGGAAGAGAAGACCAGGCTGTAAGATCGTCGGCGAAGGCGACGTAGGCCACCGCACCGCATGATCTGCGGGCATCCAATGCCGCCCCGTTGGGGGGGTGTTTTTTTATGAAAACCGCACTCAAGCTTCTGGCGTGCACCGCCATTTTGTCATGCCACGCCCACGCCAGGGCGGACGAGGCGCCTGCGCAGGTCACGAGCCTGCGCCTCGCGATCACCGACCTAGCAAAAACTTTTGGCCAGCGCTACGGACAGGGGCAGGCGTTTGCCAAGCGTCTGGAGGAGTTGGAGCGGAATATGGCCACTTCTGGTGTCAACGCGGCTACCACCACCGCGTTGGCACAACTGCGCAGCGACGCGTTGCTGGCTAATCCGCTGCTGGATTTCGCGCGCCTGCTGGTGGTCCAGCGCGATTCTAACAAACTCGGCTTGCCCCAAAACTGGGAAGGCAACTCGAGCCTCCCTGGCAACGGCTTCAATAATCAAATTGCCGTGCTGTCGCCGGTGAGGCCTGAGGGGGAGCTGCGCCCGTTGTTCCGCCCTGATGGCGGGCGCTTCGTCGGGGATGTCGATTTGGATTATGACGCGAAAAACTTGTTATTTTCGATGCCTGGCGACAACGGCCGGTGGCAGGTGTTTGAGCTGGGCACCGACTGCGGCAATCTCCAACAATTGCCGCTGATCCAGGAGCCGGACGTGGACAATTACGACGCCTGCTACCTGCCTGACGGCAACCTCATCTTCGGTTCCACCGCCCCGTTCACAGGCGTGCCCTGTGTGGGCGGGGCTTCCCACGTGGCCAATCTCTATCGGCTGGAGAGGGCGGACGGGGCGATCCGTCGCCTGACCTTTGATCAGGACCACAACTGGTGTCCCACGGTGTTGAACGACGGCCGGTTGCTCTATCTGCGTTGGGAATACGCGGATATCCCGCACTTTGCGGCCCGCATTCTCTTTCACATGAACCCCGATGGCTCGGACCAAAAGGAATACTACGGCAGCGGTTCTTATTGGCCCAATGCCATGTTTTATGCGCGCCCCATCCCCGGGTCGGCCACCCGGTTTGCGGCGGTGGTTGGCGGCCATCACGGCCAGCCGCGAATGGGCGAACTGGTCCTCTTCGACACCGCCCAAGGTCGCTGCGAGGCGGATGGCGCGTTGCAACGCATTCCCGGACGCGGCAAAAAAATCGAGCCCATCATCCGCGATAACCTAACCGACGCGAGTTGGCCGAAGTTTTTGCATCCGTGGCCGCTGAGCGACAAGTATTTCCTGGTGGCGGCCCAGCCGACGGCCGGAGCGAAGTGGGGGATCTATCTGGCGGATGTGTTCGACAACTTGGCACTAATCAAGGAATGCCCGGATGCCAGCGCTTTGTTAGAGCCAATCCCGCTGCGGCCGCGGCCGCGGCCGCCGGTGGTGCCCTCGCGAGTTATCCCTAACAAATCTGACGCGGCGGTTTCCATTCTCGATATTTATGCCGGGCCCGGGCTGGCGGGAGTGCCGCGCGGCAGCGTCAAACAACTGCGCTTGTTCACCTATCACTTCGCCTACCACGGCATGGGTGGCCAAACCAACCGTGTCGGACTCGACGGCCCATGGGACATCAAGCGCATCATGGGCACCGTCCCGGTGGAGGCCGATGGCTCGGCGTATTTCCGGGTGCCGGCCAACACCCCGATCTCGGTCCAACCCCTCGATGCCGACGGTCAGGCCTTGCAACTCATGCGCAGTTGGATGACCGCCATGCCGGGCGAAACGCTCTCATGTGTGGGCTGCCATGACCGGCAGAACTCGGCACCGCCGGTCGCCAAAAGCCTGGCACTAACAAAACCGCCGGTGGCAATCACGCCGTGGTATGGGCCCGCGCGCGGGTTTTCCTTCGTGCGCGAGGTGCAACCGGTGCTCGACCGGCAGTGTGTCGGTTGCCATGACGGCACGGTCGAGCCGGGACGCAGCGCGTTGCCTGACTTGCGTGCCGCGCCGCCGGTTCATCCGCAAGCTGGCAATGCCGACTATAACAACGGCACCCAGTTCACGCCGTCCTATCTGGCACTGCGCTCGTATGTGCGTGGCCACACTATCGAAAGCGACATGCATCTGCTCACGCCCTGCGAGTTCAGCGCCGACACCACCGAGCTGATTCAGATGCTGCGCGCCGGCCATCACGGAGTGAAGCTTGACGCCGAGGCCTGGGACCGTCTAACGACATGGATCGATCTCAACACCCCGGCGCACGGGACATGGACCGAGATTGTTGGCGCGGGCAAGGTCAGCACCCAGCGCGACCGTCGCCGCGAGATGCTCAAGCGCTACGCGCAACGGGATGAAGACCCCGAGCAGATTCCTAACGACACGGCTCCACCCAGCGCCTTCGCACTCCCTATCAAACAACCGGCGCCTGCCACTATCGCGGTTGCCAAGCCGCCGGGCTGGCCGTTTGATGCCGCCGAGGCCCGCCGCCGCCAAGCCGCCGCCGGCAATTTCGACCGCCAGCTCGACCTTGGCAACGGCCTGCACCTCGATTTGCGGCGCCTTCCCCATGGCGCGTTCCTCACGCGCGGATCTAACGAAAGTGTGACGCTTGTGCCCGTCTCTATCAAAGATGCATTGTGGGTGGGTCGCTGCGAAGTTTCCAACGAACAATACGCGTGCTTCGACCCGACCCACGACAGCCGGATCGAACGCGGCGATTTCCTCCAATTCAGCGAAGCCGAACGCGGTTATCCCGCCAACGGCCCCAAACAACCGGTGGTCCGGGTTTCCTGGAATGAAGCAATGGCCTTCTGCCGCTGGCTATCTAACAAAACAGGCGAATCTTGCACGCTGCCTACCGAGGCGCAGTGGGAATCCGCCTGCCGCGCCGGCACCGAGACGCCGCTGTGGTTTGGCGGGCTGGATGCCGATTTCGCGAAATCCGCCAATCTGGCCGACCACTCGCTGCGGGTTATGCCGACTTTCGGCTGGGGACTGCCTTCCGGCGCGGTGCCGCCGTGGCGGCCGGCCATTGACTCTATCAATGACGGCTTCCGGGTTGCCGCGCCGGTGGGATCGTTCACGCCCAATGCCTGGGATCTGCATGACATGTGTGGCAACGTGTGGGAGTGGACTACCGGCGATTTCAACCCGGAACGCAAGGCCGTGCGCGGCGGTTCGTGGGCGGACCGGCCGGCGCAAGCCACCACAACGAGCCGCTGCGGCTACCGGCCGTGGCAGCGGGTCTATCATGTCGGCTTCCGCATCATAGTCGCGGCCACCCATGCCAGCCAGGATTAGGGCCTGTGATCTTCATTGGCACACGGGCATGCTGCCCGTGTGCCTCTTGGGGACGGAATTGGGCAAGGCGTCCACCGCGTCCACCGCGTTGCGCGTTCCTCGAAAATGCGGCAAGACCGGCACTGCCACGGGCGCGGTCAGCCGCCGTTGGGCGTTGCCCGCGCTTTTGCCTTTGCGCAGGGGCGGGAATAGCATAGGAAGGGCGCCCACCGCCTGCCCATGAGATTATTCCGCATCCTCATTTTCAAAGAACTGAAGGGGTTTTTCCTAACACCATTCGGCTGGGTGGTGCTGGTTTTTGTAACGCTAATGCAGGGCATCTCGTTGTCCACGGCGATGAAGGGGTTTCGCGACACGCCGGTGAAGGACAGCCTGATTTACGTGACATTCCACACGCCGATTTTCTGGTTTTATTTTCTCTTCATCTTTCCGTTGATTACGATGCGGCTGTTTGCGGAAGAGGAGCGGGTCGGCACGCTCGAAACCCTGCTGACCGCACCGGTGCGCACCTGGCAGGTGGTGGCGTCGAAATACTTCGCCGCGATGATTTTCTACACCCTGCTCTGGCTGCCATCCTTGGTTCAGTTCAAGCTTTTCGGGTGGGTAACCGGCTTGCCGCCGGCGTGGACGGGCGGCGCGCTGGGTGGCACCTTCACCGTGCTGATGTTGATGGGAGCCGCCTTTACCGCGGTGGGTTGTCTGGCCTCGGCGCTTACTTCCAGCCAGATCGTCGCGGGCATCATCACCATCGGCCTGTTGGTGATTCAATACTTCGTCGGCTATGTCACAGTGATCTGGGGGGAGTCCTTTGTTGGTGCGCCATTGTTTCATTACATTTCCTCCCAGCAGCACCTGCATTACTTTGCCAGCGGCCTGTTTGACAGCAGGCCCGTGATTTATTACCTGAGCGTGACGTTCTTCCTGCTGTTTTTGACCTATCAGGTGGTGGATTTCCGCCGCTGGCGCAAATAATTCCCCTATCCCCATTGCATGTCTGAAGCCACTCCAGCCGCCTTGGCGAAAGCCGCCCGCCCCGTCAACCGTTGGGGCATCGGCACTCTCTCCGTGGTGCAAATCGTACTGGTGGCCGTTACCCTCGTCGCCCTCAACTATCTGACTGCGAGCCATTTCAAACGCATCGATCTGAGCCGTGATGGCGACTACAGCCTGTCCCCGGCAAGCACTCGCTACCTTGCGTCAGCCGCGTTGAGTAGCCGTAGCAAGCCGGTGAAATGGATCATGGCGTGCCGCCGGTCCACGCCGTTCTATGAGCGGATCCGTGCCTTGGCCGAGGAATACCAGCGCCATTCCCAGGGCAAGATCACCCTCGAACTCATTGATGCGGTGCGCAGCCCGGACCGCACCCAACAAGTGCTGGCCGCCTACGACCTGAGCTTGCTGCGGGACATGGTTCTAATTGACGCCCGCACTGATGAGCGGGCCGCGGTGATCACCAATGCCAGCGGCACCCATGAACTCAATCCGCATGTGAAGCTGGTCCTCGTCGAGGACATGCAGGTCCACACCACCGATGCCCAAGGGCAGCGCCGTCCCAGTGGTTTTCAAGGCGAGGATGCGCTCACCGCCGGTCTGGTACAGGCCCTCGAAGGGCGGCCACGCCAAATGCTGTTTCTGGCCGACAAGAGCAAGATTGATGCCGAGGGCGAGGCGTCGCCATGGAAATCCATGGAAAGAACCTTGCGCTTTCAAAACACCGAGCTCAAGGGCATCAATCTATCCGGCCTGGCGGATCTTCCGGCGGAGGCTGACGGCGTGACCTTGGTCGCTCCGAAGTATGATCTAACAGATGAAGAGCTGGGGGTGTTAGAGCGGTATTGGACCCGGCCCCGGGCGGCGTTGCTGGTGCTGCTGGACCCCGGCAATCCGCTGCCGAAGTTAAGGGGTTTTCTGCGCGCCAACGGGGTGACCCCGCAACATGACCGGATCATTGCCAGGGAGAAAGGCCGCCTGATTGCCTTTGCCCGCGGCACGTTCAGCTACAACATTGATTTTCTCAAGGATCTGGCGGGTCAGACCAGCGTGTTTGAGGGGGCTAGTGCGTCGCTGGAGGTGCGGGAAAACGCGGAGGATCTGGGGACTCGCAAGATTTTCCCCTGGGGCCTGTTTCAAGTGGCGGATGGCTTCTGGGGTGAGACGAAATTCGGCGACGGCAATGAAACTTTCGACAAGACGGAAGACCACGCGGCACCGTTGTTTCTGGCCGCGAGCGTGACGCGCGGCAGTGCTGCGGATGACAAGCAGGCGGCGGCCACCGGGCGCATGGTGGTGATTGCCAACACCGAGTTTCTCAAGCCCGAAAACCAACGCGCGGCAAACCTCGATTTTCTCGCCTCGGCGGTCAACTGGTTGGTGGGCCGCGAGTCCTTGGCCGGCATTGGTCCGCGTTCGCTGGGCACTTACAAGATGCCCATTCTTGAAGCGCAGGTGTCCTTCATCAATCGCGTCAACCTGTTTTTCCTCCCCGCGTTTTTCGCCGTGGTGGGGGCTCTCATCTGGTCCACGCGTCGCGCCTGACATCCATGCGCTCTCTCGCCGCCACCCTCGTTCTGGTTCTCGTCACTCTGGTGGTGGGCGGCTTGGGTGTCTGGCGCTTGGTGGACGGTAATTTCAGCGCCATGCTCGGAGATTTACCGCCGCCGCCGGGCCAGCGGCTCTACGCCTCCTTCACGCCGGAGGCGGTGCAACGCATTCAGGTTTCCGCGCAAGGTGTGAATGCGGAGTTTGTGAAAAGCGCGAGCGGCTGGCAGATGCTCCAACCCTGGCAAGACCGCATGGACCCGCGCGCCGCCATCGGCATCATCGGTTTCACCCTTGGCATGCGGGTGGAAGATCTGGCCCCCGTGGAGAAAGTGCGGATGGCGGAAACCGGCTTGGCCGATGAATTCATTTTCCTGCGGCTTGAAGGCCGGAAAGGCAGCCTGTTGGCAAAATATCGGCTTGGCCACCACACGTCGTGGCAGGCCACCGATCCGGAGACGTCCGAGCCGGTCCCCACCTTGTTTGTGCAACCTTGGGAACGGAACCGCAGAACCCATGTCTTTGCCTGCACCGGGGACATTCTCTCGCTGTTCAAGAACAACCTCAAATTCCTCCGCGATCACCACCCGTTCTACTTCCATCCCTCAACCTTGCAAAAAATCCGTATCCGCAGCACTGAGGGCGAACTCACGCTGGGTCGCGCCACTGCCAAGGAGCCCTGGCATATCATCAAGCCGCTGGATCTGCGCACGGATCCGGCCGCCATCAAAGCCCTCATCGAAGGCTTGCATAACTTGCAGGCCGTGACCGTGAAAGACCGCGCCGCAGTCACCTTGCCGGCCCCTGCCGCCGGCACCGCCACCAAACAAATCGCCCTCACCGTGGCGGGTGAGGAAACGGAAATAGTGTTAGATATCTATCCGCCGGAAACCCCGGAGGCCAGCGACGTGCTGGCCACCATCAGCGACCGCCCTAACACTGTTTTCAGTCTCCCGCGCAAGCCGGAGCGCAATTTGGTTTCGCTCGCCGATCTGCCCCTCGCTGTCAATGACTTGCGCGATGCCACGCTCACCAACCTCAACATCGCCTCCCTGCAAGCGGTCTCCATCCAGCCGGCCACCGGCCCGGAAATTTTCCTCACCCGCGAGGGGCCCAAGCTCTGGACTACTCTGTTAGATGGGAGCCCCAGCCAGGCCAACGAGCTCCGTCTGTTTGAGCTGCTCAAAGCGGTGACCAACGAGCGGGTGATTGGTTTTGAATCGGATGCCGCCACCGATTTCAGTCCGTGGGGGTTGCAGCGGCCGTTTCTCAAATTAAACTTCATCAGTCAGGACAGCCGCACCCTCACCCTGCGCTTCGGCATGGATAAGTCCGGCAACCTTTTTGTCAACCGCCTCGGCACCGCCAGTGTCATGCGCATCGACCGGTCGTTGTTGTCCGCCATCGCCATCCATGCCTTCGAATGGCGGCACGCCCGCCTGTGGTCGCTGAGCCGCGCCGATCTGGTCGGCATCACGCGCGGCACCCCGGGCCAAGCGCCGCTCAAGCTGGCCTATGACTACCTCGATGAGAGCTGGAAGGCGGAGCTTGCCGGCAAGGACGTCAGCGATGCGATCAACCCCGACCGGGCCAACTTTTTGTTAGGCGCAGTGGAATCGCTGGAGGTCACCCGCTGGTTGGCTCCGGCGGCGGAGGAGGCCAAGGCCGCCTTGGCCAAGCCGATGCTCACCCTCGAAATTGAGGAGCGAATCGTCAACGAGCTTTCAGAAGTAACCGGCGTGAAACGTCACGAGCTGAAATTCGCCCCGGTGCCGGGGGCCTCACCGCCGCGGTTCTATTATGGTAGCCAGGCGGTGGACCCTCATCCATTTTTGTTAGACAGCGCCACGTTTGAGAAGCTCGCCGTGGACTTGCGCGGCAACAAGTAGCGCCAGTGTCTGACATTCGAGTTACGGCGGGGCGAGCAAGGTGCACGGCCACCACGGGAGGTTGCGGAGGAGCCAGAATGCGACGAGCACGCCACCCAACCACCATCCCGCAGCGGGGGGCATGTGGAAGCGCGGGGACCGGCGGACTCTGCCGTTGCTGAACTGCTCCATGGCGTGCAGCAGCGCGAACAAGCCGCCGGTCGCCACGCCTGCCGGCAACAACGGGTTCATGCGCCATGCCAAGCCCACCTCGCCCCTCAACAGCGCAAAAAAGGCCCGTGTGCCACCACATCCGGGACAATGGCAGCCCGTCAGGCGTCTGAAATAACAGCCGACCGAGAGCGCTCGAAGGTCGTCCTGATGCTCTAACAGCCACCACCGGCACAGCGCCAGCGCCGCGATGGAGCCAATCAGATAGAACGCCGCGCGGTAGGGTCCCGTCTTCATTCCATGCCCGCCCATGGCCCTATTTCGTGTGTCCGAGTCCGGCGAGACCGAACGCCAGCAGAATGCCCACCGTGGTAAGCACGCTCAGACCGAGCCCGATCCATCCGGTGATGATTCCGGCTTTGACTTTCCCCAACTCCCCGGCCAACACCGGATCGAGGCTCGCCGCCTGCTTGACTTGGGTTCCAAACACAATGGCCAGAATGCCACAGGGAATGGCGATGACGGCACCATAGCAAGTGCACAACCCAAACACCGTGGAAATAATACCCAGCACCATCGACGCGGTGGCCTTGCCATTGGAAGGAACCGGCGGCGCATACAACGCTGCTGGGCCCATTGCGGTTGGTGGCGCATACGGCGAAACCTCGGTGCCGTCTGTTAAGGTGAGGGGCGGGCGCGCGCCGGCCACCCCCGCCCGCAATTCCTGGACCAGCCCGGACGCGACCCAATCGGCCATGCCGTCGCGCCACACGAGATCGCTGGCGGTCACTTCTCCGGTGGCGATTCTGGCGAGCAATTCACCTTGCTCGACCGGGCCGAGTTGGGTGCCATTCTTTGAGTAATACCATTGCATGGAATTGGTGGTGGGGGTTGGATGAGAACTTTTTTGATGGGTCACATGCCCATGATTTGATAGCCGCCGTCGACATGGATGACCTGCCCGGTGATGGCGGCGGCCCCGTCACTTGCGAGAAAAACCCCGGTGGCGCCGATTTCCTCAAGCGTGCACGAGCGGCCAAGCGGGGCGTGCTCCTCGTAGTGTTTGAGCATCTGGCCAAAGCCCGCGATGCCGCGCGCCGCAAGGGTCTGCACCGGTCCGGCACTGATGCAATTGACGCGGATCGCCTGTTTGCCCATGTCCCATGCGAGGTAGCGCGTGCAGGCTTCCAAGCTGGCCTTGGCCACGCCCATGATGTTGTAATTCGGAATGACCTTCTCGGCACCGTAGTAGCTCATCGCCAGAATGCTGCCGCCGCAGGTCATCAGGGGCTCCACCTGTTGCGCCAGCGCAATGAGCGAGTAGGCGGAAATATCGTGCGCTATCCGATAGGCCTCGCGCTGGGTTGCTAGAAACCGCCCCTCCAAGGCCTCGCGTGGCGCATAGGCCACCGAGTGCAGCAGCAAGTCCACCCGCGCCGTGTGGGTGCGGACGTTGGCAAAAAACGCGGCGATCTCGTCATCGCGGGTGACGTCACACGGATAGAGTGCCACCTCCGCGCCGAACGTGGCGGCAAGTTCCTCCACATTCTCCTTCACGCGCTCGCCTTGATAATTAAAAATCAATCGCGCGCCCTGGTCCGCCCACGCCTGGGCAACCGCCCAGGCGATGCTGCGCTTGTTCGCCACGCCGAAGATCACTCCGACTTTCCCATCCAGCGATTTGCCATTCATTCGCGCCAGCATTCCCGTCCGGCGCCCGCAACGCAATCCAGAAAAATTGCCGCGGGCGTTTACGCCGGGCGCTTGGCCGGCAAGGCTGAGATTCCCTTATGACTCAGCCATCCTAAACACGAGCGGTTTCCGGTAGAGATCAGGGAGGTCTGAGTCCGAAGACCGTGGAAACCCCCAAAACAAACCCAAAAAACGCTTTGCGTATCCACGGGCGATGAGGCAGCCTCACGGCCGTGAAGTTTGAATATTTTTGCCAATCATCAAATCCATTTATTGGTGCGTTTGACCCAAATCCATACAAGTTCATTCCGCCCTTTTCTTCAATCGGGTCCCTGGATGGCCAGCGACCCGTCAGCGGATCATAGAACCTGTACCCGTATCCAGTTAGGAACAGGGCGTCACAGGTAGGGTCCTTGCCTGCGAGAAGGTCGCGGGCCTCACACATGTAGCGTCGCAACCATAGCTTGGCAGGCAGCCCCAACGGGACCATCCGTGGTTTGTCACCCTTGCCCTCGGCCACCAGCAGGGCACTGTAATCGATGCGCAGGTCCCGGACCCGGGATCGTTGCCAGCTCGCGGCGGCGGGCTTGGTGCCGCCTTTCCGGTCCCGCCACGCCCGCATCCGCACGGTGTCTGCCAGTCGGCTGGGTTTCTTTCTCATGGCATCTGGTTGGACGGCGGCGCGGGCGCGCAATTCATTCGAAATCGTGTGAATCTGCGGACTTCGATCAGCGGACTTCGACTTGACCCAGGCGGGGACCAAACCGAGCGCCCGGAAGAGAAGCATTCAGGTTGCGTCGGGAATTGCGGAGTTCCGGGCGGTTTGAAAATCGGGCTTGTCGGGAAAGCCTGCGCATGTATGTTCAGGAATCCTGAACATGCGTGCGCCAGTGATCGATTCCAGTTCTGACCGGCTCTTCGCCATCGCGGAGAGCCAAGACGGGTATTTCACCATGGCGCAAGCGATGGAGGCCGGATTTGCTCGCAGCACCCATAGCTACCATGTGAAGGCGGGTAACTGGACGCGTGAGCATCGGGGCATCTACCGACTGAAGCGCTTCCCCGTCTCGGCAATGGGTCACCTCGCGCTGTGGTCGCTGTGGTCGCGGGATCGTCACGGGCACATTCAGGGGGTTTATTCGCACACCACCGCCCTGGCCCTTCTCGATCTTTCTGATGCCAACCCGGCGAAGCTCCACATGACAGTGCCACCGGGGTTCCGCCGCAACAGTGATATTCCGGCGGGGCTGGTACTTCACATGGCACGGCTCGAACCCCACGAGATGGTGCGCGAGCGCACCTACAGCGTTACCACGCCGATGCGGGCAATCCTTGACTCGGCGAAATCCGGGGACGCCGATCCGGGGATGCTGCGCCAGGCATTCGACGGGGGCAAGCGCCGGGGACTGATCACCCGGACGGAAATCAAACACGCGAAATCGCGACCTGACCTGTCGTCATGGATGATTGGGATTTTGGGAGACGCATGATTCCATGAACACCTATTCCACCGCCTCGGCATTCCGTAGAGCCCTCGAAGATCGTTTGGCAGCGGCGTCAAAAGCGGAGGGCATCGACCTTCAGCGTATGCGGCGGCAGGTGGCGTTTGACCGATTGCTGGTGCGCTTGTTTGCCGAGGGAAGTCCACCATGGAGGTTGAAGGGCGGCTATGCGCTCGAACTGAAACTGAGGGTGGCGCGCGCCACCCGGTGGAAGCAAGTCTGGACGGGAGGCAATTCGTCCGGTTCCACTTGGATCTTGGCTTGGGTGACATGCAAAGGGAGCCCTGCGAGTGGATCGAACCGCGCGACTGGCTAAGCTTTGCGGGGATTGAGGCGGGGCGCTTTCCATCCATCTCGCGCGAGGAACATTTCGCCCAGAAATTGCATGCCTACACGCTTCCACGAAGCGACAGGATGAACACCCGCGTGAAGGATCTGGTGGATCTCGTATTGCTCATCAATTCCGCAGCTCTTGAGCCGGCGCGACTCAAACGGGACATTGAGGACACCTTCGGCCGCAGGAAGACCCATCCGGTTCCTGCAGAGTTGCTAGCACCGCCGGCGTTTTGGAAACCCGTCTTCGCGCGACTTGCGGACGAGTGCGGGCTCGACGGTGACATCGAGGCACAGTTTTTGAAGGTCCAGCAGTTTTGCAGAGCGGTCCAATGAGGGTTGCTTTCTCGCTCATGGCACAACGTTAAACGCTGCCCCGTGACAATTGATACAAGTCGGAGCCAGGCGGATTGGCCCATTTGCTCCTTGCTCCAGACGAGGCGGGTGACTAGAACTGCTGCAGATGGAACGAACCGCCACACCTCCGGCTCCTTTGGATGGCATGACTACGCCCCGACCGTCGCACCCTGTGTTTGCGTCGCAACCGACCCGGTCGCGACGACAGCAGGGCGCACCTCACATGCGACGGGCGACAAGCAGGGAGGGTGGCACAATGCAGGCGGGCGGGGAGTCTGCGCCGATAAACCGCCACCTGTCGTTACTACACTTTTACATTTTTTGGACCTCTGTTTTAGTCGAGTTATTGAGCAGAAAGGGTCTGCGAGAATACATCATGCTATCACATTCGAGGATGTCCGTGATCGGATTAAAGAGAAGTTGGCCAAGGGAAATCTACAAAGCGATGTAGCTTCGTTACCGTATCGTTACCAAAGTATGGAGGATCTTGTGCGAAGCGCTGCAAATGCAATCTACGTCAGAACCAAAGTTGGCGTGGATTTGCCTGAGAAGAAATAGCGCATGAAAAGTAAGCGCTCAATAGTCTGGGATGAACTCTCCTGTGCCTTGATCCAGTTGGCGGGCAGCAGGGCTTCGAGTTCTTCGGGGCCGGGGTTGTGAAGTCGGCTTGTGATCTCACTTCCCCCTTGTCCCCGCCCAGCCGCCGTGCTATCACGCAGCCACGCAATGACAACCGCCATTCCATGGCCGACCGCCACCACCTTCCCGGTGTCCAAACGGCGTCGTGAGGTGGGCCGAATCCGGGGAGAATCGCCCGTCCGCGGCGGCTCGGCTACTAACCCAAAAATAGCGGAGCTAAAAAATGACCTTAATCGGGGGCGGGGCTATGGCAGAGATGTGTCGGATGTGGATCCGGCATTTTTTTGCACCGTCTTTCAAGCCGGGGGCATTACCCTAGACTCTATACACATCTTTTGCGGTGAAGTATCCGAACGGGACGGCAGGGACCGATCTCCGAGCGGTCCGCGAGAATGGTGGGCGAATGGAATGCCGATTCGGTCTAAACATTCGCAATTCATTCGCCCGGACGCTTCGGAGAAGCGTCCCTG
>JBAXOF010000074.1:0-14418 GCA_037133375.1 Verrucomicrobiota bacterium | reverse complement strand
GCGGGCTTCATGCGGGGTGTGGCACCGCCCAGGCGGGCGGACACGTCGGCGGACCGGGCCGGTCCGCCATACCTGTGATGCCCACCCGCCCACTGCCGCACGGCTGCTTGTTTTCTGCTTGACCTGCCACAATTTTGTTAGGCAGACTTCCTTCCACCCACCCCTGATGACCAAGCTCCATTTATTGATGCTGGCGGCATTGACCACCGGCATGGCTCACGCCACAGTCCGCCTGCCTGAAGTTCTGGGCGACCATATGGTCCTGCAACAGCAAACGGACGTCCCGCTCTGGGGGTGGGCGTTTCCGGGCGAAACGGTTTTGATAGAAACTTCGTGGGGCGTCAAAGCCCAAGCCAAGGCCGACGCGCAGGGCACCTGGCGGGTGAAAGTGAAAACGCCGGCCGCCCAATCACTTGCCAAAGGATTGCACCCGGAACACATCACCTTCACGGTCCCTAACGAGAATACGCTGCAAATCAAGGATATTCTGATCGGTGAAGTGTGGCTGTGCTCGGGACAATCCAACATGGACATGCTGCTGCGTCCCGGTTACCCGCCGGGATGGTGCGCCTGGTATGGCGAGGCGTCATGGGAAGAGGAGTCCAAAAATGCGGAGCGGCCGGGTTTGCGCTTGTTTGATGTGGCCAAGCGCGCGGCATCGACCCCCCAAGCCGATTGCACCGGCATCCTGCCCAGCATGATGCCGCAGCCCAAGGATGCCAACGGTCTGATTCCGCAGGCGCGGCGAGGCTGGCAAGCCTGCACCCGCGACACGGCGCCGGATTTTCACGCGGTGCCCTATTATTTTGGAGCCGCGCTGCAGGAAAAGCTCGATGTGCCGGTGGGTTTGCTCACACCGATCGTGGGCGGTACCGCGATCGAATGTTGGATGAGCGTGGATGCCTTGCGGACCGTGGCCCCATACGCCAATGCGACGACCACTGCGGCCAATCCCTTTGCCGCAAGTCCGGCCTGCCTGTTCAACGGCATGATCGCCCCGCTCACGCCCATGCGGATCCAGGGCTCCCTCTGGTATCAGGGGGAAAGCAATGTGGGCAATCCGCACTATGCCGGGCTTTTCCAGACTTTGATTGCCGATTGGCGCAAGGCGTTTGATCGTGAAGACATGCCGTTCTATTTCGTGCAAATCGCCCCATACCGGTCCGGTCGCGGCACGCAGCCTGCCGAACTCCGCGAAGCCCAAGCGGCAGCGCTGCAAGTGAAACATACCGGCATGGCCGTGTCGCTGGACGTGAGCGATGTGACCAATATCCACCCGAAGAACAAGCGTGACATCGGCCGCCGACTCGCTTGGCAGGCGTTGGCCAAGACCTATGGCCACTCCGACGTCATCGCCGACGGCCCGACTCCTGAATCACTCGCCGCCAAGGACGGCAAACTCCACATCGTCTTCCGCGACTTGGGCGGCGGCCTGGTTGCCCGCGATGGCAAGCCATTGACCTGTTTTGAGATCGCCGTGGAAAACGGTAAGTTTGTTAGGGCAGAGGCGGTGATCGATGGCAACATGATCGTCGTCTCCAGTGCCGACGTCGCAAAACCCGCGGCGGTGCGTTTCGCGTGGGGTGAGGCCGACGTGCCGAACCTGACGAGCCGCAGCGGGTTGCCGGTTGCGCAGTTCAAAGCCATGGTAAAATAACCTGTCCCTGATGAACGCTACCCCAAGATGCATCCTCGACAGACGCATCCTCGCAGGCATCGCCGCCGCCCTGCTGTTGGCACCGCTGGCTGCGCTGCACGCCGCCGGGGAAGCGGCGCGGTTGGAGTCGCCCGGTAACACGACCTACTACGTCGACCCTATCAAGGGCGACGACATGAATGCGGGCACGACCGGGAGCAAGCCGTGGGCAAGTTTCTCGAAACTCAACGCGCTGGCACTCGCGGCCGGCGACAAGGTGATGATTGCGCCCGGCGTGCACGGCCTGACTCTCCAACCGTCCGCTGCCGGCACCAAGGATAAGCCGGTCATCATCCAATTCCTGCCTGGCCGCCATGAGTTCCGTGCGGCCACCGCGACCAAGCTTTGTTATTTTGTCTCCAATTCCGCGGATGCGCCGTTGAAGCCACGCCCCATCGGCATCCTTGTGAAGAACTGCCGGCATTTGCAGCTGACCGGTGGCAAGCAGTGCGACATCTGGTATGGCGACCGCATGACGGAGTTCATCAACGATGAGTCGGAGGACATCACCTATTCCGGACTTAACTTCGATTTGGTGCGCCCGACGGTTTCCGAGTTCCGCGTGTTGGAGGTTGTGCCTAACAGCGTAGTCATCCAACCTGCCGAGGGCTCGACCTATCAGATTGAGAACGGCCGCTTCGCGTGGACGGGCGATCTCGGGCCGGGCTATACCATGGTGCAGCAGGCCGATCCGGCGCTAAAGTCCTGTTCGCGCATCGGCCAATGGGATTGCTTCAGCACTGCGACGGCGGAGGAGTTAAGTGGCGGCAAGGTGCGGCTGGCCTACAAGTCCGGCAACTTCGGCATGGTCAAGGGCCGGCAATATCAGTTCCGCAACGTGGAGCGCGACACCACCAGCGCGGTCAACACGCGCTGCAAGGACATCGTCTTTCGCGACTGTAATTTCTATAGCTTGCCGGGCATGGGCATCGTCAGCCAGTTCACCGAGAACATCACTTTCGAGCGCGTCAACGTCGTGCCTCGCCCCGGCACGCTCCGCACCTGTCCGGCGTGGGCCGATTGTTTGCATTTTTCCGGCTGCCGCGGCGATGTCCGTGTCGACTCGTGTCGCTTCTCGGGCACGCAAGACGATCCGATCAATGTCCACGGCACCCACCTGCGCCTCATCGAGAAAACCGGGCCTAACCAGGTGCTCATCCGCTTCATGCAGGCGCAGACCTATGGCTTCGCGGCGTTCCAAGCGGGCGATACCGTGGAATTCGTCAATCACCAAACCTTGCGCGCCTACGCCAGCAACACCGTGACCGGCCTCGAACGCAAGAGCGACAAGGACTGGCTGCTCACGCTCGCCCAGCCGGTCGCCGCGTTTGGCCAAAATGATGTCGTGGACAACGTCTCATGGTATCCTAACACTACCATCCGCAATTGCAGCGTGGACACCACCTCCTGCCGGGGATTCCTGATCACCACGCGTGGCAAGGCGGTGGTGGAGGGCTGCACCTTCACCCGCACCCACATGAGCGCGATCCTGGTGGAAGACGACGCCGAGGGTTGGTATGAGTCAGGCCCCATCCGCGATCTGACAATCCGCAATAACAAGTTCATTCAATGCGCGCAGAACGGCCATCCGGTCATCTGGATCAACCCGCACAATGGCAACTCCGATCCGGCGCTCCCGGTGCATGAACAAATCCGCATCCTCGACAACGACTTCGACGGCGGCGGCGTCTCCGCCAAGAGCGTCAAAGGACTCACCATCACTAACAATCGGTTCGCGGGCAAATCCCTGCCGGTCCAGCATGCCGCCTGCACGGAAGTGGTTGTCGAGTAGGTCAGGACTGAAGTCAAGCACGCCAAGGCTCCATGCCGACGCCTGGACGCTCTCCACGTTTGATTGTTAGACCACAGCGTTCACTCTCATAACCCCATGAAGAGGTGCTGGTGAAAGTGCCCGCAGTCCGGTGAAACAGTCCGAGCATCGGGCGCGGTGCTGGGTGTTCTGGATTCACGACGCGAGACGCGCCGTCCACGACCTGCGGCGGGACGCCGCAGCCACGGCTTCCAGGGCAAGATCGGGCCGTTGCCCAAGCCCCCAGACCGAGAAAAATCGCAGGGTGAGGAAGCGCAGGCCGTGCAGGCGGGCGGTAGGGTCGGACGGCCTCGGCCGACCCAGACTGCCCCCGAAGGTGGGATGTCATTGGCTGGCGATGCGCCGTGCTCTCGCGCCGCCCATCCGGGCGGACAAGTCGGCGTGCCGAGGCCGGCACGCCCTACCTCGCCGTGGAGTTTGGTCAGGGCGTAGGGGCTGCACGGGTTGGCCGGGGTCGATTCCTCGGCCGGCAGGGGCGTTTCCGGGCCATAGACGCTGGACGACGAGGCGAACACGAAGTGGGGGAGGCCCCTGCGGCGGCAGAATTCCAGCAGGCGGATGGTGCCGATGACGTTGGTGATTTGGCATTTGACATTCCGGCAAATTGCCGGAAACTACCCCCATGAAGACCGTCACCCGCAAGTCACCGTTGAAGCCCGTCACCGAGCGTTTGGAGGCCAGGGTTCCGCTGCCAATCAAAAGCCTGATAGATCGTGCTGCCGCGCTTGAAGGCAGGAGCATCACCGATTACGTCATCGCGACCTTGGAGCGGCATGCGGTGAAGGTGGTGCATGAGCATGAGATTCTGCAACTCAGCACGGCGGACAGCCACGCCTTCGCGCAGGCGATGATTGCACCGCCGAAACCCAACCGCGCCCTTAAAGGCATCCTTTCTCGCCACGCCAAAACCGTTTCGGTCCAATGAAAGGATTGCGGACCGAGCCGTTAGGTGTCCTGCATGACCGGAGCGGCTTTCGCTGCGGCGTTCCCGAACTGGACGATTATTTGGTCAGGCAGGCGTCCCAGGATGTCCGTCGGCGGGTGGCTGCGGTTTTCGTTATGGTTGCGGAGGAACGGCCGCAACGAATTCTTGGCTACTACACGCTTTCGTCATTCGCCGTGCACACGACTGGTCTTCCCGAAGTCGAGATGCGCAAACTCCCGCGATACCCAACCACTCCCGCAACCCTGATTGGAAGACTGGCCCGAGATGTCGGCGAACCAGGGGTGGGAGGGCTGTTGCTGGCCGATGCGTTGAAACGGATTCTAGCAAGTGCCAGCGAAGTGGCATCCGCATTGGTGGTCGTGGAAGCCAAAGATCCATCCGCTGTCGCATTCTATCAGAAATTTGGTTTCATTCCCTTCAAGGGTTGTCCGCGTAAACTCTTTCTTCCGATGCGGATGATTGCCGCAGCAGACAAGTAAGTCGCTCGACGTGGGCCGTCGTCAGTTCGTGCGGCCCCAGCCTGACCACCCTCCAACCGGCGAGCGCGGCCTCCAGGTAGGTTATCGCAATATTAAGCCACAGACAAATAATCCTACATCTCCTCGTCCGGCGACGGGATTTTAACTTGCACTCTTTTTCCGCCGACTTTGGCGATGCGCACCAAGATCGCCGTGTGGGTGGCGTTTTTTTCGCGTTTCACTTCAAACAAGTCGATGGCCTCAAAAAGATCGACGAGTTTCTTGAAGCCGTAGGTGCGGTGGTCGAGGGGACTCTCGTTGTTGATGCGGTTGGCGATGTTGGATAGGTTCGCCCAGCCCTCCTCGTCGGCGGATGCTTGGACGGCATTGCGGAGGGTGTTGATGAGCTTGGTGTTGCTCTTGAGGATCTGGCCGGTCTGGAGCTTGGTCTCGGGCTTGACCATGGCACCCGGGCGGGCCTTGGCGGGTTTCTCCTCCAGATAGATGAAACGGGTGCAAGCCGCGATGAACGGTTCCGGGGTCTTTTTTTCCCCGAAGCCGAAGACCTCCTTGCCATCAGCGCGCAGGCGCTGGATGAGCGGAGTGAAATCGCTGTCCGAGGAAACCAGACAAAAGGTGCTGAGTTTCTTGGTGTAGAGCAAATCCATGGCATCAATCACGAGCGCCATGTCGGTGGCATTCTTGCCCTTGACCAGATCGAAAGACTGCATCGGCTGGATAGAGTTTTCGTGCAACACCTTGGTCCATCCGGCAAGGTCGGCCTTGGTCCAATTGCCATAGGCGCGGCGGATGTTAACGACGCCATGGCTGGCGAGTTCCGACAGGATGAAATCGATTTTCCCGGCAGGTGCGTTGTCGGCGTCGATGAGCAGAGCGATGCTGTTGGCGTGGGTGGGAGTCATCATGATGGCAGGCGTCAGGAACAGTGTGCCCCAAATCCCACGCGCTGGCAATCCTGCGAGGCGGGTATTTTGGCGTGGACCCATTCATCACCTTCGCCCCTCGATAAATCCCAATATGTGACAGACGGAGGATGCGGCTGTGCGACAGACGGATCGGTGTGAGAATTTATTGAATTATCGACGATGGATGGACATCGCCCTTGCAACTGGGGGGGCATTTTGATTTCTTTGCGAAGCCAGATTTTCAATATGCGCCAAACCGGTTTTAGCAATGCCACGCTCACCTGATTACGATTTTTCTTGCCAATCCCCAATAAATTTGTTCATTTGAACACAGTCATGACTCCCTCGCATCTCGCAAAATTCCAATCCCTTCTGCGCGAGCTTTTCCAGTTCGATTGTGCGGATCTCGACTTCGGCATCTACCGGATCATGAACCACAAGCGCGAGGCGGTGGAAAAATGGATCTCAGAGACCCTGCCGGCCCGCGCCGAGGCCGAGTTGCGCACGGGAGCCCTGCGAGCCGACTCCACCACGGCGGAACGCCTCGAAGAACTCAAGGGGCAGCTCGTTGCCAATTTCGGCGTGGACGCCCTCGATGGTGACGGCAATCTCGCCGCCGCCTTTCACACGACCCCACTCGGCAGACAGTATCTGGAACTCCGCAGCGCCGCCAGCCACGCCATCGGTGGCGGGGACCAACGGGCCATCGTCTTCAACCACCTCTATCAGTTTTTCTCGCACTACTACGATTCCGGCGACTTCCTCTCCCTGCGCCGCTACTCGGCCCGCCAGAAATACGCCATTCCCTACAATGGCGAGGAGGTGCATCTTCACTGGGCGAATGCGGACCAGTATTACATCAAGACCTCCGAATATTTCACGGACTACCGATGGAAGGCACCCGGCGCGATGGGGGACGCGGGCGTTACCGTCCTCTTCAAGCTCCGCAATGCCGAACAGGAAGCCGGCAACAACAAGGCTAACGAAAAACGCTACTTCTGTTTCTCTCCGGACGACCTCGATTACGATGCGGAGACACAAACCCTAACGCTTCCATCCGCCTACCGCGCCCTCGACAAGAAAGAGCAAAAGTCGGTTTCCGGCAATGGCGACAGGCCCCAGCAAATGCTCAATGACGCCGCGCTCGACGGAGTGCGCAGCCACAAAATACTCGCCCAAAACCCATCCCTCAAGGCCGCCATCCTGGCACCCGCCCGCAATGCCGCCGGTCAAGTGATGGTCGATTCCCAAACCAAGGAACCTGTCCCGCTCCTTCTCAAGCACCTCCGCTCCTACGCCAAACGCAACAATTCCGATTTCTTCATCCACAAGGACCTCGCCGGATTCCTTACCCGTGAACTCGACTTCTATCTGAAAAACGAAGTCCTGTCCCTCGATACCCTGCTCGCCGGTGGGCCGCGCCCGTCCGAAGGCTGGTTCCAGCTTCTTCACGTCATCAAGACCCTCGGCTGCGACATCATCGCCTTTCTCGCCCAACTCGAAAATTTCCAGAAATCCCTCTTCGAGAAAAAAAAGTTCATCACCGACTGCCACTGGTGCCTCACCTTGGACCGGGTCTCCTCCAGCCTGCTGCCGGAAGTCGCCGCCAATCCGCAACAGTGGGAACAATGGGAGGATCTCCACAAAATCTCCACCATCGAGTCGAAAACAAAAGCCTGGGCCAAGGGCAAGGACCCTGAGAAAGCCCTCACCTGGTTGAAGTCCATGCCCTTTCTCATGGTCGATACATCTCTCTTCATGGAATCAGATTTCCAAGACCGCCTGCTCTCCACTCTCCCGGATATCGACGCTCAGATGGATGGACTGTTGGTTGATTCCGAAAATTTCCAAGGCCTTTCATTGGTCAGCGAACGTTACCGTGCCTCCGTGAAGTGCCTTTATATTGATCCACCATACAATACAGGCGGCGATGACTTTCTTTACAAAGACTCCTATCAGCACTCTTCGTGGTTGTCACTGATTCGGGACCGTCTGGAAATTGGTCGATATTTGTTAAATGATTCTGGCGGAGGGGCATGCAACTTGAATGACATTGAGGATTGGCGGTTTCGAGGCCTCCTGGATTCGTGTTTCGGGGAACAATCTTATGTTACAACAATAGTAACAAAATGCTCAACTGCATCAAGCTTCAGGACTGTCAACACTGGTCCTGTTGACATTTCTGATAGAATCATACTCTTTAGCAAGGATAAATCGACCTACAGTTTTACTCCGCAACCAGTTACTAAATGCGTTGATTTGCAGCATTTCTCTCGATACATAGTGAACCTCAATGAGGCTCCTGAAAAATGGCGGTTCCGCAGCATAAAACTTGAGGTAATGAACAAGCTCGGCCTTAAGTGTGAAAATACAGTTGAGGGAAAAAAATTAGCAAAGGCAAAATGGGGTGAGGCAGCGGACATCATCATTCAGCAGCAGTCCGAGATTTTTGCAGTCAATAACGCTGATGCCGTCTTTGAAACAAAAACTTTACAGAAACCATCAAAGTGGCTTCTTAAAGTAATCGCTGATTCGAAATCAAATACCGAAAAGATCTATATCGCAGAAAGGGATGGCAATCCTCCGATTATTTTGCTCGGCGGCAGACAATTCTATTTTCTCGGACAGAGCATAAAAATCATAAACGGTGAGAAGAGGGTAACCGAACCCGCGTCTACACTTTGGATGGATATTGACACAAATAACCTCCGCCACGAAGGCGATGTTGAGTTTCCTGCCGGAAAGAAACCAATTAAACTTATACAGCGAATCGTTAATATGAACGGATCGCGTGGTGAGATTGCCGCTTTAGATTTTTTTGCAGGCTCCGGCTCCACTGGTCATGCCGTCATAAACCTGAATCGTGAAGATAGTGGCAACCGCAAATACATCCTCATGGAGATGGGCGCTTATTTTGACGATGTTCTCAAGAGGCGCATGCAGAAGGTGGTGTTCTCAAGAGATTGGAAAGAGGGTGCGCCCGTTCCGCAAAAGAAGCCGGCAGATCCAAAGAATCCATACCACGGCCTATCCCACGCCTTCAAAGTGATCCGCCTTGAAAGCTACGAGGACGCCCTAGCGAACATTGAGTTCACGCACACGGCGGAAGGTGAGTTATTCACCCGTCAGGTCGGCGAGGAGTATCTTCTGAAATATGCATTGGAGTTTGAGACCCAGGGCAGCGCCACCCGCTTGCGCCCTGAAGCGCTGACTTCGCCCTTCGACTACCGCTTGAATCTCTTTGACGGCACGGAGACCAAGACCAAGCCAGTCGATCTTCCGGAAACCTTCCACTATCTGATCGGCCTGAAAGTGGCGACGCGGCGCTGGCTTGAGCGCAAGGTGGGAAAGATCACCCATCGTTACCTGCATGTCACCGGCACGGCCAATGGGGATGGCAAGCAGGTGGCCGTCCTCTGGCGCAACGTCCCATCCAACTGGAAGGAGGCCGACTATCAGGCGGAAAAGGCATGGGCACGGGAGATGCAGCTTTTCGATGGCGCGGATCGTGGCTGGTATAACGGTCCCGGCACCTTGCTCGATGCCCAGCCGCTGGATTCCGAGTTTCGTAGATTGCTCTTCGCATGACCTCCGACTATCAGAAACTCGAACAGCGGCTGCTCCTCGTCTCGTGGCTGGCGGACACCTTCGGCTATCCGTCCAATGGCGAGATGCTGGCGGATTGCGTCAAAGCGGCGGAAGGCTACGCGGCGGATGGTCGCTCGCATCTGGTTTCCCGCCTGCTCTCCGGTGGTGCCCTGCGGATCGACCCGGACCTCCTCATCGAACACGACGCCAACGTCCACCGCCATTTGGACGCGATCAATGCCAGCCGCCCGGATCCGATTCTGCCGCGATACTTCCAACTCCTCAGTCTGCTGGCCACCGAGCATTACCTCTACCTCTACTTCAAGCATCGCGGGGACCTGCTCAAGCAGCTCAATCAACACGTTAGAGCCAAGAACTCCCTGCGTTTCAACGAGCGGGAATATCCGGATTACACGGCGAACGATTTGCGCAAGCTGGCCATGTGGATGGCCACCGGCAGCGGCAAAACCCTGCTCTTCCATCTGCACTACTTGCAGTTCCTCCACCATTGCAACGAGAAGCTCGATAACATCCTGCTTATCACGCCCAACCCGGACCTCACAGACCAGCATCTGGAGGAAATGGCAGCCTCCGGCATTCCGTGCGGCCGCTTCGATCTGCGCGAGAGCGGACTTTCGCTGGCCAAACCCAACACCGTCCGGGTCATCGAAGTCACCAAACTCGTCGATGAAAAATCCGGCCAGGGGGTGAGCATTCCGGTCTCACGCTTTCAAGGATGCAACAATCTGATCTTCGTGGACGAAGGACACAAAGGCACTCATGGCGACGTGTATCGTGGCTACCGCAACGACTTGGGAGAAACGGGCTTCACCTTCGAATACTCAGCCACTTTCGGCCAGTCGCTCAACGCGGTGGATCGGGATGAACTAACGGACGAATACTCCCGCTGCATCCTTTTCGATTATTCATACAAATATTTCTACGGGGATGGCTTCGGCAAGGATTTCAAAGTCTTCAATCTCGACAAAAACGAGGACGAGGAAAGCGTGCAACGCCTGTTGCTCGCCAATCTGTTAGCCTTTTACGAGCAAATGACGGTGTTTCACGACCACCGGAAGGAACTGCGTCCATACGGCGTCCAACGCCCACTCTGGCTGTTCGTGGGGCACACTGTCACAGGCAAGGCGGGCACTGCTGATTTGATCATCGTCACCAGGTTCCTGCGGCGTTTTCTAACGGATGCCGCATGGAGCGTGACACTGGTGGAAGCCTTCATCAAAGGGACCACCAATGGCCTGCCGGTTGTCGGCGGCGAGCCATTCTTCGCCCGCGAAATCGGACGCCTGAAAAACCAGTGGAAAGCCAAACGGCAATTTGCCCCGCTGTATAAGGAAATTCTGCGCGTTGTATTCAACTCATCTTCCCCCGGCGAACTGGAGCTTTGCACATTGAAGGGAGTGGACGATGAACTCGTGCTGCGCGTGGAGGGGGCGGAGTCGCCGTTCGGTTGCGTTTACATTGGCAAAGGCACTGCAAAACCCTTCAGCGTCCTAGCGGTCAACGAAGCAGGCGTGCGGGTTGTCGAGGATGCCTTCGCCGGGTCGCTTTTCAAAGGTGCCAAAGAAGACAGCTCGCCGGTGAATGTGCTCATCGGGGCGCGACGATTTATCGAAGGCTGGTCGAGTTGGAGGGTTTCTTCCTTAGGCTTGCTCAACATCGGTCGCGCCGAGGGCGGGCAGATCATCCAGCTTTTCGGGCGCGGCGTGCGTTTGCTGGGTTGGAATCGGCTGCTCAAGCGGTCGTCGCACGTCGTGCGCAAGGATGGGGAAAAGCACCCGGAACATTTGCCCTTGCTTGAACGCTTGTTGATTTTTGGCGTGCGTTCCAGCTACATGGGATCATTCAAAGATTATCTCGAAAGGGAAGGCGTCGATCCGAATGGATATTGGGAATTCGAGCTGCCGCTTTGGCGGAATGCCGACTTTGTAAAACAAGGACTCATCATCCCGGAGGTGCCTGATTCGAGGGAGTTCATGGCAAGTGCAAGCCTCATCTTGGAAGCGGATGAAAACTTGCGCGTGACTCACGACGCCATGCCACGGCTTTCGCAACTGGCCAGCGGCGCCAAAGGGCTTGAAGAATACTCCGCCAGCGAGGAAGTCACGGCGATGCCGATTCCCACGGATCTGCTGCCTCTGCTTAACTGGGCGAATTTGCGGACACGCTTGCAGGAGTTTCGCCGGGGCAAAGGCTGGCACAATCTTGCCATCCCTGAAGAAGTGCCAAGTCAAATTCTGCAACAGCCGAACGGCAAAAAAGCTCCATTGGCCGGACTCATCGCCCCCGCCGAATGGCTCGCTCCCCGTTCCCTGGCGGATATCGCACGCATCGAAAATCTAGCGGGGCGCCTGTTGGAGAAATACACGGAGAAGTTCTATCGCAGTCGCCAAAAGCGTTACGAAAGCGCCAACATGAAAGCGGCCGTGGTCGCCGAGGATCACGCGAATCTCTGCCAGCCCTACATCGTCCAAGTCCCGCGTTCCGAAGACGTTCTGGCCAAGGCCGTGCAAGCGCTCTGCAACGCGGGAGCCAATGAAATTTGGAGTGAGGCCGAACACCTCCGCAACGTCTGGTTTGATCGCCATCTCTATCAGCCCCTCCTTGTCCAAAAGGGCAATGAGGGGGTGAAGATCACCCCGGCCCCGCTGGAACCCTCCGCCGAGAATTTTGTCCGCAAGCTCAAGGAATGGTGGAAGAAGCAAGCGGTCAAATGGCAGGGACAACACAAACTTTTCCTCCTCCGCAACCTCAGCCGGGGCAGTGGTGTGGGCTTTTACGAGGAAGAGGGTTTCTTCCCGGATTTCATCCTCTGGATCGTATCCGGCGCAAAACAGCGGATCGTGTTCGTGGAACCCCATGGACTATTGATGGATTCGCCGGCCAGCCTCAAGATCGACTTGTGGAAGCGCATTGCGGATTATACCGCTGCCATCACCCAGAAGAAGCCAGGTATCACATTCGATGCTTGGATCATCACGCCGACAGGTTACGAGAAGTTGAAGCATCGTTACGCGGGATACGGAAACAAGGAGGGGTGGAAGAGGTCACAGTTCCATGACATCCACGTCGCGTTCGATGATGATGATTATGTCCCGATGTTGATCCCCAAGTAATTGCATCCTGCCCCTATTCCAGCTCCTCGCGGACGGCACCTTTGTCGGCGGACGTCACATGGCGGGCGTAGATTTTGAGGGCGTTCGAGACCTGGCGGTTGCGCGCGGCGGGACGGTAGGCGAGTTGACCCTTGGCGAGCTCGGCTTGTTCGCGCGCGGCGAGTTCCTCGTCGCTGACAAGAAGTTGGATCGAGCGTTCGGCGATGTTGATTTTGATAGCGTCGCCATCTCTAACAAGAGCAATGGCGCCGCCGGCGGCGGCTTCCGGTGAGATGTGGCCGATGGATAGCCCGGAGGTGCCGCCGGAGAACCTGCCGTCGGTGATGAGGGCGCAGTATTTGCCCAGGCCCATGGATTTCAGATAGGAGGTGGGATAGAGCATTTCCTGCATGCCGGGTCCGCCGCGCGGCCCTTCGTAGCGGATGACGACCACGTCGCCAGCCTCGATGCGACCCTGCAGGATCGCCTCGCAGGTGGCGTCCTGGGACTCAAACACCTTGGCGGTCCCTTGGAAACTCAAGGCAGCCACGTCGACACCTGCGGTTTTGACGATGCATCCGGCGCGGGCGATGTTGCCTGTTAGAACGGCCAACCCGCCATCCGGCGAATAGGCGTGGGCCACATCGCGGATGCAGCCGAGCGCCTTGTCGGTATCGAGGTCGCGGTAGGACGCCGACTGGGACGCGAAGACGAGGTTGCGGCCGCCGCCGGGGGCGCTTTGATAGAGTTCGATCGCCTCGGGGCATACCGTTGGCCGCGAGATATCGTAGCGGGCGATGGCTTGGGCGAGGGTCATGCCATCGGCCCGCGGCACGGTGGTGTCCAGCAGCCCGGCGGCTTCGAGTTCGCCGAGGATGCGCAGGATGCCGCCGGCGCGGTTGACGTCCTCGACATGGTATTGCGAGCTGGGAGCGACCTTGCAAATGCATGGGACGCGGCGTGAAATGGCATCTATATCATCCATGCCGAAGGCGACACCCGCCTCATGGGCGATGGCCAGAATATGGAGCACGGTATTGGTTGAGCCCCCCATGGCGACATCCAGCGCCATGGCATTGTCAAACGCGCTGCGGTTGGCGATCGAGCGGGGCAGCACGCTGGTGTCGCCGTCGCGATAATAGGCCGCTGCCATCTCCACGATCCGCGTGGCCGCCTGCTCAAACAGCTTGCGCCGATTGGCGTGGGTAGCGACCACCGTGCCGTTGCCCGGCAACGCCATGCCCAGCGCCTCATTGAGACAGTTCATCGAGTTGGCGGTGAACATTCCCGAGCAGGAGCCACAGGTCGGGCAGGCATTACGTTCGACGCTCTCTAGCAATTCGTCGGGAACCGCGCTGTCGCCACCCATGACCATCGCGTCCACCAAATCATATTTTTTGTCACCGACCACGCCGGCTTCCATCGGTCCGCCTGAGACGAAGATGGCCGGGATGTTGAGACGCATGGCCGCCATGAGCATGCCGGGGGTGATCTTGTCGCAATTGCTGATGCAGATCATGGCATCCGCCCGATGGGCGTTGACCATGTATTCCACGCTGTCGGCGATGACTTCGCGCGAGGGCAGCGAATAGAGCATGCCATCGTGGCCCATGGCGATGCCATCATCGATGGCGATGGTGTTGAACTCGGCCGCAAAGCACCCCTGCGCCTCGATCAGGCCTTTGACAAATTGTCCCACATCATGGAGGTGGACGTGCCCCGGCACAAACTGGGTGAACGAATTCACGATGGCAATGATGGGCTTGCCGAACTGCTCGTCCTGCATGCCGTTGGCGCGCCAGAGACTGCGTGCGCCGGACATCAGGCGGCCTTGGGTGGTGGTGTTGCTGCGTAAGGTGG
>JBAXOF010000073.1:0-14567 GCA_037133375.1 Verrucomicrobiota bacterium | reverse complement strand
GTCCAGCGGGCATCGCAGGTAGGGCGGACCGGCCCGGTCCGCCGACTTGTCCGCCGACTTGTCCGCCCGCATGGACGGTGCCAAGGCGCGGCGGATGAACCGCCCATGGACCGCCACTCGCGTGGACTGCGGCTGGTAGCCGCAGCTACTGACCGTTGCGGCGGTTTGCAACCGCCATGCCTGGCACTCATCTAACGGGACTTGCCAAGTCCAGCGGGCATCGCAGGTAGGGCGGACCGGCCCGGTCCGCCGACTTGTCCGCCCGCATGGGCGGTGCCAAGGTGCGGCGGATGGACCTGACATGAGCTGCCGCAGCCGCTGGCCAGCCACGGCGCGGCGAGGCCGCCACGCCCTACCGAAAGTCCCCTGTTGACGCGCTTCGCCCAGGAATGGGAGGACGGGGAGCGATTCGGGGATTTCTGTCAGCGTGTGCTCTTGCAGGAACCGGAAACGCCGCACTATGCTGCCGGCGGCGCCAACCCCTGTGACAAACCCAACCAACCCGTAACAAGAAGCCAGCAACAATGGATCGAACAAAAGCAACGACGACTGCCGGCAACGCAGCGGTGACACCACGCCAAGCGCGAATCAGCGAAGACTGGCTGTCGTTATGGACCGGCATGGCGGTGTTTATGCTCTCGCTGGGGGTGTTTTTCGGTATCGAACTGTTGGGCTTTGGCGCGAAGGTGGGCACTTGGACGAATTTGTCCAAGGCCATCACGCCGGTGGAGAAAAAGCTCATCGCCTGGAGTCTGGGCATCGGCCTGGTGCTCCTGGCAGTGCTGTATTGCGTGAGCCGGTTCCTGCCAGATGTTCCGCAGTAAACCGGGGCGTAAATTCCGGAATAATGTAGGGCGGTGACGCTGAACCCAACAGACCTTCGCGATGCAACCCGTTCCATCCCTTGCCCCCGCCGCCACGGCGGTTTGGCGGCGTGTTGTTTTTCTAACGACCATGGCGCTAGGTCTGACAGCCACCGCCCGGGCGACTTTGCTCGTCTATGAGCCGTTTGATTATAGCACAGGGGGAGCGCTTGGCGGCAACACCCCACCCGAGGTGACCGGCATGGCCGGCTACAGCGGCATGGCCGGAAGCTGGACCGCCAAGTGCAACGGCGGAGACGCCAATTTCAAAGTCATCACTGGTCTGCCGCCGATCGTGAACGGGCCACCCGACGTCGCTTACTTTGACGGCAAGGGGCTTACTTCGGTGCCGTTTTCACCGGCGAGTGGCAAGTATGCGGGCAGTTATAAGATCGATTCATCGCCCGACCACCTGTGGGCGCATATTCCGCTGCACGAGGACGTCGTGGCGACTTTTCAGACGGACGGCGCGGTCACTTGGATGAGTTGCGTCGTCGCTGCCAATCATTCTCGTTGGGCGGCATTTTCCTTGGCCATCGGATCCGGCTATGTGGACGGCCTCAATGATGTCCGGGGGACCATCGCCACCGGCCCTACCATCGGGATCGGCCAGTATGGCATCAGCCGGGACACCCCAAGCAAGTTTGCGGCCACCTGGTGGAATAATGCGGCGAATAATGTCGATCCTGGTACGGACAAATTCGTGTTCACCCGGGATAACAAACCCATCATCCTTGTTGCCAAGATCACTTGGCACACCAGTCCGGAACCCGAGGTGGTTCAAATTGCCGCATTCCCGGATGGCACCACGCTGACGGAGGCGGGGTTTAATGCCGTCGCTCAATCTAACAGCGCCGATCTTGATCAATCCGGCTTCTCAACCTTGTCGGTGGCGGGCGACCGCTACAGCTTTGACGAGCTGCGCGTTGGCACCACTTTTTTCGACGTGATCGGCGTGGTCCCTGATCCCGTGTGCTGGGCGCAAGGTGCGAACGGGGGCGACTCGGGAACGTGGAGTTCCTCATCCGCGAACTGGGCCATCGCGCCAGGCGTCCACGGTTCGTCCACCCAGTCCACCACCAGCACGCTGGTGTTCACCAGCACGCCGGGTGTGGTCACCCTCGCCGGCACGGTCACGGCGGCCAAGGGCCTCCAATTTTCATCCGGCGGTTACAGTTTGGTCGGCGCGGCACCTGCCAAAATCAACCTCAGTGGCGTGGATGCAACCGAGAACACCCTCACGGTTGGCACCGGCATTTCGGCCACCATCAGCGCCGCCGTGGCCGGCAGCTTTGGCTTGACCAAAGACGGTCCTGGCACGCTGGTTCTCGGCAACCCGTCCAACCCGTTAGGCGGCGGGGTCGTGCTCAAAGCCGGCACCCTGCAAATCGCCGCCGTCGGCAGCTTGGGCCCTAACGGAGATGTCGATTTCCAAGGTGGCACGCTCCAATATCCGCCTGGCCGCGGCAGCTCCGGCATCGATGTTTCGCCAAGGATTCCAACAATTGCCGATGGTCAGGTGGCCAGTATCGACACTAACGGTTGCGATGTCTCGTTTGGCACGGCCGTTGAGGGCTTTGGCGGGCTGGCCAAGCTGGGCAACGGCTCGCTTACGCTGGCCGTGCCTAACAACTACGCCGGTCCGACCACCGTCAGTGGCGGCACCCTCAATGTCCGCAGCACCAGCGGGACGCTCGAAACTCTCAACGTCCCGGCAGGCGGCACGGTCAACCTCGGCCCCGGTGCCATGGTAACCACCCTTCATATCACCGGCGGCACGGTCAACATCACCGGCAGCGGCGTGCAGATCGGCACATTGATGGCCACCAGCGGCACACTCAATGCCTCCGCATTCAGCGTGACCCTTACCTCGAATGCCACGGTCAACGGGATCAAGTTCGTTGCGGGATCCGGCACCTTTTCCCTCGGCGGTTCGAATGTCATCTCCCCTGACGCCAGCCATCATCGGGCGGTCACGGTCAATAGCGGCACCCTTGCAGTCATGAGCTACGGGTTTGACGTCATCATCGGCGGTCAGGTGACCACCAAGGGCACCACCACGCTCGGCTCACAAGGGGTATACTCCATGACAGCGGTGAATGCCCCCGACATCCTCACCTATCTTTGGTGCAACGGTCCCGCGTGCGGGTATTTCCACTACGCGCCCGTGCCTAACGGAGATTTCGACATCAAGGTGAAAATCAGCGGCTCTGGCGGCGCGCAGTATGGCGTGATGCTGCGCGATGCCGTGAATCCCGACGGATCCGGCAATTGGGCCGATGTCTATCGAGGCTGGCACACGATCTTTCCGGTCAAGAACATGACGTGGTATAACAAATCCGGATTCAATGCGGGAATCACCCCATTGGGCGCGGCGGACAGCGCCCAGTGGCTGGAACTGAAGCGCTCCGGCAATAGTTTGTATGCGTATTACAGCAATGACGGATTGACCTACACCCTGATGGAAGAACCGCTCAACTACCCATCCCCTCCATTCGACATTTCAGCGTGGGGTGCCAACACCTATCTGTGCTTCACTCTTTCCGGAGGCAAGTCGCTTAACGGCACCTTCGAGGCGGAATTGCCGATGCTCGATATGAGCACCACCGACCTGGCGCTTGGCAGCGGCACCAAGCTGGGATTGGATTACACCGGCACGACAACGATCGGCGCGTTGTCCATCGGCGGCGTCTATCAGGCCACTGGGACCTGGGGTGCCACCATGGCAACACCGACCCCGGATCATGGGGATGACATCCATTTCAGCGGCACCGGCATACTGCAGTTAGGAACCTATGTGCCACCCCCGGTGGCCACCACGACCACGCTGACCACTTCGGGTAGCCCCTCCATCGATGGCGGCCCAGTGACTTTCACGGCCACGATTGCCCCGGCCAGTGGTGCGGACGTTCCCACCGGCACGGTCCAGTTCATGGTGGATGGCTCGCCTCTGAATGGGCCGGTCACGGTCACCACCGGCAGCCCTCCGAATAGCATCGCGGCCGTCAGTACCAGCGGCCTCACGGTCGCCGGGTCACCACATGCGATCACCGCGGAATTCACTGCCAGCGGCAATTTTTCTAACAGCACAAGCACGTTGGCAGGGGACCAAGCGGTCAACCCGCCGCCAGCACCTGCCGTTTTCAGCGGCCTGACCGCGAGCCAGAGCATCGCTGCGGGCACCGCCTACGTGACCTTGACCGGCACGCTGAGCAGCGACGACGGTGCGCTGTATCCGGCACATGACGAACCCCTCAGCCTCACCATCAATGGCGTGACCCAGAACACCAGCATCAACGGCGGCGTGGGCTGGTTCACCCTCGACTTTCCCACCGCCTCGATCCCGGGCAGCCCCACGCCTTATACCATTACCTATCGCTATGCGGGTGGCACCACCCTCAGCGCCGCCCCGGACGATACCAGCACGACCCTGACGGTCGTTGCCACCGATGTCTACGCCGGATGGATCGCCTCAAAACATCTCACCGGTGCCGCCGCCGCGGCCACCGCCGACCCGGATCACGACGGCATCCCTAACAACATCGAGTTCGTGCTTGGCAGCGAACCCAACCCCGCCAACCCGGGCTCCAACTCGCGCAGCCTGCTGCCGGCAATTTCGCGCAACACAGCTGGCGACATGCTCTTCACCTTCCACCGCAAGACCCTTTCGACAAGCTCCGCGCTCCTCACCTTCCAATGGTCCACCGACCTGGGCTTCCCCCTCTCTAACAATGTCCCGGTGGGTGCCGTGAATTCCACTATCAACGGTGTAACGGTCGATGTCGCTGGCAACAGTCCGGATGCCGCCACCGACCTGATTGTCATCACCGTGCCCGCGACCAAGGCCGCGGGCGGCAAGCTCTTCGGCCGCCTCGGCGTCGCCATCCAAGCCACTGTGCCAAGCGCCACGGCCTATGACACCTGGGTCGCGGCCAAACAACTCGCTGGCGCGGATGCCGCCTTCAGCGCCGATCCGGATCTTGATGGCATCACCAACCTGCTCGAGTTTGTCCTGGGCGGCGAACCCAATCCCGCCCGCCCGAACTCCAACTCCCTCGGCTTGATGCCCAGCGTGATGCCAAGCGCGGGCAACCTGGTCTTTACCTACCGCCGCACTTCCGTCTCGCTCACCCAGTCCGGCATCGCCATCACTGCCGAGTATGGCTCCGACCTAACAACCTGGACCCCGGCGCGCCCCGGCGTCAATGGCGTCACCATCACCACCACCACCGACGGCTTTGGGGCGGGCATCGACAAGGTGGAAGTTTCCATTCCGCGAGCCCTGGCCACCGGTGCCCAACTTTTCGTGCATCTGAAGGTAACGGTGCCATAGTACCGAAAAAATTGATCGACACTGCGGGAGGATGCGCCACGTTTTTCCCACCACAACTCCCCACGCACGGGTGGGGCGGTGACGCTGAACCCAGCCAACCCTCGCGATGAAATCCATTCCATTCCTGGCCCGCGCCGCCACGGCGGTCTGGCGGCGCGTTGCCTGTCTAACAGTCATCGCCGGCATGGGCACCGCCGCCGCGGATTACCCCGCCGCGGTGAACGCCCTTCATCCTGCCGGCTATTGGCGCCTGAATGAGACGGCAGCCACGGTGCCCGATCCAGCTTGTGCCAACAGCGGCTCCGGGGCCGGCCTTCAAGGGGCCTACCTGAACAACCCTGCCAAAGGGGTCGAAGGCGCCTTGGTCGGGGACAGTGCCACAGCCGTGGCCTTCGCCTCCTCCTCCAGCCAGGCGATGGCCATTCCTTACTCCGCGCAATTGAATCCCAGCGGCGCCTTCACTGCGGAGATCTGGGCCTACCCGACCGTGGCAGATACCAACTACCGCTGCGTCTGTTCCAGCGGCGCGTTTGGCAACGACCGCTCCGGGTGGCTTATCTATCAAATCGGCAACTCATGGGAGGCCCGCCTCTACACCGGGACCGGCACGACGGCCGACATCATCCAAGGGACCGCCACCACTGGCGCATGGCAGCATTTGGCGTTGGTTTACGATGGCGCGACCACCTTCACGCTCTATGTCAACGGGGTGGCCGCCAACACGTTTTCCAAAAGCAACTACCTCACGGGCCAAAGCGGTTACACTGCGGTGGGCGGGCGGTGGCTTACCGAGAGTTCGGCGTTCAATAATTGTTTCGACGGGCAAGCCGACGAATTCGCCTTCTATCCAACCGCGCTTAGCGGGGCCACGCTTTTGGCCCACTCCAATAACGGCTTGAATTCCCCCACCCGCGCCCAGACCTATCAAGCGCTGGTGGCGGCCAGCCATCCCGTGGGCTATTGGCGCCTCAACGAAGCCGCCCTTATCTATCCGACGGCTGTCAACAGCGGATCCTTGGGTGCCCTGGCCAACGGTCCCTACGTCGAAGGCACTTTCACCAATGCGGCAGGTCCTGCGGGGCTGCCCGGGCTCTCGCCTAACACCGCAGTCCGCTTCAACGGCAAAGCACTCATCAATTGCGGCAATGACATGGGCTTTGACTTCACCACCGCCCTCAGCGTGGCGGCCTGGGTCAAGGCCGACGCCATGCGCCAGAACATGACCATCGTGGCCAAGGGATCCCTGTGGCAATTGCGCGTCGATGACCAGAACAACCGCCTGAAATGGATCTATCCCGATGGCAGTGTGACCGGCACCAAGAGTGTGACCGACGGCCAGTGGCACCACGTCGTGGCGGTGGCCGGACCAAGCGGGTCCGCGTTGTATGTGGACGGAGTGCTCGATGCCGCGAATGATGGCACCGCAGTGACCCTGGCCACCGACACCAGCCCGGTGACCCTCGGGTCCGATGGCACCGCCCTGGGATTGTCCATCAACAACCCCCCATTCACGCTGCTCCAAACCACCCGTTGGAATGGCAGCCTCGATGAGGTGGCGGTTTTTGGCAGCGAACTCACGCCTGTGGCGGTCTCCACGGTGTATGCGGCGGCGGCGCCGCCCACCAAGGACATCCTCAGCTTTGGCCCCGGCGCCACCGTCACTTCCAGCGACGCCACCCATGGCACGATCAACTGGACCGTGCCGAATGGATCTAACAAGAGCAATTTGGCCCCCACATTCACCTTGGCCACGGGTGCCATCTGTGACCATGCCTCGGGTTCAAGTTATGATTTCACCAATCCGGTCCACTACCTTGTCACTGCGGCTGGCGGCACCAAGGACTATCTGGTGACGGTGACGGTGTGGGACATGCCGTCGGTGTCCATCAACGTCAACATCCATACCTCGGCCGCCACCGGCGTGCGCAGTGACATCGCCGGCCCTGCCGGCATCCTCGATATCAACAAGACATGGAATCAGCTGCTAAAATCCGTGACTTGGCCAGGCGACAAGATCACCGGGTCTAACTTGTTAGACTCCAATGGCGCGGTCACGACCACGGGACTTACGCTCATCAGCGCCGGCGATCCGAGTGCTTGGGGCGGCACACTTACCCTGCTGCAGGCAGGCGGATACAATCCGGGATTTGGCGGGGGGATCTATTACTACGACATGGTGGAGAAGCTCACCGGACTGACCAGCGGCAAAGTTTACAACCTGTATGTCGCCAGCTACTATCAGAATGAGAACGGCAGCAAGGGCGTATTTTATACCAGCAACCCAACCAGCAACGGCGCGAATCAGCCGCTTGACAATGGCACCAAGAACTCGTCCAGATTTGTCCAAGGCAACAACTACGTGCTCTTCCAGCACATCGTGGCTGACGCCAACGGCGAGATCAGTTTCACCACCAACGTCGCCACCGGCGGCGGCCGCAATCCAAAAATCATGCTCAGCGGCTTCCAGTTGGTGGATCTCTATCCGACCCTGCCCGCTGGCAACCGGTATTGGGCACCCGCGGCCGGTGGCGGTGGCTCCGGCATCTGGGATGCCGCGTCGCTGGTGTGGACGACGGCGGCCGGGACCCAGGGTTCGGCCGCACAATCCACCACCGCCGCGTTGATTTTCGGCAACGCCGTTGGTACGGTCACCGTCAATGGCACAGTCACGGTCAGCCAAGGGCTGGAATTTTTGACTAACGGTTATGTGCTGGCGGCGGGGACCAATCCTAACATTACATTGGCCGGGGCGCTTGGCAGCAATTCCGTCACCGTCGATTCCGCAGTGACCGCCACCCTCAATGCACCTATCAGCGGCAGCAATGGCCTGACCAAGGATGGTGCTGGCAACCTTATCCTTGGCACCGCCACCCCCCTCAGCGGGGCTGCGACGCTCAGTGCCGGCACCCTCACTCTCAAGCATCAGAACGCGCTCCAATACGCCACGCTCACACTCAGCGGCGGCAACGTGGCTTTTGATAGTGCGATCACCGGCAATGCCTTCACGCTGGGTGGCTTGGCCGGCTCCGGGCCGCTCAGCTTGCTCAATAATGCCGGATCACCCGCCGCCATCGTTCTGACCGTCGGCGGCAACAATGTCAGTGCATCCTACAGCGGCGTGCTCAGCGGCAGCGGCAGCCTGGTCAAGACGGGCAGTGCCACCCAGACGCTTGCCGGATCTAACACCTACAACGGCAATACCACCGTCAATGCCGGCACGCTCGACCTCGCCGCTGGCGCACAGCTCAAGTTTGTCATCGGCGATTCCAGCGGGGTCAACAACCGCCTCTCCGGTTCAGGCACGGTCATCCTCAAGGGCAATTTTTCCATCGACACCACGGCCACCGCAGCCCTCACCATTGGCGCCTGGACCCTCGTGGAGGTCGATTCCCTAACAGAATTATTCGGCCCGTCCTTTGGCGTGGTCGGATTCACCCCCAACGGCGACGGCGTCACTTGGACCCAGATCGAACTAGGCAAGAGGTGGACCTTCCTAACAACCACCGGCGTGCTCAGCCTTGCGCCCACCACGGTGCCTGCCATTTTCAGCGGCCTGACCGTGAGCCAGAGCATCGCTGCGGGCACCGCCTACGTGACCTTGACCGGCACGCTGAGTGACGGTGCCGCGCTGTATCCGGCGCATGACGAACCCCTCAGCCTCACCATCAATGGCGTGACCCAGAACACTAGCATCAACGGCGGCGTGGGCTGGTTCACCCTCGACTTTCCCACCGCCTCGATCCCGGGCAGCCCCACGCCTTATACCATTACCTATCGCTATGCGGGTGGCACCACCCTCAGCGCCGCCCCGGACGATACCAGCACGACCCTGACGGTCGTTGCCACCGATGTCTACGCCGGATGGATCGCCTCAAAACATCTCACCGGTGCCGCCGCCGCGGCCACCGCCGACCCGGATCACGACGGCATCCCTAACAACATCGAGTTCGTGCTTGGCAGCGAACCCAACCCCGCCAACCCGGGCTCCAACTCGCGCAGCCTGCTGCCGGCAATTTCGCGCAACACAGCTGGCGACATGCTCTTCACCTTCCACCGCAAGACCCTTTCGACAAGCTCCGCGCTCCTCACCTTCCAATGGTCCACCGACCTGGGCTTCCCCCTCTCTAACAATGTCCCGGTGGGTGCCGTGAATTCCACTATCAACGGTGTAACGGTCGATGTCGCTGGCAACAGTCCGGATGCCGCCACCGACCTGATTGTCATCACCGTGCCCGCGACCAAGGCCGCGGGCGGCAAGCTCTTCGGCCGCCTCGGCGTCGCCATCCAAGCCACTGTGCCAAGCGCCACGGCCTATGACACCTGGGTCGCGGCCAAACAACTCGCTGGCGCGGATGCCGCCTTCAGCGCCGATCCGGATCTTGATGGCATCACCAACCTGCTCGAGTTTGTCCTGGGCGGCGAACCCAATCCCGCCCGCCCGAACTCCAACTCCCTCGGCTTGATGCCCAGCGTGATGCCAAGCGCGGGCAACCTGGTCTTTACCTACCGCCGCACTTCCGTCTCGCTCACCCAGTCCGGCATCGCCATCACTGCCGAGTATGGCTCCGACCTAACAACCTGGACCCCGGCGCGCCCCGGCGTCAATGGCGTCACCATCACCACCACCACCGACGGCTTTGGGGCGGGCATCGACAAGGTGGAAGTTTCCATTCCGCGAGCCCTGGCCACCGGTGCCCAACTTTTCGTGCATCTGAAGGTAACGGTGCCGTCCTGATGTTTCATGTGCGGCCGGATGCCTACGCCACCTACCTCAGCGCCCGCGACGCCGCCGATGCCCTGCGCATCCCGTGCGGTTGGATCCTTGATGGCGGCACCGGCTATGACGGCGTGCTCAACGAGATCGAAGTCAACCAACTCGAACTGCCACCGCCACCGCCGCCGCCAACCACGCCGCAGGGCCCACCCCCGATGCCCGGACCGAAAGTCCGGCTCGATTGAATCTGAAATCAGGGGGGGCTTCTCCCATTGCAGGAATTGAACTTAGAAGTTCGAGCACTCATCAATTGCGGTTGACTGTTATTGGAATCTGGTTTCCCCACCCTTTGAACTTGCCAATGGGAGCCGTGTTGCCCATGGATTTGGCCGTCATGCAACGAACGCCCGCCCGCCTGCGTCCTACTGCCCTGATGATCGCCGGCTTTTGGTTCATCACTGGAGCCTTGACCAAGCTGGCGGCCCGCGCGGGCGGGGCTGGCGGTAACAGCAGCAGCAACAGTAGCAGCAGCCATTCGAGCAGCAGTAGCGGGGGCGGATATTCCTCTCACAGTTCCTCTCACAGTTCCTCTGGTTCCGGCAGCTCTTTTCTGGGCTTCCCTTGCTTTCTGTTTTTTTTGGTGATCGTCGTCATCATCATTGTCATGAGCCTGCGCGCCAAAAAATCCTGGTCGACTGGCAAGGCCGGCCCGCCACCCCCGCTGCCGTTGCCCGATGAAGACCGCGACAATCTCGCCGCCTTTCTCGCCGCCAACCCCGATTTCCAACCCGACGCCTTCCGCCAAAAGGTCGCCGATGCCTTTCTCAAGATCCAAGCCGCGTGGTCCGCCCAAAGCCTCGCCGGCGTCCGCCCCTTCATCTCCGACGGCATCTATCAGCGCTTTGCCACCCAGTTCCGCATGATGTCCTTGCTCAAGCAAACCAACCAGTTGGACAAGGTCCGCATCCTCCACATCGAGCCGGTCGCCGCCGCCAGGGATGGCGGATACGACGTGCTCCAGGTCCGCATCGCGGCCGCCATGAACGACGCGTTTGTCTGCGCACTCGACTCCTCGCTCAACAGCGAGGGCGACGCCTCGTTCGTCGAATTCTGGTCGTTCATCCGCAAACGACAGGCCACGCCCCAGACCGGCGACATCTATCAAAATCAAAACTGCCCGTCGTGCGGCGCGGCGCTGCCGCCGGACATGGGGGAACTGTGCCGTTGCGCGTATTGCCAGGTGATGGTCAACAGCGGCGAGTTCGACTGGGTGCTGGCCGAAATCACCCAGGAAAGCGACTTCGGTCGCGGCAGCGATTGGGCGGCGGACATCGCGGCGCAGATGCCGCAAGCGCTGACCGAGCTGACGACCGAGGCACCGGACCTCGCGGTGCAACTCATCGAGGACAAGGCCAGCAACGCCTTCATGCAGATCATGACCGCGCTGGCCACCCGCAATCCGGCCGTGGTGCGCCGCTTCGTGTCCGATGAGGCGCTCGCCGCCATCACTGCCATCATTCCGCGGGAGGACATCGTCTTCAACCGCCTCTACCTCAACGAAGCCGTTTTGTTGGATGCTTCACGCGTCGCCGACCGCCACCGGCTGAGCGTTGGTCTAACCGCCACCATGCAGCGCGTGCGGCTGGTGCCCGGCTGCAGCATCACGCCGCTGGATCCGCAGGAAGTCCGGATCGGTTATGTGATGGCGCTCGAACGGGATGGTGCCGCCGTGCCTAACAAAGGTGCCCTCTATCAACACCAATGCCCGCACTGCGCCGGCGCCGTGGGTGACACCCTCGACCTCAACTGCCAGTATTGCGGCCTGCCGCTCAACTCGATGTGCAACGAATGGATCGTCACGGAGTTCCGGGACAACGGCGGGCTCTAGCTTCAGACCTCATCCTCAAGGCAGAGCCGGAGCGGCCGGGGGACGGCGGCTTGATCCCGGTCCCAAACAGCGAGCGACGATTGGATTTCCTGTTGCAGGGCATCGCATGCCTTGTCCCATTGGCGGGTGCCACGCAGGATCAGGACGCACTCGCGCAAGCCGACAAAGCGGATTTCCTCGGCACCGGCGTTGCGCAGGTTAACCAGGGCGTCGCGCAAGAATTCGTAAAAGGCGAGCTCGAAGCCATTGCCAGCCTCCAGCGCGGCACGCACCAAGGAAAGGGTCACCGGCGGTGCCAGCGGCTCAAGTTTCTCGGCGATCGGCGTGCAGCCGATCTTCACCAACATCTTGCGCAAGCGGGCATAAAGATCGTCGAGTTGTAGCAAGCGCAAGGGGCATTTGGTCTCCAGATATTGGACAATCCCACTGCGGATTTCCTCAATGAACGGGAAATCCGCCTGATCCGCCGCGAGGGCGGCACGCCGCAACGCGTCATCCAGCCACGCCGTGTCGTAATCGATCACTTGGTAGCGGCCGATTTGCAGGGCGGGGCGATTGCCGATGAACGAGATCATGGGATTGGATTGTTAGGGCAGGGGAGGTCGGTGACTTGGCTACACAGTGGGAGGTGCAACGGAGTCAGTCTTTGAACAAGCGGCGCTGGAGATGGTCACGGGCGGCGCGGCGTGACAACGCTTGGATTTCTTGAATGAACTCATTGACGTCCTCGAACTGGCGATATACGGAAACATACCGGACGTAGGCCACCGGATCGATTTGATGCAGCTTGTCCATCACCTTGGTGCCAATGATCGAGGACGGCACTTCGGTGAGGTGATCCTTGTGCAGTTCGGTTAGAATTTCCTCCACCGCCCGGTCGAGCCGATCCATCGGGACCGGGCGTTTTTCGCAGGCTTTGACCAGCCCGCTCATGATCTTTTCGCGATTCAAGGCTTCGCGGGCACCGTTGCGCTTGACCACGCGCAATTCGGTGCGCTCGATTTGTTCGTAGGTGGTGTAGCGGTAGCTGCAACTCAGGCATTCGCGCCGCCGACGGATGGATGTCCCGTCCTTCGATGATCTGGAATCGAGGACTTTGTCGTTGAGGGAACCACATTGGACGCAACGCATGAGATAGAAAAAAAGCCAATCAGAGCAGCAACGCGAGAAATTTAAATCCACATCTGGCGGCGTCAACGCGAAAATCACACCACATTTGGAAACTCTTGCCAGATTCAGGAGAAGCGATGGAGATCGGGCAGGAAGCTTGCTGGCTAACAGGTTTAGCTTTGTTGATCATTCTTCAATATCCGTTGCCGGCCCAGTGCGGCACTGATCATGGGTGCCTCTTTTCTTGTGTCTTGCAGTCTTGGGCCTTTTCAATACTCCCGCTGGAGCAGGTAGTCGGCGATTTGCCGGAGGGGCCCGGCCTTGGTGCCTAACGGATTTAGGGCGACCATGGCGGCGCGGGTGAGGCGGGCGGCTTCGCGACGGGAGGCGGGCAGGCCGAGGAGGGCGGGATAAGTGGCTTTCTCGACGGCCTGATCCTTGCCGGCGGTTTTCCCCAACACCTCGGTGCTTTGGGTGACGTCCAGGATGTCGTCAATGACTTGGAAAGCCAGGCCGAGGGCATGGCCGAACTCTGTTAGGGCGGTAAGTTTGGCGGGCGTGGCGTTGGCGCTCATGGCGCCGAGACGCAGGCTGGTGGTGAGCAAAGCGGCGGTCTTGGCTTCGTGGATGCGGACGAGATCGCGGCGGTTCAGTTTTTGGCCTTCGCCTTCGAGGTCCATGACCTGGCCGCCGATGAGGTGGGTGCTGTCGCCGGCGGTGGCGAGGTCATCAATGAAATCGCGGGTGCCGTAGCGCTTGGTGACCGGGGTTTGGGCCAGCACCGCAAACGCATGGGTGAGCAGGGCATCGCCGCAGAGCACGGCCATGCCTTCGCCATACACCTTGTGACAGGTCGGGCGGCCGCGGCGCAGGTCATCGTCGTCCATACATGGCAGGTCATCATGCACCAGCGAATAAGTGTGCAGCAACTCGACGGCACAGGCGGGAGCCAAGGCGTTGGCGGGCGGGCCGCCGCAGGCTTCCGCCGCCGCCAGGCAAAGCACCGGACGCAAGCGCTTGCCGCCGGCAAACACACAATAGCGCATCGCCCCGTGCAGCGTCGCCGGGCGTTGCTTCGCCGCAGGCAAAAATCTATCCAAAGCCGCATCGACCTCGGCAACGCGGGCGCTTAGGTAGGGGAGTTCTTCTAGCAGGAATGACATGTGCCGCCACGGATGATACAGGGAAGAGGCGGAAAGGGAAGCACTTCTGATGAGGGAACGGTGGCGGGAGCGGCAGCACTCTTCGTAGGCGCGTTGGTGATCCCGCCCTGCGGGACGGGGGGGCAACATCCGTCCACTCACGGACGCCCCATCAGCCCAAGACGCATTCTAACGAATGCGCCGACGAGCGCGGCGCTCTCTGCGTAGGCGCGTTGGTGACAACGCGGGGGGGCAACATCCGCCCACTCACGGACGCCCCATCACCCAAGACGCATCCTAACGAATGCGCCTACGAGCGCGGCAGCACTCTGCCTAGGCGCGCTGGTGACAGCGCGGGGGGGGAAGCTGACGCTCGAAGTGCTGCGCGAGGCGCAAAACCATCTGGCCTGAATGGAACCAGTCTCAGACGATCACAAAGCCATCGCAACGCGGAGGCGCGGAGCTAGTGTGCCGGGCGTTAAATAACTAATCATAATCAAGTCTCATTGGCCTTGGC
>JBAXOF010000072.1:0-14623 GCA_037133375.1 Verrucomicrobiota bacterium | reverse complement strand
TGGCTTTCGGGATGATCCGGTTGTATTCGCCGTTGGCTTCATTGATCAAGGTTTCCCGCTCCTGCTGGGCGCGGTTGACTTCATCGAACGAACGCTGCACCGGCCCTGGCGGATGCACGTTGTTGAGTTGGAGTTGCTGGGCCGAAATTCCCATGTTGAAGCGTTCAAGCAATGTGATGAGCTTCTCCAGACAATTCTTTTCAATTTCGGCCCGGCCGATGGTCAGCACCTCATCGATGGTGCGGTCACCGATGATTTCGCACATCACGCTTTCAGTTAGATCACGGAGGGTTGGACCGGGATTACGCACATGAAAGAGATATTGTTTGGGATCCGTGATCCTGTATTGGAGAATCCATTCCACCTCGGCCGCATTCAGATCGCCGGTCACCATGTCGCGCTCCAGTTGCGGTTCGGTGCCCACTTGATCGGGATTGCTGGCATTGGGAGTGCCAAAGCCGAACTCAAGTTGGAGCTGGCGGCCGATGGGAATGATGGTGGCGGAGTCAATCCCCAGCGGCAGCTTGAAGTGCAGGCCGGGGTCGGCAATGTATTGGAATTTGCCGAAACGCTGGACGACGGCGACCGACTCCGGATTGACGGTGAAGTAGGAGGAGAAAAGCCCGACTAACAAGACAATGGCCAGCGGCAGCAGCAGGATGAGCCTGGCGGGAATCTTCAATTGGGGCATGCCGGAAGCGGCGATGTCTTGAAAAACGGTGGGCTTCATGGGCGGTTAGGGCGGGAGTTGATAAGCCGGCGCTGGAGGTGGCTTCTGCGGCTCAGGAACAAAGAGTTAGCGAATGCCGGGGAAATGGCAAATCAAAAAACTTCAACCAAAAAACTTCCCACTTGGGCTGCTGAAAGTTCGAGGGTCCCGCCCGCGTAGGCTCCCCTCCCCCTATCCACACGCTGCCACCACTCGCCACCATGAACCATCTCACGTTTGCATTTGCCACCATCTGCCTGGCCGGTCACGGACTTGCCGCGGATTGGAAACCGGTGCCCGGCCCGTTTCCCCTGACGCGCTGGGCGCAAGATGTGTCACCCGCCACGGCGCTGCCCGAATACCCGCGGCCGCAGCTGGTCCGCAAGGATTGGCTCAACCTCAACGGCTTGTGGGACTATAGCGTGATTGCCAGGGAGGACAAACAACCCACTGCCTATCAAGGGCAAATCCTGGTCCCCTTCCCCATCGAGGCCCCCCTCTCCGGCGTCGGCAAGATGCTCAACTCATTCCCGGACCGCACCTACACTAACACCCGCATCTGGTATCGCCGCAGCTTCAAGACACCCCCCCAATGGAAAGAGCGCCGCACCCTGCTGCACTTCGGCGCCGTCGATTGGGAAGCCACGGTCTATCTGAATGGCAAGGAACTCGGCGTCCACCGCGGTGGCTATGACGGGTTCTCGTTTGATGTGACGGCCGCTTTGAAGAAAGAAGACCCTAACGAATTGGTCGTCGCCGTCTATGACCCGACCTTCGAAGGCGGCTATCCCCGCGGCAAGCAGATCGACAAACCGGCCGGCATCTACTACACGCCCTGTTCCGGCATCTGGCAAACAGTCTGGCTGGAACCCGTGGTGGCGCAGCATGTCGAATCGCTCCACATCGTTCCCGATCTGGATGCCTCCGCCGTCCACCTCACTTGCAATGTCCAATCTAACGGGACGGGTCCCGCGGCGGCCGTGCGCGTCGCAATCCTCGACGCTGGCAAAGTGGTGGCCACCGCTACGGGCACCGCCGGCGAACCCCTCACCATCCAACTCAAGGACGCCAAGTTGTGGTCACCAGCCAACCCGCACCTCTATGATCTAACGGTCAAACTGGGTGACGACGAAGTGCAAAGCTACTTCGGCATGCGCAAGGTGTCGGTGGGTCCGGACAAGGATGGCATCACCCGGATCCTGTTGAACAATGAGTTCGTCCTGCATAACGGCGTGTTGGACCAAGGCTACTGGCCGGACGGCATCTACACCGCGCCGACCGATGCGGCATTGCGCTACGACATCGAAGCCATCAAGCAACTCGGCTTCAACATGAGCCGCAAGCACGTGAAGGTCGAGCCGGAGCGCTGGTATTACTGGGCAGACAAACTCGGCGTGCTGGTCTGGCAGGACATGCCCTGCAGCGGTGACGGCATCCACGCCAAGCCACCCGCCTACGCGGAATCCAACGCCCAACGCCAGGCGCAATTCGGCACCGAACTGCGGGCGATGATCGACGGGCGCGGCAACCATCCGAGCATCGTCTCGTGGGTCGTTTTCAACGAAGGCATGGGCTTGCAAAACTCCCAGGGCTACAAACTCGACGACAATATCCGCGCGTTCATGCGCAAGATGACCGACATCGCCGCCGAGGACGAATCGCGTGCCATCAATGCGGAGAGCGGCGCGCCGGGTGGCGGCTACCAAGGATGGAATCCGCTCGACATCGGCCTTGGTCAAGTCATGGATGCCCATTGCTACGGCACCACCAAATGCATCCCGCCTACCAAGGAGCGGGCCAGCGTCATCGGTGAGTATGGTTACGCGAAATTTTTGGGATCGCTGGACAAATACCGGCCGTTGGTCAAGACCCCCGGCGTCAGCGGACTGGTGTGGACACAAATCACCGACGTGGAAAAAGAATGCAATGGCCTGCTAACTTATGACCGCGGCAAGTTCACCGAAGACCCTAACGAGGTAGCCAAGCAAAACACCATCACCATGGAGCACAAGACGCCTGAAAAATGACGACTTGGCCAGCTTAAGGGTCGCCGTGCTGGAAAACATCCGTCCCGGCCAATACTGTTCGTTTAAGAAATTTGAACCGCAGATGACAGTATGAACACGGATAAAATTCATAAAGCCCCCTTCATCTGCGTCTATCTGCGTCTATCTGCGGTTAAGATGTCTTCTCTTCGTGCTTAAGCGAACCGCATTGGCCGAGACGGCTGTCCTCCAAAATATTTTCAGTGACATCAGTGGTTCTCTTTGTCCGAATTTGTGAGATTCTCCACTCTCCTCTAAATCATGATCCACCTGCCAAAGCTCCCACTCCTCGCCTTACACGTTTATCTAGCATTAATGGCCGCGCTGCCCGCGCAGGCCGCCATTCCCGTGCACGGAGCCATCAGCCGGGAACCCGCCAAGACCTGGGAGCAGGCCATGGTGACCGGCAACGGACTGCTCGGCGCGATGGTGTATGGCGCGCCGTTAGATGAAACAATCATTGTGAACCACGGCCGGCTCTATCTGCCGATGTGGCAGCCGATGCCGCCACCCGACACCGCGTCGCGCTTGCCGGAGATCCGGCACTTGCTGGCCAGCGGAAAATACCGGCAGGCCGCCAATCTGGTGGTGGAAGCCTCCAACAAGGAAGGCTATGGCGGCAAACGCTGGACCGATCCATTCATCCCAGCTTGCGATCTCAAGGTCGCCATGACCTCCACCGGATCAGTTATGAACTACGAACGCTCGGTCGATTTCGCCACCGGCGTCACCGCCGTGAACTGGTCCGATGACCGCGGCAGCTTCACCCGGCGGGTATTCGCGTCGCGGGCCGACGGCTTGCTTGCGATGTCGATCGGCGGCCCCGCCAAGGGCATGGTCACTTGCCGCTTGCAGCTCGCCACGCGCCCGACCAAGGGCCAGGGCGGCGCCAATGCGGAGCAGGTGTTCAAGGACGGCATTGGCAGCGTCGGGATCGCAGCTAACAAAACCTGGCTAACCTATCGGAGTTCATTCCGCAAAGCCTGGCCCGGCAGCCCGCAGGGTTATGAGGTCGTGGCACGGGTGATTCCCACCGGCGGCACCACCACCACCGAGGGCGAGACCATCGTGGTCACGGGTGCCGACGAGGTCGTCGTGTTGCTGCGCGTGGAGTTGCTAGACGATTTTGCCAAGTCGCATTTGCCCGCGATGCAAACCGCGCTTGGCGGCATCAAGCCGGACTTTACTAAATTGTTAGCCAGGCATATCGCGATCCACGGTCCGTTGTTCAAACGGGTAAGCCTCGACCTCGGCGGCCGGACGGATGAAACACTCGCGTCCGAGCAACTCATCGCCAAATCTAGCGTGGGCAAGCTGACCCCTGCTTTGTTGGAAAAGGTTTTTGAGGCCGCCCGCTACACGGTGATCTCCAGCAGCGGTGAGGTTTTTCCCAACCTGCAGGGGCTTTGGACCGGCACCTGGGAACCGCGCTGGTCAAGCGACTTCACCCTCAACGGCAACGCCCAATCCGCACTGGCTGCCAACCTATCCGGCAATTTCGCCGAAGGCCTGGAGCCCTACTTCCGCTTTCTCGACGCGCGCATGGCCGACTTCCGCGAAAACGCGCGCCGCCTCTATGGCTGCCGCGGCATCCACTTGCCGTCGCGCGCCAGCACCCATGGGCTCGACATCCACTTCGACGGCACCTGGCCGATGACTTTCTGGCACGCCGGCGCGCCATGGGCGGCACAGTTCTATTACGATTACGCGCTCTATACCGGCGACCGCACCTTTCTCAAATCACGGGCCGTGCCCTTCATGAAGGAAGCCGCCTTGTTCTATGAGGATTTCCTGGTTGCCGGCCCCGATGGCAAACTCCTCTTCAGCCCGAGCTATTCGCCGGAGAATGAACCGGCCAACACCCAGGCCCCCGCCTGTATCAACGCCACCATGGACGTCGCCGCCGTCCGTGAATTGCTCACCAACCTCATCGCCGCCTGCAAGGCGCTGGGCACCGATGCCGACGCCGTGCCGCGCTGGCAGACCATGTTGGAACAACTGCCGGCCTATCAAATCAACAACGACGGTGCGCTCAAGGAGTGGACCACACCGCTGTTGCAGGACAGCTATGCCCACCGCCATGTCTCACACCTCTATCCGTTGTTTGCCGGTCTGCCCGCCGAGATCGCCGCCGACCCCTCACTGCGCCAGGCGTTCCGTGTCGCCTTGGAAAAGCGCATGGCCGTGCGCCGCCGCGAAAATGGCGGCGACATGGCCTTCGGCTTGGTCCAAATGGGACTCGCCGCCGCCAGCCTGCGCGATGCCGGCAGCGCCTATGAGGTGGTCGATTGGCTGGCTAACAAATTCTGGGGACCGAACATGGTATCCACTCACGACCCGAAAAACATCTTCAACACCGACATTTGCGGCGGCTTGCCCGCCGTCGTGCTGCGGATGCTTGTGGACTCCAGCCCGGGCCGCATCGACCTGTTGCCGGCGCTGCCGCCGCAGTGGCCGACCGGAACCGTAACCGGCACCCGTTGCCGCGGCAACATCGAGGTCCGCTCGCTGCATTGGTCACCTACGGAAATCACCGCCACCCTGCGCTCCACCACCACCCAAACCGTGGACGTCACTATCCCCGGTGAACCCGCGCCGCACCGGATCCCGCTGCCCGCCGGCATGGACGTGCCCCTCACCGCCAAACGCACCGGCCCCTGAGCCATCAAAGGCAAATGGACTTGGCGCTTGTCTGTCAGAGCCTCCGCACGCCAAACCCGAAATCGTGATTATGCGGCCACCTGGCAGACGGTCCGCCGCCCAAGAATCAGAACCGGAGCCACGCAAGCGAGCCCCCGCCACGCCAAGCCAAACAACCCTGCATCGGAAGCGGCCGGCGCCGCGACCACAATCACCAAGAGCACAACTGCAAATCCGGCAAGCGGGGCCACGGTGCCCTTCATGTGATGGCGGAGATAAGTTTTCCAGTCGATTTCGAGCGACTTGGACGACAAGGGAACAACCCACAGCCAGCCCATCAAAACCGACGGCACAAGGGTGCCTAGCGCAACGCCAACAACACCAAACCGATAGGCCAAGATCACGCTTAGCACAACATTGAGCCCGGCTTCAGCCAAGGAAATCATCAGCAACTTTCGCTCGCCGCCGGTCATGACCAGCACCCGCTTGGAAGCCCCTCCAGTAAGCTGCGAGCTGTATGTGGCAAGCAGCAGCGCCTGCCCGGATAGCCAGGTTTCCTGGGACACTCCGTCCAGCCCGGTGATCAACCGGATGAGCTGATGGAGATACACCGCCGCCAGAAAATAGGCTGGGGTGGTCAATAGAAAAATGAGCCGTGAACTGGTCAGCAGCAGGTGCCGGAGCCCATCCCGGTCGCCCAGGGCGTGGAATGAAGCGGCGGCGGGTGACAACATCCGTTGCAGCTGGGAGGTGAACATGCCCAGCATCTCACTGGTCTTGAATGCGGCTTGATAGACCGCCACGAAGGCGACACCCAAGGCCATGGAAATCACCAACTGATCGCTCTTGCTCATCAGCATATTGCTGAAAGTGATCAGGTAGGCCACCAGCGAAAAACTCATCTTAGCGCGAATGGTGCGCCAGCGGAACCAGCGCGGCGACAGCGACAGGCCAGGAAGATTGCGCAGGCTATAGGCGGCGGCAATGAGGTTCGGCAGCGAGCCTGTGGCAATGCTCAAGAGCATCAGCTTGGAGAGACTCCACCCGCAGTGCAAGGCCCACCACATCGCACCAAATCCCAACAGCGAACAGATAGCCGAAATCCAGTTGGTGATGTCGGCACGCTGCATTCCGCACACCACCTCCGGAAACAACCCCAGCGGAAACATCACCGCTAGCCCAAGAAAAAAAATGATGTAGGTTCTGACAAACTCGGGATCAGCCCCTAGGTTATGTCCGATCATGGCCAAGAAGGGTTCTCGGATGACGATGAACACGACTGCCGAGACCAATGCCATCCCGACATACGTCCAGAACATCGTCGCCAGCAGCGGGCTCAGTTCATCAAGCTTGCCAGTGGCGATTTTCTCCGCAACCCCCTTTTGAGCGGTGAATCCAAATCCAAAATCCAACAGGATGCCATACCCAAAGAGGGACCATAGCAGTGCCCAGAATCCGAACTGCTCGCCACTCAAGGAGCTGAACATCAGCCGGAATGTCAGGAGCCCGGTCAGGATCCGCACAACCAAGGACACGTATCCGCTAACGACTGTGTTCCAGAATCTTCGCTGCCATTCAGCCATGGTGGTAGGTCTCGGTACGGGGGCGGGGGGGGAACGGGGTTAAACACCAGACTCGGTCGGGGCCTGAATTCCAAGCGATTCCCGGTAAAACCCAAGCGTGCGACGGATCAAGAACTTAAGCGACAGGTGGGTGGAGGCCCACTCCCGGGTCTGGCCCCTCATGCAGCTGATCTGGCCCGGAGCAGCCAGGATTTCGACCGCTTTGCACACGAAATGTCCTTCCGAACAGGATCGGGTGACAAATCCATTGAATCCTTCAAGGATGATATCCTCGTAATTACCGGTCGGGGTCATCAGCACGGGAAGCCCACAGGCAAGGGATTCAGATGCAACCACGCTGCTCCCCTCGTAAAGGCTAGGCATGAGCAAGAGGTCCGCCGCGTGATAAGCCGTCTTTGGATCCATCCAACCCTTCAAAACACATATGTCATTTAGGTTGTCTGCGGCAATCATTTCACTGAGCGGGTCAAACAACTCGCCTTCCCCAACGACCATGATGCGGATGCCACTAAGTTTCTGTCTCCTAATCTCCCGGGCCAGCCCAACCAAGTGTGCTGGCTGTTTCTGCGGATGCAGTCGACCCACGAACAAAGCCATGGTTTCCCCGTCGCCCATGCCAAACTGCGCGCGGGCGGCTCGCCGCTCGCTGGGAGACGGGGCGTGAAACTCATCACAATCGACCCCATTGGCCACAAGAATCATGTCGCCCTCATCGATCCCAAACTGTGTGTTAAGGTAGCGGATCGCGCGCCGATTGAGCACGATGACCTGCTTCCCAAAAACCGAAAATGCGTTGCGAATCCAGCCATGATCGAGAAGCCCGGCGCGCTCAGTGAGCATGCTGTTGTGCATCGTGAAAAAATCCGGGGTGCGCCCTGCAAGCCGGGAGGCAATGGCCGGCGAGCGGCCATGAACGTGCACAATGTCTGGTCTGAAGCTCTTGTAGACTTTTGCCAGCTTCCAGGCAAGACGGACAGTGTCAGAGGGCCGGCAAGGCCAGCGACCAACGTCAAGAGTCTTGACGCCAAGTGTGGCAATACGTTCCGCCACCGGCCCGCCGTTCCCAACGAGAAACACCTCCTGCCCTTCCTTGTGTAGCCACTCGCAGGATTTCTCAATCACCGCGGCCACTCCGCCCTTAAAACCCGTAGGTCCTATGTGAGCAACCCTCAACGGCTCCGTCGCGTGATCCCGCAAATGGCGAAGGCGTGACGCGCTCGGCGCGAACGGCTGCCAGAGCAGGTTGCGTAGAGCTTGAGTTTTCATGGGGTAATAATGAGGGGCGACCGAATGGCGCACCGAGTGGAGCTTTGAGGCGGACCCAAAATTCCGGCCACGCAGTGACCGGAATAAGCTATGCATGAGGGGCGCGGGGAAATGTGTAAGTGTGCATGAAAAGGTTGTCAAGATCTCCCTCCTGCTGGCCCTGCTCTGCTTGGTTGCGATCCTTCTGAATGACGCGCGCCTCGGCATCCAGCCTCACAAACTGCGCCTCAATAACGCGGCCAGAACCGACAGTCCAGGATTGTCAGGCTTTGACGGCCCAGCGCAGCTTGGCGGAGCTGCTGCGCGGATTGAGCCTGCGTTCTTCCGCCCCGGCGGTGATGACCCCATCACTGATGCTGGCATATTCCCCATCGCGCAGACCGGCTTGGAAGGCCTTCTTCACCCGCCGGTCCTCGCCCGAATGGAATGTTAGAATGACCGCCCGCCCGCCGGACTTCAAACAAGCCGGCAACCCCCGCAACAAGGCGTCCAACGCGGTGAACTCCTCATTGACCGCAATTCTAACAGCCTGAAACACCCGCCGCACCGTGAGCTCCACCAACTCCCCGTCCAATCCTCTGAGCGACTCCCGCACTGCCGCAGCCAGCGCCTGAGTGTTAGAAAACCCGCGACCGGCCAGCGCCGCCGCCAAGTCCGCCGCCCGCGGCTCATCGGCATGCTCGTGCAGAGCGACCTCCAACTTATCGGCGGGGACTTTGGCCAACCACTCGGCGGCGCTTAGGCCGCGGGTCGGGTTCATCCGCATGTCGAGCGGACCGGCCGCCTTAAAACTGAAGCCGCGCAACGGATCATCCAATTGCATCGACGAGCAGCCGAGGTCCGCCAACACAAAATCCACGCCACTGATGTCGCGCGCGGCCAGGACCTTGGCGATGCCGGCATAGTTGGAGCGCAGCGCCTCAAAGGCATTTTCCGCATGCCCCAGCGCCCGCAGGCGGGCCGCTGTCTTCGGCAGTTCCAGCGGATCCACATCCAGACCTAGCAACTTTCCGGAGGCTTTGATCTTTTCCAAAATCCTTGTCGCATGCCCGCCGTAACCCAGCGTGGCATCGATGCCGATATCCCCCTCCCGCAAAGCCAGTGCCGCGAGACATTCGTCCATCAAAATCGGCAGATGCGATCCGGCCGGAGTTTTGCCTGAGGCTCTCACCTTGGCCACGGTGTCCGGATAACGCCCAGGGTCGAGCTCCTTGTATTTTTGCTCGAAATTCCGCGGGTTCCTGCCGCTGTAACGCGGGCGGCGCTTGGGTCTGTCTCCGTTATCGCTCATGCTGCCTTATCCAAGGTGATGGGAACCACTGAGTGCACTGATTTTACTGATTTTTCAGTGAATCTTCTTCAATCTGTGGAATCCGTGCAATCAGTGGTTCAATTCCCCCGAAACACTTTCAGCCGCATTATTTCTTGAAGGTGGTATGAGTCGTAGTAAAAAAAGGCGGTCTTGGCATGGTGCCAAGGCCGCCGGTGATGCATTGAGATCAGACCGTGCCGGCGATGCTGCGACCGGTGGAGCGCAGGTCATCGCAAGCGACCTTGAGGCGGTTGGCGAGGCCGATTTCGGCTTTCTTCAGATAGCCACGGGGATCGTAAGCTTTCTTGTCGCCGACTTCGCCATCAATTTTGAGCACCCCTTCGATATTTTGACAGATGTGGGTGACAATGGGGCGGGTGAAGGCGTATTGGGTATCGGTGTCGATATTCATTTTGACCACGCCATAATCGAGGGTTTCACGAATATCGGCGAGTTCGGAGCCAGAGCCGCCGTGGAAGACGAGGTCCATTTCAGCGGCAGCGCCGTGTTTGTCGATCACCGCCTTTTGGCCATCGCGGAGGATGGTGGGCATGAGCTTGACCGCGCCGGGCTTGTAGGCGCCGTGGACGTTGCCGAAGGTGGCGGCAAACAGGAAACGGCCCAGCGGTTGCAGGGTTTCATACACGGTGAGCATGTCCTCCGTGGTGGTGTAGAGCTTGTCGGCAGGGGTGCCGGAGGTGTCGTGGCCGTCCTCCTCGCCACCGACGACGCCAGCTTCAACTTCGAGAATGATGTCCAGTTCGGCACATTCCTTGAGGAGTTTTTTGGAAAGTTCCATGTTCTCCGCCAGCGGCAGTTCGGAGGCATCCAACATGTGGCTTTGGAACAACGGGCCTTTGCCCGAGGCGATGCGCTTGCGCGAGGCGTCGAGCAGCGGTCGCAGGAACGTCTCGACCTTGCCCGGTTGGCAGTGGTCGGTGTGGAGCGCGACGAGCACGTTGTATTTTTCCGCCAGCAGGTGGGCGGCTTCGGCTAACACGATGGCACCAAAGGCTTCATCGCCCACGCTGGAACCGGAGGCAAACTTGCCGCCGCCGGTGGAAACCTGGATGATGCCGTCGGATTTGGACTCGGCAAAGGCGCGGAGTGCCCCGTTGATGGTGATGATGGAGGTGACGTTGACTGCCGGATAGGCATAGCCGCCTTTTTGGGCGGCGTCCAACATGGCGCGGTATTGTGCAGGGGTGGCAATTGGCATAACGGCCTCTCCGTAACCAAGGAGCGGACCAGCTGCAAGCGAGAATGCACAAGAAAGCGCAGGAAATTTTTTCCGAGGGCCGCTTGTGGCTTGCCAGACCCGTGCGCGTAGGGTATTTCCTCTGCAACAACGATGAGTCTTCCCGCCACGATTATTTGCAAGCCCACTCGCTGGTTTATCTTTCGCGCCGTGGTGATGTTGCTGATGTTCGGTGTGTTCGCGGTGCTTTTCTATCGGGACGGCACCACTGGCTATCGCCAGAAAAACGAGGTTTACTATCTGCACATGGCGTTTCAAAAGGCCAATGCCGAGTTCTCCGAAATGAATAAGGGCGGCACCCTGACCCCGGAGGCATGGAAGGATTACGCCAGTCGGCAGCGGGTGGATCTTCCGCCAGACCGCTCGGTGTTGCCTGCGGGCATGGCCAAGACCGTGCCATGGCCCGCAATCCTCCACGATTACGCAAAAATGAAACCCTTGCAGTCGAATGACCTTTGGCGCGATTACACCAAGACCCGCGGCATAGACGATGTCGCCCCGGCGGAACCCTACGATGCCCGCAAAATCAAGGAACAATGGGTGGTTTTCTGCAGTTGCTCCGCACTTGCCCTGACGGCGGCGCTTTTCCTCGTGCGCACCTTGCGCCGCACAATTTCTGCGGATGCGGTGGCAATCACCGACCAGTTAGGGCGGCGGGTGCCCTATGCCGACCTGCAAGTCCTCGACCTGCGCAAGTGGGACACCAAGGGCCTCGCCTTTATCAACTTCGAGGGGGCCGCCGGCACTGGACGCCTCCGTATTGATGGCCTGACCTACGGCGGCTTTAAGCCAGACGACGGCGAACCCGCGGAAAAGCTCATGCAGTTGATCCGTGCGCACTTTTCCGGCGAGGTGATCGAATACGCCGCGCCGGCCCCTGCGGACGTCGCTTCCGAGCCGAAATCCGGCTGATTTGCCGCTTCTTTGAAGTTTTTCGGCCTCTAGGCGTTTTTAGGTGTTGCCAAGCCCTAGTCTGACACGTTAATCCACCCCCGACGCCAACCTTAACAACCACAGTAGACTATGTCTGATAAAAGTATCGAAGCCCGCGTGAAGGACATCATCGTCGACCAGCTCGGCGTCAGTGCCGACCAAGTGACCACAGAAGCAAAATTCGTCGAAGATCTCGGTGCCGACTCGCTCGACACCGTGGAGCTGGTGATGGCTTTTGAAGAAGAATTCGACATCGAAGTGCCCGATGAAGAAGCAGAGAAGCTTCAATCGGTGGGCGATGTCATTACCTACATCAACAGCCAACAAGGCTGATTCCATCCGGCGTTTTGCTTTTTTAAAGGGCGGACTCCCCGGTGGCGTCCGCCCTTTTCTTTGCAATCCGCCAAAGCTGACGGACATTGGACTGACCATGCACACTGCAGACGACATCCAATACGCCCTTGAAACGACCCGCGTGCTGCGCGAGCCGGACCGCCGGATAGAGACATTTGGTGAGACCCGCTTTGAATTCCAGATCATCAGCGAATTGATGGACCAGGTCGGCCAGGTGCGCATTCGCACGGGTGAAGTCGAGGCGATGCGACCGCGCATCCTGCGGCCGCAGCCCTATCGTGAAATCGAGCTCGAGGGGTTCGATGCATCGGCTCACGCGCGGCTGGACGCGCTGATAGAGAAATTCCGGTCCGAGGGCAAGAACCTGGCGTTCCTGCAATACGGCTTTCAATTCCGCCGTGGTGAGGTGCATGAGGAGATCGTGCATGATTCGCTGGATGCGGTGCGGGAGCGGGTGTTGGACGATATCCGCCGCAGCGGCAATCCATCGCGCGCCGTGATCGAAGGGGTCGATGATGCCTGGGAGGTGTCCATCCTGAAATTCTCCTTTGAGATGATTATGCGCTCCCATGAGATCAACGCCTTTGATTTCAAGCGGCGGGGCCTCCTCTGAGCCTTGCGCCTGTCATGAGTGCCTGGACCTTTCTCAAGCTGCTTGCCGCCGCCGCGGTGCTTGGGGCAATTGCTTTCACCGGGATGTTGGCCTACCATGTTGCGGTGCGTCCGCGCGGTGGGGTTTTTGAGAAAATCATTCCCCATCCAAGCGGGATCACCGGGGGGGCTCCCGATGTGGATTTCGCAAAAATGGTGGATGCGGCGGAGATGCCGGACATTGATCCGGGCGAGAAAGCGTTTCAAAAGGCGCATGAACTTATTGCGCTAGGCCAGCTTCCGGCAGCCCGCGAAAAGCTCACCACCATTGTCAATGTGTTTCCCACCTCATCCTCCGCGCCGATCGCCCGCCACATCGTTGGCGAGATGAATCTGGATGAGATTTTCTCCGCCGCGGCAGGGGCGGGAAAGCAAACCCACCTCGTCAAGCGCGGTGATTCCTATCTGAGCATCGCCGCCCAACACAAGACCACGCTGGATTTGATCATCAACCTCAATGGCATGCAGGAACTGAAAAACCTCCAACCTGGCGAGGAATTGATGGTCATGCCGCTGGAGTTCAGCCTCCTCATTGAACCCCAAAAAAAGTCCCTCTCCCTCTGGGATGGCGCACGTTTCATCTGCGAATTCCCGATTGTTCATCTCAATGCCGCCGGCAAACTCGCCAACCTGCGCACCACCATCAACTCGAAATCCGGCCAAATCGATGGCCGCCGCCCGAAGCCGGAGACCACCCCGAAAGCCAAATCAGGCACCAAGGCAAACGCCAAGGCCAGCGCGAAGCCCGCAACCAAAGCCGATCCGAAGGCCGATGCCAAACCGGACGCCAAGGGGGTGGCACCCGGCGGGAAAGCCATCCAGCTTGCCAAGCTGCCGCTGCAAATTCGCGCCTATGCGGCGGACGACACCGGAGCCCGCGGCATTTTTCTCAGTGCGGCGGATATTGAGGAACTCTTCCTGCTCACCCGTGTCGGCAATGCCGTGGAAATCCGCAACTCCGCCCGCTGATCGCCGCTACTTGCGGATTGATCGGGTGCCGCATATGCTGGCACCCGTCCGCTGTTCCGCCGTGATTGCTCCTTGAATCTCCGAAGCAAAAACTGCAACCTCCCCCCCCATGCAACCCCTCGAATTCGAAAAACCCATCATAGAACTCGAACGCGAGTTGGAAAAACTTCGGGCCAGGGCCGCCTCGCAGAATATCGATATGTCCGCGGAAGCTGCCGCCGTGGAGAACATGCTCGAGGACACCCGCCTCTCCATCTACAAAGACTTGAACCCATGGCAGCGCGTGCAGATTGCCCGCCACGCCGACCGTCCCTTCATGTTGGACTACGTCGCCAATGCCTTCACTGATTTCTACGAACTCCACGGGGACCGTCACATCGGCGACGACCACGCCATGCCCGGCGGCTTCGCCCGCATCGGTGGCCGGCGCGTCGTCATCGTGGGTCACCAAAAAGGCCGCAATACCAAGGAAAACCTCCGTCGCAACTTTGGTAGCGCCCACCCCGAGGGCTATCGCAAAGCCCTCCGCCTGATGAAGCTCGCGGAAAAATTCGCTCTCCCCGTCATCACCCTCATCGATACTCCCGGGGCCTTTCCCGGCATTGGTGCCGAGGAACGCAACATCGCCGAGGCCATCGCCTACAACCTGCGCGAAATGATGTTATTGCGGATTCCCACCATTGCAGTGGTGCTGGGTGAAGGCGGATCGGGTGGTGCCCTCGGCATCGGCGTGGCCGACCGCGTCATCATGATGGAAAATGCCTATTACTCGGTCATCAGCCCGGAAGGCTGCGCCGCCATCCTCTGGAAACACCGTAAACACGCCCCAGAAGCCGCCGAGGCCATGAAACTCGTCGCCCCCGATCTCAAACAGCTCGGTCTCATTGACGACGTCATCCACGA
>JBAXOF010000071.1:0-14876 GCA_037133375.1 Verrucomicrobiota bacterium | reverse complement strand
GCGGGGTGCCTTCATCAGAAGGCGACCAATGCTTCAATTCATCCATCACTCCGGCGTTAAGCCATTTGCGGATTAGTCGGATCAGGCTGCGGTCGGCAATGCGTTCCTCCAGCATTCTAGGAGAAGAGGACTTTCACGCAGGCCAGCATGGCATTGCGCGAACCGGCCGACAGCTTGAATCCTCTTAACCAGGCGTCGAGGTCCGAGGATGTGATGCCGAGGATCTCGCCGGGAAACGCCTCCGCGAACCGGGTCAGGATCGTCTTGAGTTGCCCGACGTAGGTCTTGCTCGCCCCGTCCTGCTTGCGGGCGGCTAACAACTCGACCACCAGTTCTGGCACCGTGACCCGCCGCGTGAGCGGTTTGAAGAACTTGCGGTAAGCGGTCGCCATGGCCGTGAGCGATTCGCTTTCCGCCAGCTTGCGGGCCTGCACGTAATCCTCCACGGCGGCGACCAGCGGGATATTGAGGCTGCCCAGCAACTCGACCGCCCTGGCGTAGTTGTCGCGCTCGTGCGGCTTGAGGTCGGTCACGTGCTGCATCCCGGCTTGGATTCGCTGCGCCACGAGTTGCGCCTCCTTTTTGGCGGCGGCCAGATCCGCGAATGTTTGGCGCAATCGTTGGCCGTCGCGGTGGTAGCACACGAAATAGCGGGTCCTTCCCTTGGATTGCGAGCGGTAAATGGGCACCGTGGCCGACCCGAATTTAACCCTGGCACAGGTGCCTCCGTCTTTTCCGCCCTTGCGGGCATTGATGTTAGGGGTCCCCGTGTAGTTTGTCACCATTTTGTCACCAGCTTCGTCCATGACGCTGGCCCCGGCGTCAACTTGTTCGATTATTGCTTGCCCAGCCCATTGAGGATGAGGTATTTGAAGGGCGCAGCCCTGAACATGCCGGGATGGCGAAATTGGTAGACGCGCTTGATTTAGGATCAAGTGGGGTAACCCTTGCAGGTTCGAGTCCTGTTCTCGGCACTTTTCCTTGCCTGTGCAGACCTTGGTCACTGGTGCACCTCCAACCTCAAGCCCATCGAATGCCTGCGCATCCTCGACGGCCGCATCATCAGCGTTCACCTCAAGGACAAGGCCGCAACCGGGGAGGCCGCCGTGGTGGTGGCCGGCAAAGGCGTGGTGAATGTTGCGGCCTGCCTCGAAGAACTCAAGCGGCAGAAGTTCAATGGCCACATCTCTATCGAACATGAGAATGACTGGCTAGACAGCGTGCCGCAGGTCCGTGCCGACATCAATTTCGTCAAGGCCCGTGCGAAATAAGGACGGGCGTGAAGCCGTGCCCGTCCCTTGGTGCGGGCGGCGATTTGAAAGCCGGATGAACCGGTCAATTGACCCCGGCAAGCCCGCCATCGACCTGCCGAGCACCTCGCTCAGGTAATTCTCGCACAGCTCCCACCAAGTGGTGTTTTGGGTAGGCGATGTTGCACGGGGTTCCTAATCATTTGGCGGAGGCGCGAGACCCCTTATTACCGGGTTGCTAATCATTTGGCGGAGGGCGATTGCATGTTTTGCATGGCACGCGCGGATTTTTTCTGCATTTTTTGCATTCTTCGCTTGCTTGTTGCAGACTTCCTGCGGCTAGTTCCTGCCGCCGCCAAAAGGGGCCAACCAAAGCCCCCCCCTCACGGTGACTCGTCCACCGCTGTTTTTACCGCCATCGCCAGCCCCCGACGCTTCCAAACCAAGCTTGAGACATCCTGCACCATGAAAACCAAACCCCAAAATCCCTTCATCCGCAGTGCCTTCCCCGTCAGCGCCCTGACCCTCGCCCTCATCGCCTGCTGCTCCGGTCACGCCGGCGCGGTGGATTGGAATGTTAACAACGGTGGCAACTGGAGCACTGCCTCCAATTGGAACGGCTCAGTTGTGCCAGACGGAGCACGTGTCACGGCTTCTTTGACGTATGACATTAGTCTCGCGAGAATCATCACGATCAATACCACCTCCAAAACGGTGGGAATTCTCGACATTGGTGATAAGGATGATTTCTACAACGGATACTATGGCTATACTTTGGCGGCGGACGCTGGTCTTTCGTTGATTCTCGACAACAACAATGCCGGCATAGCCGGTGTCGCCCAAATTAACAAAAAACAAGCATATACTGACTCTGCGACAAGCGCAGGCGATAAAATTTCGGCCCCTATTCTGTTAAATAGCAGCCTGGATATCAGCAATTCCATCAATAATGGTGGGCTGCTGACAATCGAGGGGGGCGTTAGCGCCAACTCCGCAGGCGTGAAGACGATCACCAATAAAGGCGCGGGAGCCGCAGGCGTGACGATAAGTGGTGTGATCGGCGACGGTAGCGGGCAGGTCGCGGTGACACAAGCCTCCACCACCTCCATGCTCACTCTCTCTGGCGTGAACACCTATACGGGTGCCACCACCATCAGTACCGGATCAGTGTTGCGCATCAGCGATGGTATCGTCAATAGCATCAGCATTGCCGGCTCACTTGGCAGTGGCAATTATGCCGCGAACATCACGAACAACGGCACCCTGCAGTATTATTCCAGCGCCGATCAGACACTTGCGGGAGTTTTGAGTGGCAGTGGTGCCCTGACCAAGGCCACTGGCACTGGCAGGTTGATTCTCTCCAACTCAAATACCTACACGGGGATCACAACAGTGAGCGCGGGGGTGTTGCAACTCGACCACGCGACCGCCCTGTCCGGCGGCATCGCAAGCACTGGCGGTTCAAGTGCCTTGACCTTCAACGGTGGTGTCATCGGCCTTGGCAATGGAAACTTCACCCGCAGTCTGGCGGCTGCAGGCACGGTGACAGGCGTCAATTTCACCGGTGCCGGTGGCTGGGCTGCCTACGGGGCCGACCGCACGGTGAACCTCGGAGGTGCATCGGCATCCATCACTTGGGCAACGGTCGACACCGGCTTCAATGCCAAGACCTTGATTCTCGGAGCCTCCACGGCCACCCACACGGTGGATCTGCAAAACTCACTGGACTTGGGCACGGCGACGCGCACGGTCCAAGTGGATGACGGAGCCGCAGCCATTGACGGCAAATTGAGCGGCGTGCTGTCCAATACCGGCGGTCTCACCAAGACCGGGGCCGGTGCTCTGAGCCTCACCAACACAAACACCTACACCGGACTCACAACCGTTTCAGAGGGCACTCTGAGCCTCGGCCATGCTTCCAACACAATTGCAAACAGTGCGTCGGTCACGGTGAGTGGCGGCACACTCGATGTGGCTAACAGCGACACCGTCGGGGCGATCATCCTGTCCAGCGGAACGATCTCCGGCACGAGAACCTTGACCGGGGCCTCCTACTCCCTGACCGGCACCGGCACGATCAGCGCGAATCTTGGCAGCAATGCAGCCACCCTCACCAAGACCATCGCTGATACCACGACCATCCTCTCGGGCACCAACGCCTACACCGGAGCGACCACGCTCACCTCCGGCACCTTGAGTGTCGCAGCGGACGCAAACCTCGGGTATGCGAACTCGTTGGTCTTCAGTGGCGGCACCTTGCAGGTCACCGGAACAGCCATGACCAGTTTTGGCACCCACACGCCCACCTTTACCAGCGGTCAAACTGTTAGTCTGGACATCAATGATGCCGCCAACACTTTCACTGTCAGCCAAGTCTTGAACCAGGTCGGCGGCGGCCTCACCAAGACTGGCAGCGGCACCTTGGCCCTCGCGAATACCAATTCCTACACAGGGACCACCACAGTCAGCGCGGGCACCTTGGCTTATGGAATAACTAACGCCTTGAGCAACGGTGCTATCACAGTCAACGGCGGCACGCTTGACATCAAAACTTTCAGCGACAGCGTCGGCGCGGTGACTCTAACATCCGGTTCGATCATCGGAACCTCGGGAGTCTTGGCGGGCACAGGTTATACCCTGAACGGCACGGGCAATATCTCGGCAATCCTGGGTGGGGCTGTTGCCTTGACCAAGACCTCTGCTACGGGCGGAGTGACCATTCTTACCGGCGATAACACCTACACCGGCACAACAACGATCACGACAGGCGCACTGAATATCCAAAACAACACGGCGCTTGGCACGGTCGCAGCAGGCACCACAGTTACCTCTGGTGCGGCCTTGCAGCTTGAGGGAAGCATCACGGTGAACGCGGAAGCCCTCGCACTCAACGGCGCGGGGATCAACAACGATGGAGCCCTGCGCAACATCAGTGGAACTAACACCTATGGCGGAACTCTAACGCTATCGAGCAGCTTCCAGCCTCGCATCAACTCCGACGCTGGCACGCTCACCCTTACAGCTTCGTCGATCGGCGGGAGCGGCATTGATCTCACGGTGGGCGGCGCGGGAAACACGACGATCAACAGCGCATATACTGCCACCAGCACCAGCACCCTGACCAAGGATGGCACAGGCACACTCACCCTCAACGGCGTCAATAACTATTCTGGTCTGACCACAGTCAGCGCGGGGGTAATCAAGATTCGAGACGCGCAGGCGCTTGGTAACCCTAGCTCTAGCTATGCCGGCACCACGGTGACTACTGGAGCGGCTTTGCAGGTTGAAAAAAATCTTACAGATATCACGATAACGACGGAAAAGCTCACGCTCAACGGCGGCGGGATCAACAATGACGGAGCCCTACGCAACATCAGCGGCAACAACGTCTGGCAGGCACTGGTCACGCTTGGCAGCGCCGCCCGCATCAACTCGGACGCGGGCACGTTGACGCTGGACGTCGCTTCCGGCAATGCCATCACCGGCACCTATAACCTAACATTTGGCGGTGCGGGAAACATCAGCGTGGCTGACCCTATCGCCACAAGCACCGGCACGTTGACCAAGGATGATGCGGGCACGCTCACTCTCCCCGGCGCTAACACCTTCACCGGCAAGACAGTGGTTGGTAATGGCGCGCTTTCGTTCAGCGCAGTGAGCTCCACACCGACCGCCGACCAGGCGCTCGGCAAGAACGCTGCCGTGGATCTTGGAGTTGCGTCCAACTCGTCGGGCACGCTGGTTTACACCGGCGCAGTCGGCACGCTGGCCAAAGGTATCAACGCGCTGGGCAATGGCGCCGACACAATTCAAAACGCCGGCACCGGGCTGCTGACCTTGTCCGGCACGCTGGCCAAAACCGGCACTGTCCTCACCCTTAAAGGCGGCAGCTATGGCATCACGGTCACGGGTGCGATCACCGGCAGCACCGGAACCGCCAACTCCGACCTGATCATCGACGGCGGCACCACCACACTAGCCAGCGCCAACACCTACTACGGCCCTACCTATATCCGCAACGGCGCCACTCTCAACGCGAATGTCACCAACGCCCTGCCGACGGCCAATGGCCGCACGGCGATCACCTTTGACGGCAGCGGGACTTCGACCCTGGTCCTCGGCGCTGACCAATCCATCGCGTCGCTCAGCGGCGCGTTGACCTCCTCGGTGGTGACCCTCGGTGCGAACACACTGACGCTCGACACCACGGTCGACAGCATCACCACCTTTGCGGGTGCTATCGGCAGCACCGGTGGTGGGCTCACCAAGGATGGTGCCAGCACGCAGATTCTGAGCCATGCCAACAGCTACACCGGCACGACCATTATCAACAATGGCATTCTCAAAATCACCAACGCCAGCGCGCTGGGGACCACGGCGAGCGGCACCACGGTCAATGCGGGTGGCGAACTCGAGCTTTCCGGCAGCATCACCGTGACCGGCGAAGCACTCACCCTCAATGGCGGCGAGTTATGCAATGTGAGCGGCACCGACACTTACAGTGGTGCGATCACGCTGACGGCGGCTTCCTTGCTGGATTCCGATGCCGGCACGCTGAAAATCACCAGCAATATCACTGGGGGATATGGTCTTACCAAAAATGGCACGGGCACCGTCAACCTCTCCGGCACCAACACCTACAGCGGCGGCATGCTTCTCAACGATGGCACGCTGGATATCAACAGCGCCCAGGCCCTCGGCACGGGTGCCCTCACCATCAACGGCGGGACGCTCGCCCACTCCGTGAGCGGCTCGCTCATAAACTCCAACAACAACGCGCAAATCTGGAACGGCGATTTTGCCTTTGCCGGTCAGAACAACCTGGATCTCGGCACCGGCGCCGTGACTCTCGGTGGCAACCGCTCGGTAAGCATCACCCAGAGTTACAATATCCTAAACGTGGGCGGGGTCATTAGTGGCGCGACTTATAGCCTAACCAAAGCCGGGGCCGGAGAGTTGTCACTGTCCGGGGCAAACACCTATGGCGGCGGCACGATTCTTAACGCCGGAACGATTAACATCAACAACGCCAAATCCCTCGGCACGGGCACTTTCACGATCAACGGTGGTGAAATTGACAACGACACCGCCGCCACCGTCACGAATACCAATAACAATGTGCAATCCTGGAACGGCGACTTTATTTTTCACGGCACAAAAAGTTTGGATCTCGGCACGGGGGCGGTGACTCTTGGAGCTAACCGCACGCTCACCACCAGCTACAACACCCTGACCGTGGGCGGGATCATTAGCGGTGCCACCTTCAGCCTGACCAAGGCCGGGAATGGCTCGCTGGCACTGGCCGGAGCGAACACCTATGACGGCGGCACGATTCTCAATGCCGGGACGCTTGACATCAATAACGCCCATGCCCTCGGCACAGGCCTCCTCACGATCACCGGCGGCACGCTGGACAACACCACCGCCGGCCCCCTCACTAACACTAACAACAACGCGCAAGCCTGGAACGGAGATTTCACCTTCCACGGCACACAAAGCCTCAACCTCGGCACCGGGGCCGTGACCCTGGGTGGCAATCGCACGCTGACCACCAGCTACGCCACCCTGACCGTGGGCGGGAGCATTGGCGACGGGGTCAACACCTTCGGCCTAACCAAAGATGGCAGCGCCACCCTCTCCCTAACTGGTGCCAACACCTATAAAGGCACCACCACAGTGAACGCCGGCACGCTGCAACTCGACGGCTCGACGGCGGCGGGCAGCACGGTGGCGGTCGGCACGGCCGGCACCCTGAGCGGCAGCGGCACGGTGCATGGCAATGCCACACTCACCGGCAGCGGCGTGATTAACAAGACCGGCGGCAGCATCACCGGCACGCTCAGCGTGACCGGCGGCAATTGGAATGGCACCGGCAGCGTGACCGGCAAGATCACCGCCAGCAGCGGCACGCTCAGCATCGGCAAGGGCGCCAATCTAACGGCCACCGCGGGCCTGGACGTGACCGGCGGCATCCTCACCGGAACGGGCACGGCGACCGGCACCACAAGCATCGGCAGCGGTGCCCAACACGCGGCCGGGGGGATTGGCGTGGCCGGCACTCAGACCATCGCGGGCAATCTAACTTACCAGAGCGGCTCGATCTTTGATTGGGACGTGACCACGGGCACCGGCAATGGTGCCTACGATAAGATCAATGTGACGGGTGTCTTGTCCGTCGCGAATGGTGCCATCTTCAGAGTGGTCAGCAGCACGCCGTTCGCGGATGACTTCTGGAAAGTTGATCACACCTGGAGTGACATTTTCGACAGCAAAAGCGTTGCCGGGTTCACGGTGAATAACTTCCAATACTCCCCCACCGCACCCACCACCGAGGGGCATTTCACCACTAACTCCAACAGCCTTACCTGGACCTCATATAGCGCGGTGCCGGAGCCGCCCAGCGCGTTAACAGTAGTTCTGTTAGGATCTGGCTTGCTGCTACTGCGGCGGCGGAATTGAGTTATCCAAGGTGACTTTTTCGTCCGGCTCAAGGTGCCTATGCCATAGGAGAGTCGTCCGCAGTGACGCGTCATCTCAAGCGTGAAACCCGGAGCTGCTCGGCGGTTAGAAGCGCCTTGAAGCGCCGGTAGTCCTCCTCGTGGGTGCCCGACAGAAGACGGTAGGTGTAACTCGGCCAATGCTGGATTTCATCGAGCGCGTTGTTCATCCGCAGGGCGATGGTGGCCTCACTATCGGTGCCGCGTCCGGCCAAGCGGGCGCGCAGCTCGTGCTCGCCTGGCGGCATCACAAAGAGATCGACCAGCGCCCGCTGAATCGCCGGATCCTCGCAGGCACGCACCTGCGCCGCGCCCTGCACATCGATATCCATCACCACATCCACGCCGGCGGCAAGATAGCCCATGACTTCCGCGCGCAGCGTGCCGTAGAAATTCCCATGCACCAGCGCATGTTCCAAAAAATCCCCGGCGGCAAGCCGGGCATGGAATGCCGCAGGTGACAAAAAGTGATAGTCGTGAGCGGCGATTTCACCGGGCCGCGGCTCGCGGGTGGTGCAGGAAATCGAATGGCGCGCCGCCTGGTCATCGGCCAGCCGCCTGCACAGCGTGGTTTTTCCGGATCCCGAGGGACCGGAAACAACCAGCAGAATGCCAGTGCGCTCAGACATGCAATGACTGTGACAGTTGAACCGCCAGACGGGAATTCTTTTCTGCGCAGATTGTTTCAATCGGTCTGCGCCGCAGCGGCCTTGGCGCTGGCCAGGCATGCGGCGACAAAGTGATTGCACGCTTCACGGCACAACAGCGGGATCGCTTCAGCTGCGGCAACATCGTCGCCAATGCCGCGGCAGTGGCTGGCCGCGCTGGGCAGCAACGGCGTGCCCGCATCGAGTTGCCAGAGAATGTGTCTGGCGCAGGGAATGGCTGGGCTGCAGGTGCGCGGCACCAGCGCTTGGAGGGTGGTATCGTCGAGGGCCTGGACCCGCCGATACATGCCACTTTGGCGTTGCAACGTGTCGCGCAGCGGGGTCACTTCCAACGTGCCCTCTTGCTGCGCCAGCCACAGCCCCACGCATGCCGGATAGAATTGATCCAGCGCCATGCGCAATTCCGCCACGCTGGCCAGCCGCAGCAGCCAGCCCCGGCGCAAATTCCGCTGCGCCTTGAGAAACCGGTAGCTGCCGTCCGCCGCATACGCCGCTATCTCGCGTGCCGCCGCCGACCCGTCATAAATTGTCAGACCGCCACCAGCCACCCCGCCAGTTAAGGCCAAATCAGCGTGATGGAATAACTTGAAGCATTCGTTTGCAACAGTTGTTTCAATCTCGATTTCGCCGATGCGGTGGATGCCAGTGGCCATGCCATGACTGAGTTTTTCGGAGCTTGTCATCGGTTCATTGAATTCGGAAAAAATCGCCGTAAGCGATTCATTTGGAGGCCATTAATTTGAGATCAAAGTCGTGGACCTGATCGAGGATGACCTCGGCGATGAGACGCTCGGTGCCAATGGCGGACGAATAGAAAAGCGACTTACCGCGGAGGGCGTGTGGGTTATGACGGAAGGCGTCGCGTTGGCTGGCGGCGAGACCGACCTCGGATTCGATGCCGAGCAGGACCGGAATATCCTGATAGGAGTGGAGGCCATCGGCGATGAAAAACGGGACGACAATCACATGGGGCGTGGGCGAGAATTGGTCCCAATCGGCGATAAAGGGTGACTCTTCCATGAAGGCATCCCGCACCGCGGCGTAGCCCGCAGGGGAGGCGGCGATGAGCGCGACTTGGTCGCGAATGGCGGCGGCTGAGTGCGGGTTCTGGCGGGTGCCGTGGCCGACGATGATGAGCGTGGTGGCGGCGGGATCAATGTCCGGGGCAATTTCCCTGGCGCGGCGGAGGAGCAAGCCGGTCATCGAAGGATGAATGCCCACCGGCAGGCAATAGTGGATGGTCTTGCCGCCAATGACGGTGGTGGGACCGGAGAGCCCGAGTTCGCGCGGAATCACGTCCTGGGTGAAGTAACCCTCGCTAATGAAATCCGGCACCACATAGATTTCCTCCGCGTCGAACAGATAGAACGCATCCCGCAGCGACGGTTCCTCTTTCCAAAAACAGCAATGCACCTCCGCAAACACGCCTCGCCGGCGGACTTCCTCAGCGTGCTCGCAATACGGCGTCGACGAGTCCGGGTTTTGGGTGGAACCGTGACCGACAATGAGCAACGCGGAATTGGGTTTGAGCACGATAGACATGTCAGCATGCGGCTGAGATCAGGCATTGCGCCGCCAATTTTCCCAAACAAATTTGTATTGATAGGTTGGGACGTGAGTAGCTTGGAGGCCATGTTGGATAGCCTGCATGCGGGCCTCGGAATCGGGCGCAAGGTCATGAAACTGCACCTGGAAATTCCGGATGCGCGGCGCAAGGCCAGTTTTTATCATCTGCTCCAGCAATTCGTATTCGCCTCCCTCGATATTAATTTTCATGAGGGCGGCGTCACTTACTTGGTGGTCAGCGAACCATTGCGCGACGTCGATGAGCTGGATCGGCTCGGTTTTATCGGATTGGCGGAAAACCGAGCTGCCATCGGAGCAGAGGCCGATGGTTTCCTCGCGGGTGGCACCAGCCAAACCGCAGGGGTAGACTTTGATGGCATCGTTGCCGACAAAGCGTGCGGCAATGGCGTCGGCATAGGCCTTCACCGGTTCGAAGATAAAAACCCTGCAACCATAACGGCTGTGGATATCGTGCGCCCACTGACCTTCATAGCCGCCCATGTCGAAGACCAAAGAGTCGGGGCGGAGGTCGTAATCTAAACGCAGCTTGGAGTCGCCTTGATCAGCGCGCCAGCGGCGCATGACTTTGTCTCGTTCTGTAGGCCGAAATCGTTTTTGGAGACTGCGGCGGAGTTTACGGAAAAAGGCCATGAAAGAAGCAAAGGAAGAAGTCTGGCTGGCGTTAAGGATCTGCGGCGGCACCCAAAGTCCGGCCATGAAGTGGCTAAACTCTGGCGTTGGGTCGCGGCAGATTGGTAATGAAGCATGGTGACTGAGTCAATAATGATTTGCAAGAGCCGCGCGATGTGGCACAGATTTGTATCTATGGTCAGGATTCAAGCTCCATTTCTAGGGGAATTCCTGAGCCTTGCCAGAACCGGCGTCCGCAGTTTTTCCGGTTGTGATGCGCCACTCGAGGATACCGGCCGAGAAATCGTCCTGCAGCACTGCCTCGACGCGAATAGCGGTGGTGGTGACCGGGTTGAAGGTCGTCTGGTTGAACGTGCCGGTGACGGTGCCGCAGGGGGTGGCGCTTTCCACCGGTTGCCATTTCTCGCCGTTGCGGTAGAGCACGCGCCAGGATTTCGGGACGCGACACGGACCGGCGGCGGCGGCCTCGTCGAGCCAATAGACCGCCACGGCGGAAACCGCGGTGGGATGCGGGAACGATTGTTGAACCCACTCGGGCACCCCGACATGATAGAGCCAGGTGAAACGCGGCACGTCGCGGGCGTCCGGACCGGTTGGGGTTTTCTCATCGGTTAGGGCTGCCAACTGGTCTGGCGGATAGACATGAGAAGCCTTGAGATCCCCCCATGACTCCCAATCTTTGGGAAACGGCTCCACCGCAATCCGCTTGGCCACCGCCGCGGTGCGCGCCAGCCAGACATTCATTTCGCCGCGGCCGCGGTTGGCATGGGCGTAGTAGGGAATGGCGGTAAGCTTCCGGCCATCCGTGAGGGTGCCGGTGACGACTGTCACGCCGCCGAGCAAGTCTGCGCGGGGTTCGGCACGCAGCGCCACCGTATCATCCAAAGTTATATCTAACACCTTAGCGCCGTTATCCGGCCCTTCCGCGCAATAGACAATGGGTCCGCGCTCGATGGCCACCAGACCGACGTCGGCGAGAACCTTGTCGTGGGCCAGAACACGGCGCACCGGCATCGGCAGGGACAGTTGGATGACATCGCCGGGGTGCCAGGTCCGCTTGATGACCGCATAGCCGTGCTCCAGATCCAAGCTGGCGGCGTGCCCGTTGACTTGCAGCCGGACCGGTTCGTCCGGCGCGGGCTCCGCGTAGCGATACAGGTCGCCGGGCGAGGGGTGATTGCGAGCCCAACCGGGGATGCGCACCTTGATGGTGAATTCGGCTGGCGCGGCCGGAGCGACCGTGATGGTGACCGACCCATCCCATGGATAGGCGGTTTGCTGGGTGAGGGAAACCGTCTGGCGGCCGGTGTTGATGGTGGCGGTTCCAGCCATGAAGGAATTGATATAGATATCGTCGCCGTGCTGACCGTAGAGGTAGCCCGGCACCGCCGGGATGAAGCGGCAGAGGTTGGACGGGCAGCAGGCGCAGTCATACCACTTCCGGCGCACCGCCCCCCAGCCGGCCTCGCCGGAGGCAAGCAGCTTGTTAGGGTAGAAGAATTCATTACCGGCAAGCGCAACCCCGTCGAGCACGGTGTTGTAGAGCGCGCGCTCCAGCACGTCGATATACTCGGCGTCGGGTTGGATTTGCCACATCCGGTGCGCGAAAAACACCAAGCCGATGGCGGCGCAGGTTTCGGAGTAGGCGGAGCCGTTAGGCAATTGATAGTCATTGCCGAACGACTCCCCGCGGCCGAGCGCGCCGATCCCGCCGGTGACATACAGCTTGCGTTGGGTGGCACTCTCCCACAGGCGCCGCGCCGCGGCCAGCAGTTGCGGGTCGCCGGTCTCCTGATAGAGGGCGGTCAGGTTGACGCAGTTATACATTGCCCTAACGGCGTGGCCGACAATTTCGGTTTGCTGGCGGAGCGGCAGATGGTCCTGGCCATAGAACGTGACGGAGGGGCGGGCGTCAGTGTGGCCGCGCTGGTCGATGAAGAACCGGGCCAGTTCGAGGTAGCGGGGCTGGTGGGTTGTTTGATAGAGCTTGATCAGCGCGGATTCCAGTTCCGGGTGGTGGGGCACGTTGTGGCGTTTGCCAGGGCCGAAGATCGAGTCGAGGTGATCGGCGAGCCTGATGGCGGCGTCCAGGAGGGGGCGTTTCCCGGTCGAGTTAAAGTGGGCGACGGCGGCCTCGATGAAATGGCCCATGCAATAGAGTTCGTGTTTCGGGCCTGGGGAGATGTGCTTGAAGCGCTGGTCGGCGGGGTCCGGGGTGTAGTAAGTGAAGAGATAGCCGTCGCTTTGTTGGGCGGCGGTGATGGTGGCGATCATCCCGTCGAGGTATTGTTCGAGAACCGGGTCCGGTTGGGATTGGAGGCTGTAGGCGGCACCCTCGATGATTTTGTATACGTCGGAGTCGTTGTAAGGAGCGCCGATGTGCGTGCCTTGCTTGAGGCCGGCGGCGATGGCGAAGTTGTCGATGCGACCGGTTTTCTCGCACTGCTTAAAACAGTAGGGGATGGTGACCTCGCGGCACACCCTGATCCGGGAAGCCCAAAACCCCTCGCCGAGACGCACCTTGTCGAAGGCGACCGGGGTGACCGCGGCCTCCGGAGCGGCCCGCAACGGCGCGAGAGTGGTGGTGGCCACCACCGCGATGATGCCCACAGCCAGAGTGATGAATGGTTTGGCAAGACGCATGGCTGGCGGTTACAGGAAAACGGCGGAGCTTCTTTCACTGGTTCAGCAAATGAAATTCGCACCCAACACCGCCCATTCTCGCCGCCTGGGCAACCGGGCAACATGCCCGGTCAACGTGGCTGTCGCGTCCTGCGGCAGGCCGTGATTGCGGCGTCCCGCCGCGATGCGGGACACGAAGACGGGACTTGGCAAGCCCTGCTCCATAGGTGCAGCTTTCTCCGCACAGATGCCGGTCAATAAAGAGTGGCCCCAAACCCACGGCAATCCTTTATGAAATTTATCTATCCTTTTTGTCTCTGCCTAATCCTTGCTGGATTCGCCGCCGCCAGCGAGTCCGGCAAGCCGTCGGCCGCCGCCACCAGCGCCCGGCAGTCCGTGCCCGACCAGCGCACCACCCTTTCACTCGACGGCATCTGGCAGGTTGCCGAAGGCACGGCGGATGCGCCGCCGCCGTCGTTTGAGCGAACAATGCAAGTGCCGGGATTAGTCGCCCATGCCGAACCGGCCTTTGAAGCGGAGGGCATGGCCAGCCGCCGCCAAACCACGTTTTGGTTGCGCCGCGCCTTTACGCTCCCGGAGCCACTTGCCGCAGTGGCGGTGCTGCGCATCGGCCAGGCGCTCTACGGCTTCAAGGTGCGCATCAACGGCCGGCCCGTTGCGGAAAACACCAGCGGCCAGGCACCTAGCAGTTATGATGTCCGCCCATTCCTCCAACCCGGGCTCAATGAAATCTGCATCGCCGTCAACACCATGCCGGGATTTTCGCCAGAGGGCAAACGGGATTGGGGCGAAGAACATGGCAACATTGTGCCGCCCCCGAGGGTTCCCGTCGGTTGGGATTTTGAGAAGGACAACTTCATCCCTGGCATCACTGACTCCGTGGAACTGGTGACAGCGGGAATGCCCTTTGTGCGGCTCACCCAAGTTGTCCCGGACATCCAAAAGCCCGCCGCCACGGTGCATGTGTGGTTGCAGGGCGTGCCAGCCGGAAAGTCGCCGGTAACCGTTAGGGTAAGCGAATGGAAGAGTGGCAAAGCAATCGGCGAATCCACCGTGCAGGCGGAAGGCGACGCACAGGGCAACGCCCATGTCATTGCCAGCGTGGACCTTCCTAACGGACAGTTGTGGACGCCGGAATCGCCCTTTCTTTACACCGCCCGCGTCACGACTACCAACGACAGCTACGCCACCCGCTTCGGCTTGCGCACGTTCACCTTCGACCCCCAATCCAGGCGTGCCATCCTCAATGGCAAGCCGTATTTCATGCGCGGCACTAACTACTGCCTGCAGCGGTTCATGGACGACCCAAAGATATGCCAACATCTGCCGTGGGACAAAAGCTGGGTGCGCGGACTCCATCAGAAAGGCAAAGCCATGCAGTGGAACACCATCCGCTACTGCATCGGCCTGATGCCGCAATTCTGGTATGACATCGCCGACGAGGAGGGCTTCCTGATCCAGGACGAATACCCGCTCTGGACCCTTGAACAACCGTTGGAAAATTCTATCAACGGTTCCGTCGAGGCGTTGGCCAAGGACTATCGGGCCATGCTGGAAGCGCACTGGAACCATCCGTCCGTGGTGATTTGGGATGCCTGCAA
>JBAXOF010000070.1:0-14947 GCA_037133375.1 Verrucomicrobiota bacterium | reverse complement strand
CCGAATACTGGCTGTTTGACGGCGTGCATCCGGCGTGGGCCGGTCACCAGTTGATGGCGGACGAGTGGGTGCGGGCCGTGAAGGAACCCTGGCCGCGATAGGAACATAAACGCACCATGAGGCAGAGGCGAAGGACAGGCCCGCTACAAGCAGGGCGGTGGTTAGGTGCTTGGTCATCGTGAGCATCGTAATCCGGTGCATAGCGGGGGCAAGGGAAATCCGGAAGTACCAATATGCGGCAGCGGACTGGCAATCGGTGCTGGAACAATGGTGAGACCCGGACCAGACTCGCGCTGTGCCCGGCAGCCCATACCCGACCGATTTGGAAATACGGCCAAAACGGCGGCAGGGATTTCGGACAGAACCTATTGATGGAGGATCGATCATGAACTTGGAGAAAACGCTGAAGCATATCACAATCGGTGTGACGTTGGTAATGATGTCACCGGGGCATGTCTGCGGCGCACCCGAGGGGCAGGCCGCTGAGGGTGTGCCGTCAATTTTCCACAAAGGTGCGCGGGTGCTGTTCCAGGGCGACTCCATTACCGACGGACAGCGGGACAAGAAAGGAACCTATCCGGGTATATTGCTTGGTCAGGGCTATCCCTACCTCATTGCCGCGAATTTCTGCGGGCACTTCCCGGAGCTGAACCTGACCGTCCTCAATCGCGGGATCAGCGGCAACAAGGTGTCGGACCTCGCCGCACGCTGGCAGAACGATACGATTGCGTTAAAGCCCGACGTGCTGAGCATCCTGATCGGCGTCAACGACGTCTGGCATAATGTGGCGGCCAAGAAGGAGATCAATTTCGCGGAGATTGAAGCAACCTATGACAAGCTGCTGGCCGATACGTTGGCCGCGCTGCCAACCATAAAGATCGTCCTATGCGAGCCATTCATCTTGCGGGGGTCGGCCAACAACAAGCAGTGGGATGAATGGGATGTGGCCACCAAGAAAATCCAACAGATTGTCGCCAGGCTGGGAGGAAAGCACGGGCTTCCGGTGGTGCATTTTCAAAAAGTGTTCGATGAGGCTGTCAAACGCGCGCCCGCCGAATACTGGCTGTTTGACGGCGTGCACCCGGCGTGGGCCGGTCACCAGTTGATGGCGGACGAGTGGGTGCGTGCCGTGAAAGAACCCCGGCCACGATAGGAATACAAACGCCCCATGAAACTCAGTAAATGGATCCGCTCACGGGCGGCAACCCAACAACCCCTCAACCTGCACGCTGTGGCGCGTGAGCGGCCTGATCTGCTGGAGTTGGCATTCGCCGGGCCGACCCCGCGCGGCTGGCGCAGGAGCTTGATGGACGCCGGCGTGGATCCCTACAAGATCGTGCATGAACACGAACAGGACGTGGAATGCGCCGTGTGTGGAACGTCACACGCGGTCCTGGGCACGCACCTGAAAACATGTCACGACATGACGGGGGAGGAATATCGGGAGGAATATGGCAGCGACCTCGAAATTTCGTCCGAATCGTATCGGGCGGCGCATTTCGGTGGGCGGCCGGTAGCGGGGATTGCGCATTGGGAGGGGGTGTGGAGCCGCCACTATGTGATCGATTGGATCCTGCGGCTGCGGCATGAGGAGGGGCACGATCCGAACTACCAGCATGTTGTGAAAACCGGACGTTCGCTGGCAAACGCTGGGCTGTCGCTTTTCGGCTCATGGGATGCCACCTTGCGGGCTGCGGGACTGGATCCAGACCTGCTGCGGGTCAATCCTCCAGGCCGGCAATGGACCCGCACGATGGTCATCAAGGGCTTGCGTGAATTCGCGAAGATGAAAAAGGGCAACTGGCGATTGGAAATGTCCAACCACCTGCGCATGGCGGCACCGCGCTTTTTCGGCACACTGGAAGCGGCCTACCTGGCGGCCGGACTGACCCATGAGCAAATCAGCTCCCGGGCGATCTTCAAAAGCGAGGCAGTGGACAATCTGGTGGCGGAGATCCGCGCGCTGGAAAGTCTCAAGGGGCGGGAACGTAGGCGCAAACTCGACGCCATCAATCTCAAGAATGAAGACAATCACCGCATTGTGATGGGGCGCTTTGGCTCGCTGCGGTTGCTTGCGGAAAAGGCAGGCATCGACCCCAGGTTGGTCGCCCAAGACACATATCGTGACGAGGCCGATGTCCAGCATGACCTCGACATACTGGAACGCGAGGGCAAGCCCCTCAACTTCAGCACCCTCAAGAAAGGCCATAAGCGGCTCTATAATGTGATTTCGCAAACCGGCTGGGGGGCGGAGCGCCTCACGAAGCTGCGGGCAATTCTGACCAATTTCCCGCCATGCAATCCGCGCTCAGGTCTGCTGCGGGACCGGATGATTATGTTGCGCCGGAAGTTGCGCATCAGCATGGCGACAGCCGCAGGCAAGGCGGGCATCTGCGTCGATACCTGGACCGCGATCGAAAGAGGGCACACAAATATAAAAGCGACGACGGTCTCGAAAATCAAAAAGCTGTTGGCGAAACATCGAATCCCTGTTTCCGCCGCACCCTAACACATCAGCCCGATGACCTCCATCAGGTTCAAATCATGAGAACCTTCTTGGAGTCCACGACATGCGCGCGAGGAGAATGCTCACGACCACTGACACGCCTGTGAATGAGCACCACAAACTCCAAAGGCCCGCCATGCTCCAACCTGCCTTGATGGTGTCTGGATCGATCATGGTCCGGTAGCGATCCACATGGGCGACAGGCACGGGGTCATGAATCCATTGCCCGGGAGACAGGAAATCCAACCACCCAGGGTCGGTGCAGTGGTATAGCGTGTCGGTGACGAACTGCTGCCAGGCCACCGTGCAAAGAAGCGTCATCACAGCCAGCGTGAGAAGAAACTTCCCTGTGATTTTGAGTATCGTGTCCATGATGGGTGTGTGTTTATGCTGCCCAATCTGGTCAGGATACTGGGTGTTCATTGCGGTTTTTGATAGGGAGGTATCCCCCACTCCTTTCTCTTCGCAGTGATCGAGGGCAGGGAGATTCCAAATGGCTCCACCAGTTTACTGTCGGGCACCCTGCCCAGCCGGGCGATCATTCGGGGTGTCCATGAGATGATTCGATATGGCGGTATCCCCAGCTTCAGTCGCTCCTTTTTCACGGAGCCTGAGCCGGCACCAAGTAATTTCGCGATTTGGAGATCCGGCATCGTGCCGAGCTTCTCCCGCAGCTCTGGCGTCCACCGCACGCTGCTGTACCTGGGAATCCCCAGATCCTGGCGCTTGCGCGTTACAGCAGAGAAGTCAACACCCAGCGTTTTCGCGATCGCCTCATCGGTTTCCTTGCCGAGCCTTCTCAGGACTTTCTGCGTCCAGCGCGCTTTCTGATACCAGGGTATTCCCAGCTCGTAGCGCTTTGCCTGGACCCTGTGGACACCAACTCCCAGCGACTTGGCAATCCCGCGATCCGACTCCTTACCCAGTCTGGAGATCAGTTTCCGGGTCCATTTCACTTCCTGCCTTTCCCCATGCAGCGCAATGCCGAGTTTCCTCCTTTTCACTGACACCGTAGCCTGGTGCACGCCAAGCAGCAGGGCAATCTCCGTATCGGGCACCTTGCCGAGCTTGGCTAGCAGCGGCGCGGTCCATTTCACCGGTCTAGGCCCATACGCCGCAATGCCGAGTTTTTTCCTCTTATTCATCACCGTAGCCTGATGCACACCTAGCTGCCGTGCGACTTCTATATCGAACGTCTTGCCGAGCTTGGCTAGACGTCGGGGTGTCCAATTCGCTGTTCCCATAATCTTTGGCCGCGGATTCCATCACGTCAGGACGCGGCTGGCCAGACTTAACGTCAGGGTGACGTCGGCGGATTTGGAGAGGTGGAGATGTGAAGCCATACGTCCACCTCAGCGCCTGCATGAAAACGACTGCAAGTCAGAGTATTCGGTGTGCAGCCAAGATTGATCTCGACGGCATAGGCGACGGGTTCCGTCTGCCATTCTGTGTAACGTCGCAACCATTCCCGTTCCCTGGGTTGATCACGGTTTCGCCGCCCCGGCCTGTGAACCTTCCACTCAACGATGGCTATAGGATGATGAACCGGCTTCCACTCCGCGTCCCAGCACGTGAGACCGGGACTGGCCCAGATGACCAGGTCCCGGCGAGTTGCCGGAGCTAGATAGCCAGGTGGTTGAGGAACGCCAACCTCAATGGCGATTTGGCCAGGATCATAGAGCGGCCCGTTAGGGGTACAGTGTTTGAGTAGGTAGCAATGCGCGAACCGATTGACCCAGTCGTGCTCTTTTCCACGCCAGTGACTATCCAGTGTGTCGGCCGCGAAGGCTGATAAGGCCTCGGCCATTAGCTCGTCCATGGGCGTTACATGAGATAAGGGAAGGGACATGGACTGTTTTTAGGGTTAGAGGCGGCGGCTAGGGGCGCAACTGGTAGCACTCCGCAGGAAAAATCCAAGACCGGATGATGTCTTGAATGGAAGAACTCAGGAACAACAGCCCTTCGAGCAAACTTCTTCCCACCTGGAAAGTTGGTGGGCTCGTTCATTTCCATCTGACTTGAAACGAGAAACTACCGCATCAAGGATTGCCTGCCGGAACTCCTCATGGACCGTCATCGGGCAAAGCCTGTGCCAAGGGTATCGGTCAAGCAGCACAAGGACTTCGGCCAACGAGTCCACCCAGCCGCTGCTTTCGCAAAAGACAAGCCCTGATTGTTCTTCCACCGGGAGCATGTCGCAAAGGGTGGTTTCGTTCCTTTTGATCACGAACTTCCACTCGTCCCCAGGATCGCGTTTCCCGAGAATTGTAAGCGACCCTCCTTCGGATCCGACTTCAAGAATGATTTTGCCTTGTTCCATGCTGCTACTGTTGTTGTCGCTTCCATGTCCGGACCTTCCTCCTAACGCAAGTTCACCTTTCCCACCAGCCGCGATTCATTTCCGACAAATGTCCCCTTATTGATTTCAGTGGTTAGCGACCCCTTTTTACCGCGCTTCAACACCTTGATAACCGAGCCGGCTGGAATCACTGTTTCCTTCCCTTCAATGTCCAGAAGTGAGAATGCCTCGGTGGAAACCAGGGTGGCCGGCAGCACGACGAACTCAAGGGACGCTGGAACGGCCGTGGCCGGTTCCGTTGACGTCTGGGGTGCTGGCAGCGGCAAGGGTGCTGTTTTCGTCTGGGAGGGCGGCGCTGGTGGTGGGTTTGCATTCAATTCATGTGGAGTCGCCGGGGTCTGGGATGATTTTGTATGCGGTTCGCCATGCTCGCGGCTCACAATCACGCGGAGGACGGCAAGCGCCAGCATACCGATCGCAATGACAGCGATGACCGGCACAATCACCTGAGAGATAATGCCGCCCTTGTTCCCACACACCTGGCATCGCCACCCACCGATTTTTAGCGAGCAAAGAATCCAAACCGGCAACCAAAATCCGCAGAGGAAAAGGGTTATCAAACAGTGGAGCACATGGTTTGTCTGCGGTCGTGCGTGCAGGGTGACCATTTTACACGCTCTGCAATATTTGCTCGTCTGTTCCATGCTTCCGACACTGCCATTGTCGAATATGACCTATCAAGCATTTTTTTGACGACACGCTTAATGAAGTCGGGGGGCATGCCCTGGAGTACCCCCAGCCACCGCAGCGCCAGCTTGACTCCCGGGCTCCTGTGTTTGCCAATGCGGCTACAAGAAAAACTTGTTTTTTCCAATCGGCCCCACTCCAAGTAATGTTCTCTTGAGATCCGCCTCCGTCGCAAAGCCCTGCGTTTCCTTGTCACCGTCCATGCGTCTTGATACCGATGCCAGTTGATAACAAGCCTCCTCGTCATCGGGTGCCACAGCGCAGGCATGCTTCAGCACAGCCACGGCAGCCTCCATGGTCTCGCTCCTGTGCACAATGCTACGGCCCTCTATCCCTGTGTTCATTCGCATGCCATTGCCATACTGCGCTGGCAGCAACAACGGCATGCCCGGAAGTTCTGTGTCCAGGATTTCTGGGTTGCCCTCACACCAACCGTATACCGAGATCCGGGGCGTGGACCGCCTCTGTATGCGGGTGTACAGCGAGTTGCTTTGATCCTGGGCACATAGCTCCTTGATGTGCTGCGAGCCCTCCACGAGCAGCACAGCGCCGTCCCCGGCCTGCCCCTGACTCAACGGGTCATCGCCACGCGCAATCATAAATCCGTTTATGGCCGGGCTGAATAATGAATACCCGTGCTCAAACATGTCGTGCATCGCAAAGGGCGTGGGGTGAGCGCGCCGCAGCATTTGTTTCACCACATCATCGTCATCATCCTCCGGCTGCTTCTGCATGAACCCGGTGGACATCAGATTGTCCAAGAAACTGCCAGTCTCGGTTCTGCGCGAATGCAGGTGGGCTATAATTGGCTTCAGCCACAGCGGGCAACTCCGCCGGGAGCTTAGGAGCATGACGTTATGGGCCACATTAACCGACTCCCCCCGGTGGTTACACACCATGTTACCGGTAAAATGTGTGAGCAACAACACCATCGATTCCAAAAGCATCTGGCTGTCCACATGCCGTACGCGTCCAAGGGATTGGGCGTCGGCAGCCAGGTCCTTCAGGAATCGTAGCGCAGGCATCCTACTGCTGCTGCTGCCAGGCTCAGATGATCGTCAAATACCAGGAGCTTGCCGCTTTCCAGCAGACTTTGGATCGCTGGTGCATGAACCTCGTGATTCTGTCTGTCAAAGCCTCGGACGACCTCCCGTAACGTGGATGGCCCACATTGAGCTACGCGTCGCAAAATCTTTTCCTCATGCAGTTGCTCGGCTGACTGCTTCTGGCGCAGGCTAAAGCCTGAAAGCAATTTGGTGTGACGCTTTAATATGATCCGCGAGCAACTCACCGCCAATTCCAAAATACTTCCATCGAGGTTCATGCTGGGATAAAGCTGGGTTAATAGCCAGGCTATGGCCATCGGCAACTCGGCAAATACTGATGCGGCCGGATCGCCAGATGCTTCCAGTTCCCGCATAAAAGCCTGGCGCTGATCCTGGAATTTGCGCGCGGCATCGGCATCACGGAGCCAGCCTCCCATCTGTACTCCGCTGCGACGAGCGGCCATGACCCGGGCAACAGCACCGCTGAAATCCTCAAGCAATGTTTCCTCAGGAATCGCGATCATAGTGCCATTTTCACCAGGGTGGAATAGACCGCCTGTGTCACCGGGTTGGACAATAACAAATTGCGACAAAAACACCGGATCGTTTTTGACAAGCATTTCGATGTCCACGGAATTGATGCGCATTACTGCCGAGACCCTGACCTCTGCCGAGTGGTCACCAGCCAGGCCCCGGCGCAACGACGTGGGTGTTGTGACCGTAGTGCCGCCCTGGAGCAAGCGCATGAAGCGACTGCGCATAGGGCGCGTGGTGACTGGCATGTCACCCAAAACCAATGCACGACCGCCATGGCAACCGGTTACCAAGTCGGTTAAACCCGCAGGCATTTTTGAAGTCTGCGTCATAGCAATCAAGCCCACTGCATCATGGCATTGAATTGGCCGAAAGCGGATGGTTTTTGGACATGCTCGCATTAGGGGTGCGTGCCCAATGATGTTTTGTCGGTTTTTCACGATCATGGAATTGCGTGTGCTGCCGTGCCATTTGTGAGACTTCTGGCGGCGACAGCATCCCGGTCCCATGTTTTGATGGAGGTGCAAATGCCCTGAATTTCCTTACTGGTGGTGCCAGAAAGTCGTGGACTGATTTTCAGGTTGTATTCATGGAACACGCCTCCTATGTCATCAGGGCACTCCAGCGTGGCTAGCGTAAGGAATTGCTCGACATCACGCAGTATCGAACTGAATTTCACGGCTATCGCCGATTTTTCTGTGCCCTTCGCCGGTTTCTCGCGTTTGGTTTCAATTCCCTTTCCAACAAGAAACTTCCTGACCCCGGCGGCCACGATTGTGCTGGTTAACTCCCCCGGTATCTTGCCTGTCACGATTTCCTGCCAGCATTCCACACGGAGCTCACGTGGGACATTCGCCAGCAGCGGCCGGACCTGCCCTTCGTTCACTGGCAGGTTTTCCCCACGTGGGGAATGGCTGATTTCCAATTCGGTTATGAATTCGCCGGCTTCTACCAGGCGGTAGGCTTGGGATTTTTGATAGTTCCACTTGGTCCTGCAATACATTTCGAAGGACTGATACTCGGATTTCCACAGTGCGCCGCCGCAATAGGAGTAAATCTCGTGTAATGCCTTGGCTGCTTCAAAACCTGCCTTGAAGCCAGTACTCACAATGGCCTCGCGAACTTTGCGGTAATCCATGTCCATCGAACTCAACTCACCCGGGTGCGCTGGCGGCATGACCTCCATCACTTCAATGTCCCCAGCGGGAACGTCCACCACTGCATTGCGCGGGGTCGGATGTTTCCTGGCTGCCTTGGACTGATGCCTTGCAGGTGATCTTAAAAGCTGGGGGGCGCTGGATTCAGGCGCAGCGGTGTGCTCCTGCGGCCTCGCCCCCGGTATTACCACCAGGGACTCGGATGTCTCGGGTGTGGTTGCTGGCGTTGACGTCAGGTCTTTCATTGTTTCGGGTAACGGCGGGATACCGGGTTGTACTGCGCCAGGATACTCGTGTGTCATACTGGCGGGGATTGCATTTCCCGGGGTTGATGGATTGAACATGGATTCGGCGGTAACATTGTGATCGGTGGATTCTGGCATATTGGTTGGGGCAGGTGTTTTACTTTCGGTTTCTGACATGGCGATGGCTGATTGGGTTTCGATTACTGGGCGGGATGCTGGGGTTGGCCGGGTTGTGCGGGTTGTGCCACATTTGTGAAATTCAAGATTTCCGTGCACGTAGCACAACCCGCTGATTCCTATGAATTACCAGTTGTTGGCCCAGGGCGGGATGATTCCATCAAATCTTGCGATTTCATGGCCAAGCCGATAACCATTCGTATGGTTTGCCGGAGTGTTCTTTGGCAGGGCCTCTTTGCCGTGGATTGCAAATTGATGCATGGTGGTTTTGAAAACCGCGGTCTTCAACTCGGCCGCGGGGAGACCCGAGGGTCGCTCGCTGAACTTCCAAAGCACCACAGGCTTGTTGTTTACTCTCCTGTTGTGGAACTGCACCTTGATGGCATGCCCTGCGGTAAGAAGTTCATCCAGCACCTTGCTGCCCTTTTTATGACTCAAATCAAAGGGGTCTGCCCAGCATGTCACCGGGTAGAAAAACCCAGACTTCGGTCCTTGCCCCAGGCACCAACGCAGGCAGAGGCTGGCCTCGCAACTGAGGTAGTTGACTGCGGCCAGCCAGGTATCGAGTGTTATCGTTCTTTTGGCAAATGGGGTTTCATGGACGATGACAGGCTCGCTCTCGGTATCCTGGTCACTAGTAGGCAGACACCCGGGTGGGAGACCGGCAAGGACCGGCAACACGCACGTGTCCTCGCAGCAGACTGACTGCGGCGGACTCGTTCCGGGGGCTGGCTTAATTTTTCGCATTTAAAATGGTATTGAGACTGGTGTAGCTCGCGGTCAGGCTTGGAGGCCTGTCAAAGCGGCTTGCGAACGAGATCTTAGTTGGGGGGGCGAATCAGCCGCAACAGCCTTATTACCAATGAGTTACATTACGCGAAATGAGTGTGTTTTGCAGCAATGCCAGCGTAGATACAACAGTGGTTAACAGCTTGTTGATGCGGTCCTGTAAGAACTATCAATACGTCTTGAAGCGGTTTTGAAAGGCCTTGTCTGTTAGATCCACGGCACGAAGGTCAAAAATACCGAAGGACCGTTCCACCATCGGGACATAAATCGGGACAATTGCAACACTTCGCAATCTACGCCGGATGCATGCTGCCTAATGGAGGTTTGGAATCACTCGTCCATACCGAGTCTCATGAGGATGAAAAGCGTCCAGCTTGCCGAAAGCATACAGGTATTTTAAGATAGACCCGCCGCGTTCAGCTCTTTCCGTGACGAGATCTGCGAGATGCGCGTCACCCTACAGGAATAAGGTCAGGGCTTGCTTCCACCGAAAGGGGCGGACACCCTCGTCCGATACATCCTTGGCGGGAACGTCCGTAGCCGGATCATCATTAAGGGCCACCCAGAATCGACGGCAGAATTCATTTAGGTCCACCTCCTCATCCCAAATCATCCTGGTTTCACCCAATGCGTTCTTGAAAATTTGGAAGTCCTGCGCCAGACATTCGCGTCGGGGACTCACCAGATGCTGCCAATGGGGCCCCTTGCCTATTATCAACTGATCCTTGCCGGGGAATCCGCCCAAGGCATTCGCAAAGATTTCGTAGGGGCGGAAATAATACTGCGTTGTATTACCCTGTTGGCGATCCTCAAAGCACCAGGCGTAGAAACACATCTCCTGCCAATTGGTGACCCGTGACCTGCCCTCATGCGGCATTGGGGGCGCGCCTGGGATTTCGCGCGCCGAAGACTTCAATTCGTTTGTCCGCCACCGTTCGTGCAGCTTGGACAATTCGCCTGCCAGTTCACCGGCCAACTGTGCCACAACTACGTCGCTTTGCGGATGTTCACGATTCAATCTGGCAACGAGCCCGCCGATAATTTCCCGCAGCAGGGCGTCAGCGGAGCGGACTCTGGCGCTTACGGATTTGGCGGGCAAGGTGATGTAGCCGTCATGCCACGAACGGATTTGTTTCAGCAAAGTCCTGACCGAATTGGCTGCCGTCAGGGTTCTCCAACCAGCATCTTTGAACCGCGTGGCAATTTTGTCCGCATTCATCTGCTCCCCCTCTTCGAAAAGTCGGTATGCTTCGACGTCGGAAGGGCCACTTCTTGCCATGACCGCCAGACGTCCCGCCGCACAAAGTGCTTCCTCAAGGACTCTGTCGTCCACTGGGCGAGTTCCTGGGGTGTAAGTGGCGGGGCTGATGCCGCCGCTCAACCTGCCTTGAAGCAGGGCTACCGCACCAGCGAGAATCGGGTCAGTCAAAAAAGGTGAGGGGTTGGTGTTATTCTCGGACATGGGATTGGCTTGCGGTTGGATGATTTCAGCGATGGAGACCAGGCTCTGTGGCTTCGCACTTGCTCCGGCGCTGCGAATTTAGCCCAAGGCTCGATACGACAGCAATGAGTAACTTGTCAGCCGTGATGTAGAATCTCGCCGCCATCTTACGTCGAGTTGGCTACGGCTTTGAGTCGCCGGTATCTTTACCATGGCCGCTTCTGGCTGAAATCGGCGGAATTCTTCCCAATTGCTTTGGGGCACGCGGGGGCAAATACAAGACTTTCGGCTGATTCCGGCAGTATTCCGGCAGCAGGCTATTTTTAAGTTAGGCTTTTTCAAGTCATAACCCCTTGATTTTCAAGGAGTACACCCGAAGGGACTCGAACCCCTAACCTTCTGATTCGTAGTGAGTCGTAATTCCTTCATAATAAGCATGTTACAGCTTTTATTTGCCGTAATTGGCCGCTATTGGCCATCAGTATTATGCACCATTTTGGCCAACTGGAACCGCAGTGGCTAACTGGTTGTCACCACTTGTCACCACCCGTCCCGTTAGGCAGGGGTTGACATGGCCAACACCGGCATGGACACGCCAACTGATTCACCGCGCACCGATCTAACCACCGACCCGTTACTCACCGAAAAAGACGCCTGCGCCTACCTCCGCGTGAGCAAACGCAACCTATACTGCTGGCGCATGGCTGGACTGATCCCCTATTTCAAGATCGGCCGGGCGGTCAGATTCAGGAAAGCCGAGCTGGACGCAGCACTGTATCGGATGCGGGTTGGGTGACGTTAGACTGAGATGGCTGAGTTCATCTTCTGTTGTTGCGCTGGGAGTGCAGGCCGGTTTAGCCTGCGGCGCAAGGTGGCGCCATGGCAAGCTGTCGCATTTCCTAGCCCGCCATCGCCCGGAAGCATGAAATGAAAACGACGGACCCCACCGAACGCCAAGGCCAGTTCCTGGCCTACATTCTTCAATACAGCCTCGTGAACGGTTGCGCTCCAGCGGAAGCTGACATGCAGCGGTTTTTCCAGATTGCGGCACCGAGCGTGCATACGATGGTGTTGACGCTGGAGCGACGGGGCTTCATTCAACGTGTGCCGGGACAGGCACGTAGCATCACCCTGCTGGTTCAGCCCGAATCTTTACCGCCCCTGAAACGCGTCCAACGCTAACATCTTCACCATACCCAGAACCATGAATTCCCCGGCATCCGTAGGTCGTAACAACCCGTGTCCATGTGGAAGCGGCAAAAAATACAAGAAGTGCTGCATGGAAAGGGATGCGGCCGCGAAGGCGAGCAAACCGTCCATCGATTGGCAGAAAGCTGCGGCGAGGCCGGCAGCAGCGGAACACGCAGGCATGGGTGGACACCCCTATGCAATGGTCAAAATGGTGACGAACCCGTCGCCCGATCTCTTGTCGCAATTGTCGGAACGCGCAATCGCGGCACTCAAGGATAAGTGGAGCATCACCAAAGTGGCCAGATTGGAAACGAGCGAGATTGTGTCGCGCTTGGAAAAACTGGGAATTGACGGGCACCAAGCCGCGTTTGTCGTGTTGACTGACGGGCGAACCTCGGCATGGAGTATTGGCAAAACGTGGATGGAGAGGCTGTCGTTGCCGGGGGATGGCGATGTGGATTTCGTCTGTCTGGCGGCGTGCGAGTTGTGGAAACGGTATTGCCCTGAGCGCCCGTCCATGGAAATGTTGGATGACTGGCTAACAGAAGGCTATGACCTGTGCGATGCGCGCAAGAACGTTGAAACGGTCGAGATCTGGCTGCGGGTTTGGGAACATGTCCGCCCCAGGATCGAACCGCACATGACCACCTTCGAAGCCGCTGACGCGGTGTTTCAGATCTCGCAGTTTTTCGGAAACTGGATTCAGGATTTCACCATGGAAATTCATAATGCGGCGATCGATGACAAAAAGTATGCCGAGATAGGCATCCAGGTGATTCATGAGGTGCTGGACCAGTTCGTGGATGAGAGTTTGAACACAGTGCTCAACTTCCGTTGTGAACTCGGAACTCTTCTGTTTTCGGCAGGCCGTTGCGAGGAAGGTGACGCGGCCCTCCAAGCCGTCATCCGTGAGCATCCCGATCAGGCTTGTGGATATGCCGAATTGTCGTCGGCGCTGGGGTGCTCCGCATACGGAATGCCGGACTATCCCCGTGCGATTGCCATACTCGAGCAAGCACTGGCGTATCCGGTTGTTGACGCCGACGACTGGGATCTCGACGTTCGATTGGATGACCTCCGTGAAAATATGCGGGCACCGACACCAGAATAGAATTTTGATTGTTAGGTAATTTCGTGTCGCGGATCCGCCGCGCTCTTGGTAGGTTCACGCAGTCATCGACGGGGATCTGGTTAGGCGTAACCCATGAATCCGGCGTAGCATGCAACTGATCATCGCATTTCTTGGCGGTCCAGAGGAATACGTGCGTGATGGCGCGCACCGCAAGATGGCCCGCCCGGATGAGTGCCCGATCTGCGGAAAATCCGAGGGAATGCGTCCTCACGGCTTTTACTCCAGATCGGTTACGATTCCAGGCCCGATCATGCGTCTGCTGATCCAGATACGGCGGTTCCTTTGTTTCTTTTGTCGTCGGACGACCAGCATGCTGCCTGATTTTGCGCAACCCTACCGGCTGGTTGCGACGGACACGGTGAATGAGTATCTAGCAGGATCAAGGGATGGTGCGGAGGCAAGAAGATGGTCGGAACACCTCGGCCGCTATCAACAGAGGTTTGAGGAACGGATCCAGGAAACAAGGCGTGCCTTGACAACGGCATACGATATCGGGGACTTGCCGCTTGTTGCAACGGACCTGTGGGGTGAGGTCTGCCGGACCTTTGACGGGGCACGCAGGTTCACGGCGCGGTTTGCCGGCGAGGTGGGAATGACTGTGTTCGGCATCTATCGCTGCCACCGTCCGACTGAGAATTCTTCTAAACACATAGGTAATAATTTGGCACACGGGCGGGACCCGCCAATATCGGCACCCGGCCATGAAACTGAATCTGCCATCCGCAAACGATTCAAATAGACCACGATTCCAGGTGCGGATGCATCCCCGGGCGACAAGAACACACAAACGTGGCGTGTCCTGCGAACGTGGCGCACGTGATTTGAGAGCGCCTGCACGACCCATCATCCAACAACTCACATAGCACATGATGACGCCAGACCCGACCACTGAGAATGATTTGCCGAGGGCGAAGGCCGCAGTCTATGTTCGCATGTCCACCGAGCATCAGCAGTATTCGACCAGCAACCAAATGGACGCAATCTGTGAGTATGCCCTTCGCCGCAATCTCGAAATCGTCAAAGTCTATTCTGACGAGGGCAAGAGTGGTCTGAGCATCCAGGGGAGGGAGTCGTTTTCCCGCATGATTGCCGACGTGAAGTCCGGTTCTGTCGAATTCTCCTGCATTCTGGTCTATGACGTGAGCCGGTGGGGCAGGTTCCAGGATGCGGACGAAAGCGCATACTACCAGCATGTGTGTCGCCGGGCCGGCATTCAGGTCCATTATTGCGCGGAGCAGTTTGAGAACGACGGAAGTCCTGTGTCGAAGATCGTCACGGGCGTCAAGCGGGCGATGGCGGGTGAATACAGCCGCGAACTGTCATCAAAAGTTTTCCGCGGTGCGTGCCGCCTGATCACCCTCGGATACAAGCAGGGTGGCGCGGCGGGTTACGGTTTACGCCGGATGTTGGTGGATCAGGCCGGACAATCCAAGGGGGTGCTGGCACATGGTGAACAAAAGAGCATCCAAACCGACCGGGTCGTGCTTATTCCGGGTCCCGATGACGAGCAGGCCGACATCCACTGGATCTATCAGTCGTTCGTGACCGAGGGCAAAACCGAGGCGGAGATCGCCGCCAACCTCAACGCGCGTGGCGTGCTCACCGACATGGGCAGGCAATGGACTCGGGCGAGTGTCCATCAGGTGCTCACCAATGAGAAATATATTGGAAACAGCGTCTATG
>JBAXOF010000069.1:0-15158 GCA_037133375.1 Verrucomicrobiota bacterium | reverse complement strand
TCAGGAAATTCGCCCGCACCCGGATATTCTGCCGCAAGATAGCGCGCTATTGCGCCGAACGAGCGGAACCTCAAGGCGGGCAACGGCTTCAAAACCACTTCGTCACCGTGCTTTTCAATGAGAACTTCGGTGCCGTCAAAGCGGAAAGCCTTCGGCAAGCGGACCGCCTGGCTGCCCCCGTGCTGGAATATCTTGGCCGTCGTCATGGCTACATTCTGTAGCTATTAACCGCCCGTGTCAAGCTTGGAAAATCACACAAATGGGCTTGCAATGACCGTGATTCAGTCCGAAATCCGAAGTTGAATTCCTGCAATGGGGGAATAAAACCACCGCTTTTCAGGTTCAGTTGCCTCGTGCTTACTATTTCTTCCCGCCTTCGGCGCATTGCTGCAACGCCTGGCGGAGTTGCACGACTTCCGCCTTGGTGGCCGGGCCGAGCGGTTGCCGCGGTGAGCCGCAGTCATAACCCATTATCGCACAAGCGGCCTTGACCCATTGGGTGTATCTGCCGCCCCCTTCTATCAGTTCAAGCGTCGGCAACATGTCAAAAAACAGCTTGCGTGCTCTAACATAATCCTTGTTGACCACGCTCAGCTCGTAAAGCTTGGCGTGCGATGCGGGCAACACGTTGGCGATGCCACCGACCCAGCCGAGCGCGCCCACCATGAAGCTTTCCAGAGCGATCGAGTCGCAGCCGCAGAAGACGCCCAGACGGTCGCCGCACAAGCGCATCAACGTGGTCATGCGAGCCATTTCGCCGGTGCTTTCCTTGACATAGCGGACGTTCTCGAGTTCTGCGAGTCTGGCGATGAATTCCGGCGACATATCCACGCCGGTGCGGCCCGGATAGTTATAGAGCATGATGGGAATGCCAATGGCGGCGTTGACGGCGCGGAAGTGGCGGAACAACTCGGCGGGAGTCGGCAGCGAATAATAGGGGGCCGCGAGCAAGACGCCGGCACAGCCGAGTAGCTCCGCCTGGCGGGCGAAGCCAATCACGTCACGGGTGGAGCCCGCGTTGGCCCCAGCCACCACCGGCACCCGTCCGGCGGCGGTGGCCAGCGTGGTCTCTAACACCTGCTGCCGCTCAGCGGGCGAGAGCGCGTAGAATTCGCCGGTGCTACCCAGCGGGATCAACCCGTGGATGCCCTGGCGGATCTGATGCTCCACCAGGCGCTCGAGTTTGGGCAAGTGAAGTTCCCCGCTCGCCTTCAGCGGCGTGACAAGTGCGGTGAATACTCCGTGAAAACGGGCGGGTTTGCGTTTGATGGACATGGGGGGAGGGTAGGGGGGACTGGTCACTGGTCACTGGTGAAGACGCTGCGTCTCTTCTTCTTCCCCATTGACTATTGACTAATGACGATTGACTCACCCGAGCTGCATCCACACCGTCTTGAGTTCGGTGTATTGCTCATGGGCGTAGGACGACTTGTCGCGACCGAAGAAGCCGGACTCCTTGAAGCCGCCGAAGGGTGTTGTTAGATCACCCTCGGAGAAAGTGTTAACCGACACCACGCCGGCACGGATCTCACGGGCATAGCGGTGGGCCTTGGTGAGGTCGCGGGTATGCAAGGAAGCGGCCAAACCGTAGTTGGTATCGTTGGCCACGGCGATGGCTTCCTCGTCGCTATCCACCGGGATGACGGCCAGCACGGGTCCAAAAATTTCTTCCTTGGCGATGGTCATGGAGCTTTTCACGTCATCGAAGATGGTGAGTTCGACAAAGTTGCCGCCGGATTTCTTCATGACTTGCTTACCACCTAACACCAACTTGGCGCCTTCCTTGTGCGCGATCTTGATGTAATTGAGCACCGTCGCCATGTGGCTCGGTTCGATGAGCGGACCGACGCGGGTCTTCGGGTCGAGCGGATCGCCGATAGGCCAGGCCTTGGTTTGCTCGATGATTTTTGCCACCAGCGCATCCTTGATGCTGCGATGGACGATGAGGCGCGAGCCACTGCTGCAATTCTCACCCATGTTCCAGAACGCGGAGTTGACTGCGTGCGGCGCGACCGCATCAATATCGGCGTCGGCCAGCACCACTTGCGGGTTTTTGCCACCCAATTCGAGGATGATGCGCTTGAGGTTGGACTCCGATGAATAGCGCAACAGATCGCGCCCGACGCTGGTGGAACCGGTGAAGGCCACCATATCCACATCCATGTGGCGGCACAGAGCCGGACCTAACACCGAACCGGCACCGGGGACCACGTTGAGCACACCATCTGGCAGGCCGGCTTCAGCAGCCAACTCGGCAATGCGCAAGGCACTGAGGGACGTTTGCTTGGCGGGCTTGAGCACCAGGCTGTTGCCGGCGGCCAAGGCTGGCCCGATTTTCCATGCCATCATCTGCGCGGGGAAATTCCACGGCAGGATCATGCCGACCACACCGATGGGTTCACGCACGATCATCGACACAATGTCGGGCCCGCTGGGGGAGACCCGCTCATGGAGTTTGTCGATGAGCTCCGCATGCCAGTGGATGCAATGGATCGAGTCCGGGATGTCGATATTGACGCAGTCATAGATCGGCTTGCCGGCGTCGATCGAATCCAGCAGGGCAATTTCCATCGCATGAGCCTCGAGGCGTTCAACAAATTTGAGCATCACCGCCTTGCGCTCACCCGCAGACTGGCGCGACCAACGACCATCTGCAAACGCCTTGCGGGCGACCGCCACGGCGCGGTTGATATCGGCCGGTTCGCAAGCGGCGAGGGTGGTGATTTTCTTGCCGTTGGCAGGATTGATCGAAGCGTAGGTCATGCCGGACGCCGCCGGGCAGAACTTGCCGTCAATGAACGCCTGGGTGCGGAACTCGAGTTTGGCCACTGCGGCTTGGATGCCCTTGGGTTTGAGGGTGAAGTTCATGGAAAAGGGTGGGATTGAAGGGTGTAGAAATGCTGTCCTTAGCACCGGGACGGTTACACGACAGAGGGTGCCATCGCAAGAGTTTTGTGCCGAAGTTTTCAGGCGCTGATTGATCTGCGCTCACCCCAAACTAAGGACTTTCATCCCTCCCGCAACAAAGTCAGCAGGCGGGCGGCGCGCACCTATCAGCTAACAAACTAACCGAGCCAAGGCCTCAATAACTGAGGGCCTTGGCCGGAGCAATAAACAACATGACTGTGGCGCAATCCCAAACTCGGCAGCTTGGGATTGGGTCCCAGCGCCTAAGACCTGTAGCGGAGACGCTTCTTATGGCGGTTCTGCTTCATGCGCTTTTTGCGCTTGTGCTTATTGATCTTAGTTTTACGACGTTTCTTGATGGAGCCCATGGCGGTTGCGGTTGGTTTGCGGTGAGAGGTGGTGAATAAGGAGGGTCTGGCTGCTTGCCAAGAGGATTCGGAGAGATGGCAGTCGGAACTCAGGGGACGAGTTTATTGAGTGGATATTCGATGATGCCTTCCGCGCCGAGCCGCTTGAGGTCGGGGATGATGTCCCTTACCACAATTTCGTCAATCACCGTCTCAACGGCAACCCATCCTTCTTCCGCGAGCTGGGAAATGGTGGGGCGCCGCAGCGAGGGCAACTGGAGTAACAATTCCGCGAGGCGCGCCTGCGGCAGGTTCATCTTGAGGCCCACTTTGCCACGCGCGCCAAGCGCTGCCTTGAGCAACAAGGCGATGCGGTCCATTTTTTCCCGTTTCCAAGGATCGGCGGCGGCATCCGGGCTGGCGTAAAAGTGCGGAAACGAGGTGAGCAAGGTGTCCACGATGCGCAGGCGGTTGGCTTTGAGCGAAGAACCGGTCTCGGTGACATCCACAATGGCATCGACCAAATCCGGCACCTTCACTTCGGTGGCCCCCCAGGAAAATTCCACCTCGGCCTGGATGCCGCGCTCCTTGAGGTAGCGCTGGGTGATGCCCACGCCTTCGGTGGCGATGCGCTTGCCCTCGAGATCCTCCGGCTTGCGGATGGGGGAATCTTCAGGCACCACCAATACCCAGCGGGTGGGACGGGTGGTCGCACGCGAGTAGGGCAACTCGGCCAGATCCACCAAGTCCACCCCATTTTCGTAGGCCCAATCGTAGCCGGTGATGCCACAATCGATGAAGCCTTGGCCAAGATAGCGACCGATCTCCTGCGCACGGATCAGATAGAGGTCGAGCTCCCGGTCATTCGAGGCCGGACGCAGGCCGCGCGACGACACGTAGACCTCATAGCCAGCCTTGGCCAAAAGGTCGATGGTGGGTTCTTGCAGACTGCCTTTCGGAATTGCAAATCTCAGGGTGGGGGGGGCGTCCATTGCGGGGGGCAATCTTGTGGGCCATCCCAGGCGCCGAATCAAGCCCAGTTTTACAAAAAAGGGCCCAAACCCGCAAAATTCCTTCGCCTCACCTCCGATCGCGATGTATTTACTTTTTGCAAGCACTGATGCCACACTTGCAAAAACGCAGCCACCCCTGTTCCTCACCCCGTGGTTTCGCACTGGTGGTGGTGTTGTTATTGCTGGTCCTGTTGACGATTCTTGGGGTCGGCCTGCTGAGCGTTTCCTCAATCGCCCTGCGCAGCACTGACAAATCCACATTTGAAGGCCGCGCCAAAGCCAATGCCAGGCTCGCCATGATTCTGGCCCTCGGCAAGTTGCAGCGCCAGGTTGGACCGGACACCCGCGCCACCGCCCCGGCGTCGATTCTGGGCAGCGACGGCATCCAACACCCGCACTGGACCGGCGTCTGGAGCACCCGCGCCACCGACGGCGGGCCGCTGCTCACCCGTGACGACAAAGTCGGTGGCCTCAGCGACACCCGTGAATCCGCCGGCGATCGGGAACAATCCGCCCTCGGCTGGCTGGTAAGTGGGGTGGAAACCGGTCCGTCCATCAACCCGCGCAACCGCATTGCCGGACCTCCGGTCAAACTCGTCGGCCCCGGCACGGTCGGTGCCAACAATGCCACCAGCGAAGTGTCCGCGCCCCAAGTGGCGATCCAGCCCGGCACCCCGCAACTGGGGCATTACGCCTGGTGGGTGGGTGACCTCGGGGTCAAAGCCAACATTGCCACACCGGACGCCTTCGCCGGCAAGACCCCCGACGCGGCCAATCCGGCGGCCGGCGGCTGGTTTCGCCTAATGACCTCGCAGGAAGCCGATGCGTCCGCCATCGCCGCGCCATCACTCTTGGATGCCGACAAGAAGCGCCGGTTGGTGTCGGAAACCACCCCGCAATTGCTCAACCCGCAAGCCCCAACCGCTATCAGCAAGCACTTTCACGATTTCACCACACAGTCCGAGGGGGTGCTCGCGGACATGGCCAACGGCGGCCTGAAACGCGACCTCACCGCGTATTTTCAGAGTTCGGGAAAAATTGCGGACAGCCCCGGGCTGGCTGGCCTCAGCGATCAAGACAACCTGGTCGGGCCAGCCAATCCCAGTGCTTATCTTTACGGCTACACGCCGACTCAAGCCGGTGCCCCCCCCGGTGCCGCGCAGCCAGTTGCGCTCGCCTGGTCGGACACGCGCCACCGCTTCACCTCGCCCAAATTCGGTTTGCTCCGCCGCTGGGCCAATGTCGCCGCGCCCTTCCGCAACGGCGCGGTGCCAGCCATCCCGCCGAAACCCGAACCCGCACCCCGCACCGCCACCTCCACCTCCGACACCCTCGCCCTCGCCAATCTAACACCCGTGTCGATCGCCGCGGTGGACACCCCCGGCATTTCCCCGGTCCTCGTCGAGGGCTCGTTTTTCTACAACATGAGCTGGCATCGCGCCACCCCGCGCCCGGACCAACCCACACCGTTGCATCCCTATCAAGTACGGATGCATATCTATCCGCGCTTCGTGCTCTGGAACCCCTACAATATCAACCTGACCCTTGACCCCTGCATCGGCATGATCCAAGGCAACGGCCGCCAGGAAATGTGGACCGATGGCTACGAAATAGACGGCGGCTGGCTCTTCGATGTCTTAGCCCAATGGCTCTGGACGGAAGGTGGACGCAACAACAATTTCACGCCGATCGAAGGCTCGATTCTAAATAGCAAGGGCTACACGGACCCCTACAACGGCTGCTGGTATTTTTCCATTCCCCGCACCACTTTCAGCCCTGGCGAATGCCTGGTTTTCTCGCCGGACAAGTCCGCCGAATACAGTCGTGCACTAACAGAGACAGACAAGAACTACGCCCTTGAATCTAACACGCTGACCTGCCTCAAGCCGCCGCACCCATCGCGCAGCTACTATACATCCGACAGCGAAATCGACGGCGGCATTGATTTCATTCCCACCCAATACTGGTTTGCACCCACCAACGCCTGGGTCAGCGACGGCATCAAGAACCAAGGTGACGACTGCCGGGTGCTGTTGAAACAACTGGGCAACCGCACCCATGTCACGTTCGAGGAATTTGATGCGTTGCCGCAAGTGGCGCTGCTCTCCGGCTCACTGCAATTCGGCGGCGGCCGCGAACCCCGCATCTCCTGGAGCGTGCATGAGAAAATGCCCGTCGAGGAAACCGGGTCCACCGATGTCTCAACCCAACCGTTGAAACTCCCACCCAATGTGCGCACCCGCGAGGGGGTCCGCCTCCGATGGTTCAATGAGCATCAATCCAATTTGGACGGCTCCGGCGCGCTCGCGGGCACGGCGCATTTTGAAGACGGGCTGCTGGCCAATTGGAATCCGCGCGCCGCCTATGTCACCCGCTCACCGTGGGATAACGTCGCCGGCTCCATGCCCTCCTCCGGCACGCTGGGCGGACCGTGGTTTTTCGGTGCCTACACCCGCGACCTCTACGATGGTGCCGTGTCTTGGAGCGACCAAATGCCGGTGCCAATCAATGGCCGCTACCATGGCAATCCCTTCGGCCCGCCCCAGGAAAGTGGCGGCCGACCCATCGTGTTATTTGATCTCCCACGCGACGGCACCGGCGTCCTCTCCATCGGCCAATTCCAACACGCCAAGCTGTCCGAGTTCATCTGGCATCCGTCGTATGCCGTGGGCAACTCCCTCGTCGATCCCCGCCTCGCCACCGACCGCTTGAGCGGCCTCAACCGCACCACCCCGCTCAACGCCGCCACCCACATGGGCGGCTTTGACGCCCCCGCCATCGGTTGGTCTAGCGACGCCGAACGCTCCACCAGCCAAGACGCCTGGGCCATCCAGGCGCGAGCCATTTACCAAGACTACCCGGCAACCGACAACCTGCTCTATGACTTGTCCTTCGAGTTGAATCAAACCCTCTGGGATCCGTTCTTCCTCTCCACCGGCGACGCCAGCACCAAACAGCAATTTCTAACCGATCCATCCGGCCACCCCCTGCCCAATGGCCGGATGCGTCCCGCACCGGTGACCGGGCGCCGGGCCACGACCACCGACCTCACGGACTTCCACCGCAGCGCCTATGGCCTGTGCGTGGATGGTGCCTTCAACGTCAATTCCACCAGCGTGGATGCCTGGAAAGCGGTGTTGGGCACCACCCGGCGTCTCGCCACCGATGGCCAATCCGCCGCCTTCCCGCGGGTCCTCTTGCCGCCCGGCGGCCAATGGAACGCCGCCAACGATCCTGCGGAGGCGGAGGCCGCATGGAGTGGCAACCGCACGTTGAGCGCCGATGAGATTGGCCGCCTCGCCACTGCCATTGTGGACCAAGTGCGCCTGCGCGGGCCGTTTCTCTCGCTGGCGGATTTCGTCAACCGGCGCCTGGCTAACAATGAAACCGGCCGCATGGGCGCGCTCCAAGCCGCCATTGAGGCCGCCCATCTGAATGAGCGATTCAAAGCCGCCTATCCGCTCAATAACTCCATCTCATTGCCCGACTACCACCACCCCGATAACATCCAGGACGCCACCCGTCTGGAACAAACCCTCAAGCCTGATTGCAAAGCCTGGGGCATCCCCGGCTACCTCACCCAGGGCGACTTACTCCAAGTGCTCGGCCCGATGCTCACCGCCCGCTCGGACACCTTCGTCATCCGCACCTACGGCGACGCCACCGATTCTAACGGAAATATCCAGGCCCGCGCCTGGTGTGAAGCCATCGTCCAGCGTTGCCCCGAACCGCTCGCCGCGGATGACTCCGGCCTTAACTCGGCCAACCTGGGTAAACCCACCGACATGGGCCGCCGCTTCATCATCAAATCCTTCCGCTGGCTGCGCCCGGAGGAAGTGTGATACCACCTTCAGCGTCATCATTTCTTCCAGGCAAGCGACAACCTGCGACCTGCTTGCGCGCAATCCAGCAAATACATGTTGATCAGGCTCTGGTATGGAATGCCCACATCCCCGGACATCGACTTGAAGTAATCGATGATGTCCGGCTCCAGGCGGATGGTGACCGCTTTTTTGAGCCGTTTCGCGTATGGATTTCGTTTGGCCTTTGTAAAGTCGTATTCCGTTCTCATCTCTTTGTTTGCAGGTAGGGTTGTTGTTCGTGTGTTCCGGCCTTGCGCGCCGATATGATTCTGATGGATGAGCCTGTCTTGCGGAAGCAATGAACCACGACCAATATTCGTGGCTTGCTGCTTCGTCCCATGATGATGAAACGCTCCTCATCCATGGAATGATCTGGATCAGGAATCACAAGCGCATCTTCGTCATAGAACACCGTTTTCGCCTCCTCGAATGTGACGCCGTGTTTTGCGGCATTGCTCGCCGCCTTTCTCGGATCCCATTCGAAGCAGAGTTCGTTCATCTGCAGTGAGCAATACAACGTATTGCGAGAATGTTCAAGTAATATTTCCCAAGCTCGCCGCGGATGACTCCGGCCTTAACTCGGCCAACCTGGGTAAACCCACCGACATGGGCCGCTGCTTCATCATCAAATCCTTCCGCTGGCTGCGCCCGGAGGAAGTGTGATAGCGCCTCACACGCTGCAAATGTCGAGGGCCTGTTTGAGGCTGGCGAGTTTATCAGGACGGTTCGCAATGAATTCCTGGCCGACAAATCCGCTGTAGCCGGTGTCGGCGATGGCCCGCATGATGGCCGGGTAATTCAACTCCTGGGTGGCGTCGATCTCGTTGCGACCGGGGACGCCGCCGGTGTGATAGTGGGCAAACCAGCGGTGGTGCTCGCGGATGGTGTGGATGACGTCGCCCTCCATGATTTGCATATGATAGATATCATAGAGCAAACCGAAGTTGGCACTATCAAGACGCTTGCACAACTCCACGCCCCACGCGCTGTGGTCACACATGTAATCGCCGTGGTCCACCTTGCTGTTGAGCAATTCCATGACCAGTTTGATGCCGAGTTTTTCGGCGAGTGGCAGCAGGCGTTGCAAGCCGATGGCGCAGTTTTTCAACCCCAGTTCATTGTCCATGCCTTCGCGGTTGCCGGAAAAGCAGATCACTTGTTTGGCACCCACGGCGTTGGCGGCCTTGAGAAACGGTTCGTAAGCGGCCACCAAGGCGTCATGATGTTCGAGGCGGTTAAATGCCTTGCCGATGGTTCCCACCTGAGTGCCGGAGACGGTCTTGCCAACTGGATTGGTGACAATGGCGCAGGTGAGCCCGTGCTTTTGCAAAGTGGCAAAATCATTGGGCATGAGCAACTCGATGGATTTCAGACCCATCGCCTTGCCGGCCACACAGAGAGTTTCCAACGGGATGCCGTCGTAGCACCATTTGCACACCGAGTGGTTGATCCGACCGGTGCCGGTAGCGGTGTCGGCGGCACCGAGACGGTTGGCCAGGGAGGCGGCGACGGTAGCGACAGCGGCAGCGGATTTTCCAGTGGTCATAAGAAACGAACGACGTTGCATGGCGACCCATACTCTCCAACCCTGGGGGTTCTTTCAAGCCCGCAAAGCCTCGCTGGCAACAGGCAGCAGCGGACGCGATTATATACCAAAGCCCAGCTATCGTGACCCTTGGTGATTTCTAGTCTCTAGGCGTCGGCATGGCACCATGCCTTTCCCTTTATCAGCCAGGCCACGCGCCTGGTGCCGCTTTTGAAAATTTCGGGTGCGCGTATGTGACTAATTGGCCAACCCCTGATATGATAGAATGGTCTTCAGAGCGCTGACATCATGATTGCCCGTTCTCATCCCTTGTTCTGCCTTTGTCTGGTGCTGGCGGCCTGCGACAAACCGTCAAAGCCGGCGGACAGTCCGGACCAGCAGGTGGCGGCGCTGCGGGAGACCCGCGCGACCCGACCTCCCAAGCCATCTCCCCCGCAGTCGCGGGAGCAACTCCGCGAGCAGATGCAAAGTGCCCGGGCAATCGCCTTGCCGGAAGAACGGAACCAAGCGCTGGCCGCGGCGCTGTGGGAGGCGTTAGAGTTAGACCCGGATCTGGCACGCGAGGGATTCGAGCAACTGACCGCCGGCAGCGCCGAGAAAAACCGGCTTATCCAACATTTCGCCATGCGCCTGGCAGAGCAAAACGTCGAGGCCGCCCAGCAATGGGCGGCGGCGCTGGCAACCGACGAGGAGAAATCCCTGGCGTTCGGCCACATCGCCCTAGTGCTCGCGAGCAAGGACCCGGAACGTGCCGCAAAATTGCTTTCGGATGCGGGAGTTTCAGGCCACGACTTCAATGTGGCGCTGGTGCAAGTCGTGCAACGCTGGGCGGCGGCGGCGCCGGCGGCGGCGGCCGCGTGGGTGAGTGTTTTCGAGGCCGGTGAAGTCCGCCGCGAAGCGTTAAGGACCGTGGTTGCGGCTTGGGCGGCGAATGACCCGCAAGCAGCCATGGCATGGATCACGGCACTCCAAGACCCGCCACTCCGGCAGGAAGCCGTGCTTGGCATGGCCATGGCCCTATCAGAACAAGCGCCAAGCCGCCAGGCGGAATGGCTGCGGGTCGCCCCGCCCGAGATACGGGCCGAGATTGAAATACTCAGGGCGGCAGGGCCTGCCCCAAAGTAATGGCTATAACACGCCCCTAGGATTTCCCCAGTGGCGGCACGGAACACCCCAGTCGCGGGCGCTCCGGAATGCCCCTTCAATGAGGGCATGACACCCCCCATCTGGCTATCAGTTAAGCGCATTGAGCAACTTCACCACGTGTCGGGGCGAGTTATGCGCCCCGGCAAAGCCCTGGTGGCCATCATGTTTCTCGCCCTGCTTTTTTGCCTGGCCCGGGTTTTCGCTGCCACGCCTCCAGGCACCGCCAGTTTATCCCTGGCATGGAACCCGAATCCAGAGACCGACATCGCCAGCTATCAATTGAGCTATGGCACCAGCACCGGCAGCCATCCCAGCGCGCTCAACGCCGGCGCAGCCACCACCGCCACTGCGACCGGCCTGATGGAGGGAACCACCTACTATTTTGTGGTGACTGCCACCAATCTGGCAGGCCTGCAGAGCCAGCCGTCCGCCGAGATTTTCTATCAAATACCGGTGACCCAAGCCGGTTCCGTGACGGTGATTCCCCGCAGCGGATGGTCGCTGCGCTATGTGGACAGCCAGGCCAAAAGCTATGCCGCCACCAACGCCTTCGACGGCAACCCTAACACATTTTGGGCCACTGACTACCTGAATGCCGCCACCCAGCCACCGCATGAAATCCAGATCGACCTCGGCGCGGTCTATCCGGTCGGCGGGTTCCGGTATTTGCCGCGCCAGGACGCCTATAGCGATGGCAACGTCGACCAATACGAGTTCTACGTGAGCATGGACGGATCGCAATGGGGCACTGCGGTAGCCGCTGGCCACTTTGCCAACACCAAGGCCGAACAGGAGGTGTTGTTCAGTTCGGTCAATGGACGCTATGTTAGACTGCGCATTCTGTCGGACTTCAACGCGGACCCGAATTGCGCCGTGGCGGAATTGAACGTGCTCCAAGGCGCAGCCGTGGTGACCCCGCTGAATCATGCGCCGGTTTTCACTCTCAATCCAATCCTCGGCGCAACCGCCAGCGAAGGCATCGCCTATACCGGCCAAAGCTTGACCGGCCAAGCGACGGATGTCGACGCCGGTGACACGCTCACATATTCGAAGGTCTCCGGTCCGGCTTGGTTGACGGTCGCGACCAACGGCGATCTATCAGGCACGCCGCCCACCGGCAGCGCTGGCCTCAACAGCTTTGGCGTGCGTGCGACTGACCACGCGTCAGCGACCGCCGACACGGAACTGCGCATCACGGTGACCGGCCTGCCCTTGCCATGGGTGACGACCGAGGTCGGCACCGGACAACTTGCGGGTTCCACGGTTTACGCCACGGGGACTTTCACGCAAGCGGGATCGGGCAAATTCGGTGGCACCAGCGACAATTTCCGCTTCACCTATCAGACGCTCAGCGGCGATGGGGAGATCAGCGCCCAGGTGAGTGCCCTGCAAAACCCGGGCACCGCGTCCCGCGTCGGCGTAATGATCCGTGATTCGCTGGCCGCCAATGCGATGCAGGTCTTTATGGGCATGACCGGCAGCAATTCCTATGTCTGGGCACGCCGCACGGCCACCGGCGGCAACAACTCGACGAACAACAGCAATACTGGCACCGTGCCAAACACTTGGGTGCGCTTGGTGCGCAGCGGCAACACGCTCACCGCATATAAGAGCAGCAACGGCACGTCCTGGACCTCGGCGGGCAAAACCACGGTGACGATGGCGGCAAATTGCTATATCGGACTTGCCGTAGCCAGTGGCAGCAACACCTCGCTCAACACCTCGCGCTTGAGCAACATCCACATCACCCCGTGAGGGACCGCCCAGGAGGCGACCGCCGCCGATATCCCTGCTGCGCGAACATATTAGTTGCTTCACGGATGGACGTGTGATTGGGTAAGGGGTATCCCCCGTTCCCATGAAGTTCATGATCCAACCCGCCCGTTTATTGCGCCCGGTGGCGTTTGCCGCGATTTTTGCGGTGACCAGCATTGCCTCCTTTGCCAGAGAAACCGCGCTCAACTATCTGCCGCCCGCCACGCCTGACGCGGCCATCTTGCTCACCCCTCCACCGCTCATAAACTCCGTCGAGCAGAGCGCCGACCTGGAGACGGTCAAAGCCGTTGCGCATGCCGCGACCGGCAATGACCTCACGGCCGCCCACGCGGAAAAAAAAATCTCCGTCTTCAGCTTCAGCAAGGTGATCGGCGTATTTTTCACCCACGCCAAGCTGCCCAAAACCGCCGCGTTCTTTGCCAAGGTCCAGCGGGACGCCTCCACGGTCACTGACATCGGCAAAGATTTTTTTCAACGACCGCGTCCGTTCACCGCGGATCCGAGCCTCGCCACCGGCAACCTGGAAAAATCTTTCAGCTATCCGAGCGGCCACTCGACCGAGTCCATGGCACTGGCACTCATCCTCGGCGAATTGTTGCCGGACCAGCGTGACGCCATCATCGCCCACGCCCGCACGCTCGGCTGGCACCGCATCCAGATTGCGCGGCACTATCCGACCGACATCTATGCCGGGCGAGTGCTGGCCCAGGCCATTGTCCGCGAATTGCACTTGAGCCATGCCTTCAACAATGAGTTTGCCGAAGTGAAAGCCGAGCTTGCCGCCGCTCAGAAATAGCCCCTGGCACCCCAACATCGCAGGACAATTTCCCACATGAACACAAGACAACCAGCGTTATGGCTGCTGGTGCCGGGAGGTGCCACGGCGGCGCTTGGGTGTCTTGCTTTGCTGGGCTGGATCTTGAAACGCCCGTTACTGGCCAGCTTCGGAGCAGATCTGATTCCCATGTCACCGAGCACGGCAGTCATGCTCGTAATGTATGGACTGGCGATCTGCTGGCGCGTCTGGGCACCAGCAAGCGGCAGCACCGTTTGGATCGGCAGGGGGGTGGGGGGGGCGGGTATCCTGATCGCGCTCCTATTACTCGTAATGTTAGGTTTCAACATTCATTTGAGCATTGAGCACCTCGGTCTAAAGGCCGACAGCTTGGTTCAGGGCGCAATCACCGGCCACATGTCACCGCTAACCGCTTTCTGTTTCCTGCTCGTCGGCGTGGCCTTCCTGACCTCGCTTTCACGCTCGGCAACCCGCCCGCTCTGGCACACGGGCGTGACGCTTGGCACCACCGGCGTGCTCCTGGCGGTTTGCTATGTCTTCCTGCTGGCATATTGCTTCGGCGAACCGTTGCTCTACTGTGGCGGGCTCACCCCGCCGGCACTCAACACGATTCTAGCACTCTCGATACTTGGTTTAACACTTCTGGCATTGGCCGACCACCCGGCCCGTTTGCTAGACGAATCGTCCACGGGGAACCATCGAACCGCGCTTGCCTTCGGCTTGATTTTCGTCACGCTGGCGGCGGCTATTATTGCAGGTGGCTACATCTACTACCGGCATTTTGAGAAGCAATTCCGCGCCGAGACCGAACGTCAGCTTTCGGTCATCGCCGAGTTGAAGGTGAGTGAACTGACGCAATATCGCGATGAGCGACTGTCAGATGCCGCCGTCTTTTTCCAGAACCCCGCCTTTTCCAGCTTGGTGCGCAGTTGCTTCGCACAGACGCCTGACACCAAAGTGTCCCATCCCGCCATTCTGGACTGGTTAGGCAAATTCCAAGCCCACAATCATTATGACCATATCCGTTTGCTTGACGCCCATGGCGTGGCGCACCTCTCCGTGCCCGGCGGCCTGGACCCGCCCAGCGCCAGCACGGTGCAGGCGGCCACCGAAGTCTTGAAGTCAGGCCGCATGCTGTTTCGGGACTTCTACCGTAATGATACCGACAAGGGCATATATCTCCAGATTCTGGTCCCCATTCTCGACGCAACGGAGGCCGACCGGCCCTTAGGAGTGCTGGTATTGCGCATTGATCCGAAAAATCGTCTCTATCCGCTCATCGAGCACTGGCCCACGCCAAGTCCGACCGCCGAAACCCTGCTCGTCCGCAGGGAGGGCAACGAGGTCGTTTTTTTGAATGGTCTGCGCTTCCTAACAAACTCCGCACTGAACCTGCGCGTCCCTTTGGAGCAAACCAAAATGCCCGCAGTTCAGGCCGCACTGGGCCGCGAGGAAGTCATGGATGGGATTGACTACCGGGGAGTGGCCGTGGTGGCGGCCCTGCGCGGCATTCCCGATTCGCCGTGGAAGCTGGTGGCCCGCATGAACACCGATGAGGTGTATGCACCGATCCGTTCCCGGTTGTGGCAGATGATCCTCCTGATCACCACCCTGCTCATCGCGGCGGGGGCCTGTGTGGGGCTGGTCTGGCGACGACAGCAGACCCGCTTCTATGAGGATAAAATGGCAATGGCAGAGGTTCTGCAGCTCAGCGAGGTAAAGTTCAGAAACCTCTTCAACAACGCCGAGGTGGGGATGTTTCGG
>JBAXOF010000068.1:0-15304 GCA_037133375.1 Verrucomicrobiota bacterium | reverse complement strand
TGACCCGCTGCGACGTCTCCCACAACCAACTCAGCGGCCTGCCGGCGGAGCTCGGCGCACTCGCCAGCCTGACGCGGCTCAACCTGTCTAACAACCGTATTGCCAACCTGCCGCCCGAACTCGGTGCGCTCGCCAGCCTGACGCGGCTCGACCTTTCTCACAACAATATCGGGGCCCTGCCGCCGGACCTGTGCCAACTCACCAGCCTGACGGTGTTGGATTTATCTAACAACAAACTCGGGGCCCTGCCGCCGGACCTCGGCGCGCTGGCCAAACTGACGGTGCTCGACGTTTCCAACAATGCCTTGACCGGCTTGCCGCCGGAACTCGGCGCACTCTCCAAGCTCACGGCACTCGACCTCAGCCGCAACCACCTGACCGCGCTGCCGGGCAGCCTGCGGGGGCTTGAAATGTTAGATCGGCTACTGCTGCACGACAACCCGGCGTTGCAGCTTTCACCGTCGGTCATCGGGCCGGATCCGCGCAAGGTGGCGGACACGCGCCTGGCCACCGCCAAAGCGATTCTGGATTTTTATTGTGCGCGGCAGGCGGGCCAGACGCGGCCGTTGAACGAGGTGAAGTTGCAGGTGGTGGGCCGCAGCGGAGCAGGCAAGACGAGCGTGGTGCAAGCCCTGCGCGAGCTGCCGTTTCGTGAACAAGAGACAGGCACCACGGGCATCGCCATGTGCGATTGGATCATGGACACCGGCGCGGGACCGGTCACGGCCCATGTGTGGGATTTTGCGGGGCAGGAAATCACCCATGCCTTGCACCCGTTTTTTTTCAGCTCCCAAAGTTTGTATGTGTTGGTGCTCACGGGCCGGGGGCAGCTCGAGCGGGAGGACGCGGATTTCTGGCTGCGCCTCATCCAAGCGCATGGCACCGATGTGCATGGCGATGGAGCGCCGGTGATTGTGGTGCTCAACCAGTGGAATGTGCCTGGCTGCCGACCCGAGGTGGATCGCGGCGCGCTGCGCGAGCGCTATCCCTTCATCCGCGGTTTTGTGGAAATGGACTGCAAGGCGAAAAAGGGTGTCCCCGCCCTCAAAGCCGCTCTTTGCCGCGAGCTGGAGCGTATGCCTGAAGTGCGCGAACCCATCCCCCAGGCGTGGGATGCGCTGCGCCACGCCCTCGCCGCAGGCCCGCCCCCTCACCTCAGCTCTAACGAATACCGCGCGCTCTGCGCAGCACATGGCGTGAAGGAAGAAGGCCAACAGGACTATCTCGCCGAAATCCTGCACCGCTTGGGAATCGCGCTTAACTATCAGAACGATCCCGGCCTGCACGAGGCCGGCGTGCTGCAACCGGAGTGGCTGACGTCCCACCTCTATGCCTTGCTGCATCGCGCGAAAAAGCAGGCCGGCGTGCTCAGACAGGCGGATCTGGAGCTTGTCCTCCAAACGGAAAATAATGCGACCCAGCGGGCCTGTCTGATGCAAGTCATGGAGCGCTTCGCTCTCGCCTACGGGATGTCCACCGCGACCGGCCCGGCCTGGTTGGTGCCCTCGGCGCTGCCAAGCGCGCCGCCCGCGGGCATCGAGGCATTGGGCGATGCGGCCGAGGCCATCCGCCTGCGTTATACCTATCAGACGCCGCCGGACGCGTGTTTGAGACAGCTCAGCGTGCGGCGGTTTGACTTCATCGAGGAGGTGCGGGAACAAACTCAACTATGGAGCCGCGGGCTGGTCTTGCTCCGCAAGGGAGCCCGCGCCCTGATCCGCCTGGACCCGTTGCTCCGGCAGATATTTATCACCGTGAGCGGAGCCACCAAGACCCGCCTGCAACTCGCCGACCTGTGTCAGGCCGAATTGCAGGAAATCCATGCCGGAATCCCCGGTCTTGCCGAACCCATCGCGGAAACCCAGGTGCAGGACGCTTGGGTCGCCACCGCCACGCCCGCAACCAATCCACCCGATCTATCAGTCATCGAACCTCCAGCCCCATGAAAACAGCCCGCGATCTAACAAACACGCTTATCGCCATCGCCTTCATCTCCCTTGGCCAGCTCGGTGCCGAGCCGCCACCGGGGCCGCCGGATCTAACACAGAATCCCACGCTCGACCGCACGCTGACCTACAACCTCGGTGCCACCGGCCTACGCGGTTGGATTTTCACCAAGCCGGCGAATTACCTCGATAGCCTGCAGGGCCGGACCACCCTGGCCAGTCGGCAGATTCTGGTCACCCATGTGGGTGCCAAGTCGCCGGCGGATGGCGTGATGCAGGTGGATGACGTGATTTTGGGAGTGGCCGGCAAGCCGTTCAGCGACGACGCGCGCAAGAGCATGGCCCACGCCATTCAGGAGGCCGAGAAGGAGACGGGCAGCCTCAAACTTACCCGCTGGCGGGCGGGCAAATCCGACGAAGTGGAACTCAAACTGCGGGTCATGGGCGCTTACAGCGACACCGCGCCTTATGCCTGCCCGAAGTCCAAGCTCATCCTCGATGAAGCATGCAAGCAACTCGAAAAGGAACCCTTGCCGGAAAATTGGTGTGGCGCGCTCAACGGCCTCGCCTTGATGGCATGCGGCAATCCCGACTATCTGCCCAAGGTGCGCGAGTTCGCCCACAAAATGGCCCCGACCACGCTCAATCTTCAGGACCAAATCAACGGGTCGGCGTGGGAACTAGGCTACCGCAATCTATTCCTGTGCGAGTATTTCCTGCTCACCCGCGACCCGGAGGTGATGCATGCAATCACCGAATACACTCTCGCACTGGCCAAGGGACAAGGAATGTATGGCACCTTCGGCCATGGCTTTTCCGCCCTAACCGCCGATGGCAAACGCCACGGGTCGATCCCTCCCTACGGCCCGGTTAACATGGCGGGTCTGCCGGCCAATCTATCCATTGTCACGGGCCGCTTATGCGGGGTGAAGGATCCCGAGGTGGATGCCGCGATTCAGCGGGCTTCCGGGTTCTTCGGCTACTTTGTGGACAAGGGCGCCATCCCCTACGGCGAACACGAACCGTGGCCCTATCATGAAAATAACGGCAAAAACTCCCTTTCCGCGCTCCTGTTCGCCTTGCAGTGGAACGAGCCCGCGGCAACCCGGTTCTTCGCCAAAATGGCCACCGCCGGCTTCAAAAGCCGCGAATGCGGCCACACCGGCCAGGGCTTTAGCTATTTGTGGAGCGCCCTCGGCGCCAATGTCGGCGGCCCCGCCGCTGCTGCCGCCTTCGTCAAGGAAGCGTCCTGGCACCTCGACCTGGTGCGCCGCTGCGACGGCGCGTTCACCTATGACGGCGGCGAGCAATACGGTGCCGGCAAAACCGCTGATAACACCTACTACGGCAATAGTAACTACTGCGGCCTGAGCCCCACCGCCACCTATGTCCTGACCTATTCCATGCCGCTCAAAAAACTCTGCATCACCGGCAAGGACGCCAATCCGGCCAACTGGCTCAACCCGCAGGAAGTGACGGCCGCCATCGTCTCCGGCAATTTCGATTTGGACCGCAAACAGAAAAACGTTAATGAGCTGGTGGCCGCGTTCGGCGATTGGTCGCCGATTGTCCGCGGCTGGGCGGCGGAAGAACTGGCCAGCCGACCGGAGGCCAAGTCGATGGTGCCCGAATTGATAGCCATGGCGGAGGGCAAGGACGGCCACGTCGCCCAAGGCGCGTGTGAGACCCTCGGCCTCCTCCATGCCGCCGAGGCACTCCCCACCTTGGTGCGCCTGCTTTCCCACGACGACCGCTGGCTGCGCTACAAGGCCGCCCAGGCTATCAAAAAAATGGGTGGCACTGCCACCCCAGCCATTCCCGATATCCTCAAGGCGCTCGTCCAAACCGCCGAGCCGCTGCAACCGATCAACTGGGCCGATTCCATCCAACTCACGCATGGCCAGTTGGCGGCCGCCTTGTTTGCGGGTGGCTTGACCGATTCGCTCAAGGACGCCGATCGGGCGTTGCTCTATCCGGCCGTCCGGGTGGTGTCCAGAAACGCCGATGGCATGGCGCGGGCCACCCTCAAGGGCTTCTTCGACCAGAAGCTCAGCCTCGAAGATGTGCAGGCGCTGGCACCCGATATTCTCGCCGCCGTCAAGACCCCGAGCCCGGCGGACACGATGTTTGGCAATGAAATCCGCATGGGTGGCTTCAAGGCTCTAACAAAGTATCATTTCCAGGAGGGCATTGCGGCGGGAGTCATGTTCGCGAAAACCCAGGGCGGCCACGGCAGCGAAGGCCGCACCGGTGAAATCATGAAGGAGATCGTGAGTTATGGCTCGGCCGCCCGCGCGGCAGTGCCGGCTCTCCGCGAGTTGATTGAGTCCCTCAACGACCAATGCAAAAAGGGCGAGTATCCCGCCGGCGAACTCAATAACCGCAGAGTTGGTGCCGTCCAAGACGCCATCAAGACCATCGAAGCCGCCACGGACCATCCCGAGTTGCGCAGCATCACAACGACCGGCCAGAAGAAATAACGATCCACCCCCGCTGCCTGCCCCCGCCGCCCAGGGGCAGCCCCGGCGGTTTGTTGGAAAACCTCTCCAAGCAGCTTCGGAAAAGGACTTTTCAGCGCTCCTCGCGCCGTGTCCCTTGAAATTTCAAGCACTCCACGCTGCCATGAAATTGCTCGCCTAGAGCCATGAGACTTGCAGGAATTTCGGCATTTTTTTCTTGGCCGAATCTAGCCCTAGTGGCATCATGAGCAAGCCAAATACCATATATAGTGAACCGTTCGAATTTTCCCACCTCCAACCCAAGGACTAGCCCCATCTGCCCACCCTCACCGCCTTTTCGCCATGACTCCGCCACCGCCAACCCTCGATTTTCCCTCCCGTCGTATGTCCACTCCCGCCCCTGAAGCCCCCTGCGGCTTGTTGTTTGAAACCCGCTTCAGCACCCCTGAGGTCGATCCGTTCGAAGATGTGGAATGGGAATTCCGCACCGCGGAGATTACCGACAGCTCTAACAAAGCAATCTTCCGCCAGGAAAACGTCGAGGTGCCAAAGGCCTGGAGCGAGCTGGCCACCAAGATTGCCGTGTCCAAATACTTTTACGGCGACCTGGCACGCGGCACAGACCCGAAGGCCAGCGGCCGGGAAAGCTCGGTGCGCCAACTCATTCATCGCGTGACGCGCACCATCACCGATTGGGGGATCGCGGATGGATACTTTGCTGACAAGGACAGCGCGGACGCGTTTTACGGCGATCTGACCTGGTTGTGCCTCAACCAATACGGTGCCTTCAATTCCCCGGTGTGGTTCAACGTCGGCCTCTATCACCAATATGGCACCGGCAAGAATTCCGGTGAAGGCACCTGGTATTTTGACCGCAAGGCGGGCAAGGCGCTGCGTGCGCCCACCCAATACCAATACCCGCAAGCCAGCGCATGTTTCATCCAAGGGGTGGGCGACACGATGGAAGACATCATGCGGCTGGCGGCATCCGAGGCCTTGCTGTTCAAATACGGTTCGGGCACCGGCTCGGATCTGTCCACCCTGCGCTCGACCCGCGAGAAACTCTCCGGTGGCGGCCGCCCGTCCGGCCCGCTGTCGTTTTTGCGCGTCTATGACCAGGTGGCCAACGTGGTCAAATCCGGCGGCAAGACCCGCCGCGCCGCCAAGATGAACACCCTCAAGGATTGGCATCCCGATATCGAGGAATTCATCGAGGCCAAGACCCTCGAAGAGAAAAAGGCCTGGGCTCTAATCGAACAAGGTTATGATGGCAGCTACAACGGCGATGCCTACGGGTCCGTCATGTATCAAAACGAAAACCTTTCGGTGCGCGCCAGCGATGAATTCATGCAGGCCGCCGTCGATGGCCGCGATTGGTGGACTAAACGCGTCAGCGATGGCCAACCCTGCGAGAAAAAGCACGCCCGCGAACTGCTGCGCAAAATCGCCGAAGGCACGCATGTCTGCGGCGATCCCGGCATGCAATTCGACACCACCATCCATGAGTGGCACACCTGCAAAGGCACCGGCCGCCAGAATTCCACCAACCCCTGCTCCGAGTATCTGTTCCTCGACGACACTGCCTGCAATCTCTCGTCGCTCAACCTGATGCGCTTCAAGCAAGGCGATGGCTCGTTTGATATCGAGCGCTTCCGCGCCGCCGTGCGCATCTTTATCACCGCCCAGGAAATCCTCGTGGACAACGCATCCTATCCGATCAAGTCGATCACGGAAAATTCGCACATTTTCCGCACCCTCGGCCTCGGCTATGCCAATCTCGGCGCGCTCATCATGAGCTACGGCCTCGGCTACGACAGCGAGGAGGGTCGCGCGCTGGCCGGCGCCATCACTGCCGTGATGACCGGTCACGCCTATGCGTGCAGCGCGGAAATGGCCGCTGTGTTAGGCCCGTTCAAAGGCTATCACGACAGCCGCTGTTATAGTGTGAGCGAGCCGCCGATGAATTCTAACGAGGCGGCGATGCTGGCGGTCATCCACAAACACGAGGCGGCCATCGAACTCATCCCGGACGAACCCCGCTCCGCGCCGATCAAACAGGCCGCCCGCAAGGAATGGCACCGCGCCCTCGAGTTGGGCCGTAAGCACGGCTACCGCAATGCCCAGGTCACCGTGCTCGCCCCCACCGGCACCATCGGCTTCCTCATGGATTGCGACACCACCGGCATCGAACCGGAAATCGCCTTGGTCAAATACAAGCTGCTGGCCGGCGGCGGCATGCTCAAGATCGTCAACCAGACCGTCGAGCCGTCGCTGCGCAACCTCGGCTACAGCGAGCCGGAAATCGCCGCCATCCTCGCCCACATCGCGCGCTATGACACGATTGAAAACGTGGTGGACGAGCAAACCGGTCAACCCGTGGGCAGTGGCCTGAAGGAGGCACATCTGCCGGTGTTTGATTGTGCCTTCAAGGCGCATCTGGGCAAGCGCAGCCTGCACTACCGCGGTCACATCCGCATGATGGCCGCCGCCCAGCCGTTCCTCAGCGGTGCCATCTCCAAAACCGTCAACCTCCCCGAAAACGCCACCGTCGAGGATGTCATGCAAACCTACATCGAGGCCTGGCAACTCGGCCTTAAAGCCGTCGCCATCTACCGCGACGGCTCGAAACGCAGCGCCCCGCTCAATACCCGTCTAACCAAGGATATGGGCGGCGATGCGCCGGCTGTCCCAGACATGTTGGAATTCGGCAAGCGCATCGCCGAACTGACCGCCGAAAATGCCGCCCTGCGCCAGCAACTCGACAGCCCGCACCGCCGGAAAATGCCTGACACGCGCATGTCTCTGACACACAAGTTCGAGATCGCGGGTCACGAGGGCTACATCACCGTGGGTCTCTACACGGACGGCCAGCCCGGCGAATTGTTTGTGCAAATGTCCAAGGAAGGCAGCACCATCGGCGGCCTTATGGACACGGTGGCCACCCTCACCTCGATTTCCCTGCAATACGGCGTGCCGCTCGAACAGATGGTGAAGAAATTCGCCTATCAACGCTTCGAGCCCAGCGGGTTCACCAAAAACCCGGACATCCGCACCGCCTTCAGCATCACCGACTATGTCTTCCGCTGGATGGGCTGCCAATTCATCAAGGGCTATCGCGAAGCCACCTCGCCGGAATCCTATCAGGAAGACCTGCCCATGCCGGAAATTACCGAAATGGAAAAAGCCGCCGTCAACCGCCCGGTTCGCGAGTTGAGCCGCACCGGCGATGAGGGGCCCGCACCATCCGTCGCCGCCGCGGCCAGCCGGGTCAAAACCGCGCTCGGCAGCGCCTTCATGGGCATCACCTGCTCCAACTGCGGTTCGGACAAAGTCGTCCGCGCCGGTGCCTGCGGCTGTTGCACCCAATGCGGCACCAGCCAAGGATGCAGTTGATCTTGCCCAAGGTGGGCGATCTCCCAAACGCCCTCTTAGGGCGTTCGGGAGACTGGCGCAACTGTTAGCACTAAGCCTGTGTCCTCCCTTCTGCCATCATCAAATATAATGCCAGTCATTATGTTGTTTACAGCGGCCGCTAAATCCGATTTCCTTGTGGCATGAAGACGCCCAAGGCGGCCTGTTGACGGCCCGCCAGTTGGCTGTGCGAACGGTGGGCTTATGTCCAGAAAATCAAGCAGGGTGCTTGGCTGACCGGGGTAATGCCTAACCTGACAAAATCAGCCCCGATGTTGAGCTGAACCGCAAAGAGCTTGGCGGTTCCTTGAATAGGGGCCAATTAAGCCCAGCGCCCTGAACGGCAGGACATCCGCTTCAACAGGCGGGTTGACAGACGTGGCGTGCGCACTCATGGTCTGTTTCCCTTGCCCGACCTTCCATGATTTTCAAGAGTCTCTGCCGCCACGCCGAAATCGGTGCCAATTCCTATCTGCTGGAAACCTCCACTGCGCGCATCGTGTTGGATGCCGGCATGCACCCGAAGCATGAGGGGGCCGAGGCCATCCCTCATTATGAAATGTTGGAGGACGGCAGCATCGACTCCGCCATCATCACCCACTCCCACCTCGACCATGTGGGCACCCTGCCAGTTTTGTTGGAATCGCAGCCGCTGGCCAGGGTATTTCTGACCCAGGAGACCGCAGACCTGGCGCTGGCGCTGCTGCACAATTCGGTCAGTGTCATGCAATCCAAGCGGATTGAACTGGGGATTGCCGAGTATCCGCTATTTGAACACCGGCAACTCGACGGACTGAAGCAAGCCTTCGAGCGGCGCGGCATCGAGCGCCCCTTCGACCTCGATATGGCAGGCAGCATCCGCGCCACCTTCCATGATGCGGGGCACATTCTTGGCTCGGTGGGCGTCACCCTCGAAGTTGAGGGCAAACGCATCCTATACACCGGCGACGTCAACTTCGAGGACGCCACCCTGCAAAAAGGCGCGTTATTTCCAGACGCCCCCGTGGATGTGCTCATCGTTGAAACCACCCGCGGCAACCATGCCCGCAGGCCTGACTACACCCGGTTAGACGAGGAGGAGGCCTTAGCCGAGGCCATCGATCGCGTGCTGGCGCGCAAGGGGTCGGTGCTCATACCGGTGTTTGCCATCGGCAAAACCCAGGAGATTCTGGCGATGCTCCACCGCTTCAAACGACAACACCTCATCCCCAGAAAAACCCCGGTCTATATCGGCGGCCTAAGCACGAAAATGACCCACATTTTCGACAACTTCAGTGAGGTCTCACGCCGCCATTTGCCCGGCTTCGATTTTCTAACTGACATGGAGCTGGAAACCAGCGGCCGCAAGCACCGCGGCCCCATTCCATTTGTCTCGGGCTGTATCTACGCCCTATCTAGCGGCATGATGACGGGAAAAACCGTATCTAACAATTTTGCCCGGCAGGGTGTGTTGGAAAACAAGCGTCACGGCCTGTTTTTCGTCGGCTATGCCGACCCGGCCTCACCTGGCGGCAGGATCCGGCAAGCCCGGCCCGGTGATGAGGTCGTGCTGGATCCGGCGTATCCGCCGGTGCCGCTGCGTTGCGAGATGCGTGTCTTTGATTTCAGCGGTCACTCGACGCGCGAGGCCATCGCCGATTACATTGAAAAGGTGCGGCCGAAAAAAACCTTCCTGGTGCACGGCGATGAACCGGCCATCGAATGGTTCCGCGGGGAAATCCACCGCCGTCTGCCGGACACGGAGGTGATCGTGCCGGCACCCGGTGAGGCGCATGTCATTTGAGCCCGCGCCGGGGCTTTGGGTTAGGGTGGATTTGTTTTGACTTCGCTTGAATTCGCGTGTAATGACCGCTCTTCCACACTCAAGCCCCCCCTATGTCCGACAAAAATCCCCCTATGGAAGGCGACGTGTATTATCCGTCAGCCGAGGTCATCGCCCAAGCCGTGCTCAAAGATTGGGAAGCGACCGCTGAATTTGCCCGGAATGACCTGCAAGGGTTTTGGCACAAGGAAGCCGAACAACTCGAGTGGTTCGAGCCATGGGAGCAGGTTCTGGATGACTCCAACAAGCCGTTTTACAAGTGGTATGTGGGTGGCAAAGTCAATATCACGCACAATGCCGTGGACCGGCATCTCAAGACCTATCGCAAGAACAAGCTCGCCCTCATCTGGGAAAGTGAGGACGGCAAGTTCGACCGCACGTTTTCCTATTACTCGCTGAACCGCGAGGTCTGCCGCATGGCCAACATCATCAAGGCCATGGGTATTGTCAAAGGTGACCGGGTGACCATTTACATGGGGCGGGTGCCCGAAATCGTGTTTGCCATGCTGGCCTGCGCCAAGATTGGGGCGATTCACTCCGTGGTGTTCGGCGGCTTCTCGGTCGATGCCCTGCAAGGCCGCATTGCCGACAGCCAGTCGAAACTGGTCATCACCTGTGATGGCAGTCTCCAGAATGGCAAGTTGGTGGAACTCAAACGCATCGTGGATGATTCCCTCAGGCATTGCCCCAGCGTTGAAAACGTCATTGTCGTTAAACGCACTGCTCATGAGGTGCCGATGGAAGCGATGCGCGACCATTGGTATCACGACCTGTGTGCGCTGCCTATTGCCAATGGCAAATGTGCCACCGAGGTGATGGACGCCGAGGACCCGCTCTTCATTCTCTACACGTCCGGTTCCACCGGCACACCCAAGGCCATCATGCACAGCCACGGCGGCTACATGGTCGGCACCTACACCACCCTCAAATATGTCTTCGACATGAGTGATGAGGACCGTTTCTGGTGCACCGCCGACCCCGGATGGATCACCGGGCACTCCTACATCGTTTATGGCCCTCTGCTCAATGGTGCGACTGCCTTCATGTTCGAGGGCGGCCCGTCTTATCCTTACCCTAACCGCTGGTGGCAACTCATCGAGCGTTTCGGCATCTCGATCTTTTACACGGCACCCACCGCCATCCGCGGTTTGATGCGGTTTGGCGAGGCCTGGCCTAACAAGCATGACCTGTCGTCGCTGCGCCTGTTAGGGTCGGTTGGGGAACCGATCAACCCGGAGGCCTGGAAGTGGTTCCACCAAGTCATCGGCAAAGGCAAATGTCCGATCATGGACACCTGGTGGCAGACGGAGACCGGGGCCTTCATCATCACCCCCACGCCGGTGGTGCCGCTCAAGCCTGGTTCGGGCACGCGGCCATTTTTCGGGCAGGAGGCGGAAATTGTTGATGAGGAAGGCAAGCCGGTGGCCGACGGCGCGGAAGGATTCCTGGTGCTCAAGAACCCCTGGCCCGCCATGATGCGCACCATCTACGGTGATGACGCACGCTACGTCAGCGCTTACTGGAGCAAATATCCCGGCAAATACATGACCGGCGACTCCGCCCGCCGCGACGCGGACGGCTATTACTGGATCATCGGCCGGGTGGACGACGTGATCAAGGTTTCCGGGCATCGCCTGGGCACGGCGGAAGTGGAGTCGGCGCTCATCACCCATCCGGCGGTGGCGGAATCCGCTGCCATCGGCCTGCCCCACGAGATCAAAGGCCAGTCCATCTTCTGCTACGTGCAGCTCAACCCAGGGTATGCCACCAGTGAAGAACTGAGCGAGGAACTGCGTCAGCACGTTTCCCACCACCTCGGCCCCATCGCCCGCCCGGAGGAAGTCCGCTTCATCGACAAGCTGCCGAAAACGCGCTCCGGCAAGATCATGCGCCGCGTGCTCAAAGCCCGCGCCCAAGGCTTGCCGGAGGGCGATCTGAGCACCTTGGATGAGTGAGTCCGCCCACTATTTGTCATCGCCCTTGCTGAGCAGGGCGGGGATGAGCATGAGCAAACCGAAGACGATAAGCACCGCGCCCCAGATGAGGTTGATGTTGATGTCCAGGGATTTGGCATACATTTCCGCGCCGCGGGTCAGAAAGCCATGGCCGACGAGAATGACGCCGAGGACAAGGAAGAAGATGCCGATTGGTTTGCGAAGATCGAGTCCCATAAGAGTGAGGAGTTAGGGTGGAGGATGCGGGTCTTACCAGAAGATGATATTGAGGATGACGCAGATGCCAATCAAGACGGACCCGAGCACCGCCGGCTTGAGGTAGAACGGTTGGTTTTCGACCACGAGTTTAGGCGTGAGTGAATAAACGAGGCCTTTGAGATCCGCGTCGCTCTTGGTGCGTTGGGTGGCCAGCGAGATGCCGGCCGTGAGCAGGAAGCACACGGAGAAGGCGAAGGTGGCCAGCCAGAAATTCTGGGCCATTTCCGAGGGGAAGGTGTGGGCAAGCCCGAGGTAGGCGCCCTTGACGCCGGGGTTGCTGCCCACCGAAAGGGTCAGGCCGTGGAAGATGGCGGATGTGGCGGTGCCGCCGAGCAAGCCGAGGAAGGCACCGGTGCCGGTGGTCCGTTTCCAGAACATGCCGAGCAGGAATGTGGCAAACAGCGGCGCATTGACGAAGCCGAACACCAATTGGCAGATATTCATGGCATTGTTGAAATTCCTGGCGAAATAGGCGCAGGCGATGCTGAGCAAGATGCCCACCACGGTGATGGCGCGGCCCATCCATGCGTAGTGTTCGTCGCTCTTGTTAGGGGCGATGTAGGCTTGATAGAGGTCGTAAGTCCACACCGTGTTGAAGGCGGTGACATTGCCAGCCATGCCGGACATGAATGAGGCCAACAGCGCGGTGAGTGCCAAGCCGAGCAGACCGGTCGGGCAATAGCGCTGCAACAGGGAGAGGATCACGCCGTTGTAGTCATTAGTGACGGCATCTTGGATGGCAGGTTTGAGGGCGGCGTCATCGAGGGTTTTGGCGGAAGCGGCGAGCGGGGCAAGTTTGGGGGCGAAGAAGGAGATGCCGGAACTCTTGCCGGTGGCATCCGTGAGTTTCTTCTCCAAGCTCTTAATGGCTTCCGGGGTGACGGCCGCCGCATCCAAATTGGCGCTTTCGCTTTTAAGCACCTGGATGAGTGCCGGGTAGCTTGCCTCAGGGATTTCCGTCTTGGGAATGCTGTAGTTCTTGCCCTGCATATTGCCCAGGACGGCGGCGATCATGCCGGGCAGAATCACCAGCACGGGCAGAATCATTTTCGGCACGGCGGCGATGAGTGGCGTGTTGCGTGCCGAGGTCATGTTCTTGGCCGCCATGGCCCGCTGCACCACCAGGAAGTTGGTGCACCAGTAACCGAAGGAGAGCACGAAGCCGAGACCGAAGACCATGGCAAAGATATCCACCCCCATTGGATTTTCAGCAGCGCCTCCAATGATCGGACTCCAGGCACTGGTCCAGGCATCCGCGCTAAACACCTTATCGTTGAGATTTTGCGCTGCGGGATGTTGCGAGACTTGTGCCAGATTGCGGGTCACCGCCGACCAACCGCCGACGTCCTTGAGCCCCAGATAGACGACCGGAGCAAAACCGAGGACGATCATGAAAAATTGCAGCACTTCCGTGTAAATCGCCGAAGTCAGGCCGCCTTTGAGCACATAGACCAACACCACGGCGGAGCAAATCCAGAGGCTCAAATCGTAGTTCCAGCCAAGCAGTTGATGGAGCAGACCAGCGAGGGCATTCATGGAGATGCCGGAAGCGAAGACAGTCATCACTGCAAAGGTGATCGAATTGAACCCGCGCACCCGTTCATCAAACCGCATCTTCAAGTATTCCGGCACCGAGCGGGCTTTCGACCCGTAATAAAACGGCATCATGAACACCGCTAAAAACACCATCGCCGGAATCGCCCCCACCCAGTAGAAATGGCAAGTGGCGATCCCGTATTGGGCACCGCAAGCGGACATGCCCACCAACTCGAGTGCGCCGAGGTTGGCCGACATGAAGGCCAGCCCGGTGACCCACGCCGGAATCGAACGACCGGAGGTGAGAAAGTCCGCGGAGGATTTCATGTAGCGCTTGAGCGCAAAGCCGATGGCCACCACTACAAACACGTAAATCAGAAGAATCGCGTAATCCACCGGCGCCAGATTGACGGCATTGGCCAAGAATAACGCGCAATTTGCAGGTAAGAACGAAGTCATGCGCCGGAGGCTGCGGCGATTTCGTCAGGTCGTCAATCAAAAGAATGCGTCAAAAGAATGCACCGACAGGCTTTGACAAAGCTTGGAGGCAGGCATAACCTCTGGCTATGCACATTTCGCTTACCCCGGAATTGGAGCGGGTCGTCAAAAAGAAGGTTGAGTCCGGCTTGTTCAACAACGCCAGTGAGGTGGTCAGGGACGCACTGCGACTGTCCATGAGACATGAGGCCGAGAACGAATGGCTGAAGCGCGAGGCGGCGATCGGCTTCGCCCAGTTAGAAGCGGGCGAAACCGTGCGGATCCGCACCAAACAACAGTTTCTTGCGCTCGCGCGGAAACCATCATGACACTGGACTTCACAGCGGCTGCAGTAGCGGATCTCCAATCGATCCGCAGTTACACTCTGGAGACATGGGGAACCGGGCAGGAGGGCGTCTATCTTGATTCGCTCTGGAACCAGTTCGAGGAGATTCTGAAACATCCACACAAGTGGCGATTTCGCAACGACCTGTTTCCCGGGTGCCAGTTGGCGGCCCAAGGCAAACATGTTATTCTATTCCGCGTTCAAGGTCGGATCCTGCAGATCGTGAGAATCCTGCACGCCGCCATGGATTTTCCGCGACATATTCCCGAAGATTTGAGGAAATAACCGCCGACAGTATGTGAAATTGGGTAGATTAACCACGGATTGCAACTTCCGATTTAGGGTTCAGCGAGTGCGCGGGTCGTCAAAAATATGCGCTTGAAAATCCTGCAGTTTCCGCGTGATATGGGGCTCACCCCTAACTACCATGCTCAAAGGAATCCATCCCGCCATCAGCCCCGAGTTGCTCAAGATCCTTGCCGAAATGGGCCACGGCGACGAAATCATTCTCGCCGACGCGCATTTCCCCGGTCATGCGGTCAATCCGCGCGTGGTGCGCTGCGACGGCTTGTCCATCACCACGTTGCTGGATGCCATCCTGCGGGTGTTTGAGCTCGATTCCTATGCCGATCCGCTGGTGATGATGGCGGTGGTGCCGGGCGACACGCTCGACCCTGCGGTGGAGACCCGCTACATGGCGGCCATCCACCAGCAGGTCCCCGGTGCCAAGCCCCCGGTGCGCATCGACCGGTTTGAGTTTTACACCCGGACCCAACAGGCGTATGCGGTGGTCATGACCGGCGAGATGGCCAAATACGGCAACATCATCCTGAAAAAGGGCGTTACCCCCGCATTCTAACGAATGCGCTCCCGTTGTCGAATGGCGGGGCACTTCGTAGGCGCGTTGGTGACAACGCGGGGGAGCGCATGGCGGCAACTCAGCGGGCGGCGGAGTCGCCGCCCCGCATTCTAACGAATGCGCTCCCGTTGCCGAATGGCGGGGCTCTTCGTAGGCGCGTTGGTGACAACGCGGGGGAGCGCATGGCGGCAACTCAGCGGGCGGCGGAGTCGCCGCCCCGCATTCTAACGAATGC
>JBAXOF010000067.1:0-15458 GCA_037133375.1 Verrucomicrobiota bacterium | reverse complement strand
GTGTCAATTCGGCAAAAAGCAGGCCCTTTCTTCGACCAGAGGGTGGGAATTCACATCTAAGCGACAAGAGGGTCTCAGCAGCAAGATTCCCAAGGTTGCGCAATGCGCGAATTGCATCCTTGCTCCCCAGTCTGGCGATAAAGTCCAAGTCGCACATCGCTGCCTCGGCCCGGTGCTCCAAAACAAAGGCTGATTCAGCCACCGCGCCGCGAGGGGTTTTCACTGTACCCGACATCTCTTTCAGTGGAAGTTGAGAGACTGCAAGTTCAAGTTCGGCCAGTATCCGCTCAATTTGAGTGGCCCCAGTTTCCTTTATGGGTTGCGGCAGGGGAGTCTTTTTCATGGGCCAGAAATGGACGAAGGAGTATATGTACAGGGGGGTGAGCGAAGAAATCGGCGTCTTTCATGGCGGGTTTGTGGAGGAGGAGCAACCATGGCCTCTTTCATTTTTTTGGGCATAAGCCAAATTATTGGGGCACTGTAAGGGCACTACCTTTTTAGCTAACCGATAGAGACGTCTGTAACCTATTGATTTGCAAGGCACGCCTGCCGTGACTCGAACACGGGACATTCCGCTTAGAAGGCGGATGCTCTATCCAACTGAGCTACAGGCGCTGATTGATTTGCAACGACGTGGGAGAACGAAGGCTAACGGGGATTGCGCCTCTGCGGAGGCACGCGGCCGACGGGGGGCATAACCAAGGGCATGGGGCTTGGCAAGGCGAATCGTGTGGCGAGCAAAGGAGCATGAGGCCGGAGATTCAACGGAAAACCCACCGGCGAATCCGGCGAATGCTTTGGCTCAAACTTCGGTTTGCAGTTGGCGCTGTTAGGAGGTGGGTTCTCCAGGACCGGAGGAATCACAGGGAGGCCTCTGTGTGGGCGATGATCTCCGCATGCTGGGGGTGCAGACAGAGGTAGCAGTAACCGAAGCTAAGCGCGTAATCACAGCAACCCGGTGAGGGAACCAAACATTCAACATATTCGCCGAAGCTGCGTTTGGCTCGGCAGCTGGCGATATCCGGAAACCTCCGTGCCGGTTTGGGGGCCGGGCGGTTGTCGTCCTGGGGCGGGTCTTGGGTGTCACTCATGGTCGTGCTCGAATTCAGGGTTTGGATTATTTGCTGGCTGGCAGATACCGATCTGTCAGATAGCTAACAGAAACGCAAGAAAAATTTCAGGGATGGGCAATTCGCAGCTTCGTCCGGTGCCATGCTCGCGTCGCGGGAGGCAAATGTTCCAGTGCGGTGAATTCCGGTCTTGCTGGAGGGCGGTCGGGCCGTTAACACGGGCGCATGGAAGCGGCAATCGGGATCATTGGCGGCAGCGGGCTATATGAATTGGAAGGGTTTGAAAAATCTGCGGAGCGGGTGGTGGCGACGCCGTTTGGCGAGCCATCGGACGTGCTGGTGGGCGGCAAGCTGGCGGGCCGGCAGGTGTGGTTTTTGCCCCGCCACGGGCGCGGCCACCGCTTGTTGCCCACTGAAATCAACCATCGGGCGAATCTGTGGGCGCTGCGCAGCCTCAACGTGCGGTGGCTGATATGCGTCACGGCGGTGGGCAGTTTGCGCGAGGCCTACCGGCCGTGTGACGTGGTGTTGCCGGACCAGTATTTCGACCGCATGAGTGGCCGCGAGCGGCACACGTTTTTTGGCCGGGGCATCGTCGCGCACGTGGGGTTTGCCGAACCAGTGAGCGCCAATTTGCGGGAGATCTTGCGGGAATGCGTCACCGGGGAGGGGATCGCATGCCACAACGGCGGCACCTACGTCAACATGGACGGACCGGCGTTTTCGACCCGCGCGGAGAGCCTGGTCAACCGCCAGCTTGGCTTCGACGTCATCGGCATGACAAATTTGGCGGAGGCCAAGCTCGCCCGCGAGGCGGAAATCGCCCTCGCCACTCTGGCCATGGTCACTGACTACGATTGTTGGAAAATCGAGGAGGAACCGGTCAGCGCCGAGGCAATCATCGGCTACCTGCATGCCAACGTGGCGGCCGCCAAACGGATTCTGGCGGCCGCCATCCCGCAGATTCCAATGGTTCCTAACTGGCCCGAGCACCGGGCGTTGGAAGGTGCCATCATGACTCCGCAGGCGCTGTGGCCGGCCGCCACGCTGGAAAGCCTGCGTCCGTTGTTAGGCAGATTCAGCGCGGGAGCCTGAGAGAAGAGCGTTGATTCGGTGAAATCAAGGCGTGACAAATCGGGATACTGGCCGATATTTTCGCCCATCCCTACATGCGCACGCCATTTCTCTCTCCCATGAAACGTCTTGTCATCGCCGTAAGTCTGGTTCTGCTCAGCGTCTCACTGGGCAGCTGTGGATCTGACAAACCCAAGGCTCCGGTGCCAGCCACCGCCGCGGCGGCGGCGACCACGAAGCCGGTCAAGACCGCTAACAACAAGAGTTACCGGACGCCGGCGTTGAACGGCCCGGTGCCGCGCAATCCGGATATGGCGCGGAGCGGGGATTTTTCCAAGGGGGCGGGGGTTTCGTTCTCGCGGGTGACGGTGGCCGACAAATACATCGCCATCACCTTTGACGATGGCCCGCATCCGCAAAACACCCCGCGGTTGCTCGATATGCTGCGCGCCCGCAACATCAAGGCCACTTTCTACATGGTGGGCAGCAACGTGGAGCTTTATCCGCAGGTGGTCCGCCGCGTCGTTGCGGAGGGTCATGAAATCGGCAATCATAGCTACAGCCACCGACTTCTATCCAAGCTGAGTGACTCGGACGTGCGGTCGGAACTGACCCGCACCCGCGATGCCATCGTCCGTGCCGCTGGGGTGTCACCCCACAGTCTGCGTCCGCCCTATGGCGGCATGCTGCAACGCCAGCGCGAGTGGGTGAACGCGGAATTCGGCTATCCGATTATTCTATGGTCGGTCGATCCGCTGGATTGGAAACGCCCGGGGCCTGCGGCGGTTAGTTCGCGCATTTTAGCTGGCACGACCTCAGGCAGCATCATTCTGGCGCACGACCTGCATGCGCAAACCGTGGATGCGATGCCGGCCACGCTGGACGGGTTGTTGCGGCGGGGGTTCAAGTTTGTGACGGTTTCCCAATTGTTGGCGATGAAAGGTGAGGCGGCTGGTTTGCAAGCGGCAGTTTCCCCCCCGTCGCCCTAACCCTTTTCCCGTGCCCATTGTATGTTCGGCGAGCGACACTTCGCGATCCGCGAGCGCTTGTTCGAGGTGCTGGCGGGTGTTGCGGTGTTGGCGGCGGACACCGGCACGGAGGTGGTCGAGCCCCTGCCACAAGCCGCGGGGGAGATGGGGGCGCCGTTTTTGTTTGTGGTTTGTGGTGAGGTCAACTCGGGGAAGTCCACCTTTCTCAACGGCTTGTTCGGATGTGAAGTGTGCAAGGTCAACCTCTTGCCGGAAACCAAGCAGGTGCTGTGGTATCGCCACGGCGATGCCAACCGCGAGGTGCCCGTCACTCCGCTGCTCGAAGAACGCTACCGTCCGCTGGCGTTCTTGCGCGACTTCAATCTGGTGGACACTCCCGGCACCAATTCCGCCGTCGCCGGTCACGCGCCGGTAATTGCACGGATCATGCCTGAGGCCGATCTGATGTTTTGCGTGTTTCCGGCATCCAACCCATGGTCAGCGGCCACCTGGAACTTCATCTCGCGCTTGCCAACCGGGACTCTCGGGCGGCTTGTCCTCATCATCCAGCAAGTCGATCAATGCGCTCCTGCCGACATCAGGGTGATCCTGGGACACATGGGCGAACTCGCCATCAAGCGTCTTGGCCAGGCACCGCCGATGTTTGCCGTCTCCGGGAAACTCGCCTGTGCGGCGAAACTCGCCGCGCCCTTTGACGCACAACAACTGGCCGCCAGTGGCTACCCCGCACTCGAGGAGTTCATTTCCAAAAATGTTTGTGATGCACCAGCCCGCAATTATTTGTTAGAAAAGTGGCGGGCCCAGGCGGCGGCGGCCCTGCGCAACGTCGAGGACCGGCTGGAAAATCAAACCAGCGGGATCGAGGCGCAGGGCAACTTCCTCGCTGCCATCGAAAGCGAGATCGGTGCGATGCGTGAGCAACTGCTCGCCCGCCTGCCGCTGCATCTAACTGGAGTCGCGGAAGTTTTTCAAAGTGAGGCGGTGGGGGTGACCCGGCTGCTGGGCAAGCGGCTCGGCGTGACGCGGTCGGTTTTCCGGCTGTTTGTGGGTGATCGCACCGGTCAGGAAATGGAAGCGGTGTTCATTGAGCGCCTGCAAGCGGCGGTGGAAGCCGTGGCCGAAGCCGACGGCGAGAAAGTCGTGGAGGTCTGCCGCAAGCATTGGAGCCAGCTTGGCGAACGTGTGCGGCAGATGATGGGCGTGGACTTGGGCGACCCCGGGGAGCTTGATGCCACGCTTGCCACCGCCCGCCGCCGCTTCGTGCAACGCCTCGGGCGTGCGGCCCGCCAGGGGATCGGCGATTTGAAAGTGCGCAACCAACTCGGCAAGGATCTGCGCCGCCGCAACGTTGCCTTGAAATCATTCACTTTTATGATGCTCTTGCTGTTGGGGGCAGGAGCCACCTGTGGCGCGTGTGCGGTGCCGTGGGCACCGCCCGTGTTGTGTGGCTTGTCCGCGTTGTTCTGCCTGGCTGGGTTGCTCATCGGGTTGCTGACCCGCAGATCCCTGGTCGCGGATTTCAAGCAACGTTTGTCAGATACCTGTGGCGCGTTTGCCAGCACGCTCAGCGCAGATTATGAGGAAGCCTTGCGCATTGTCTTTCAGGACTATGTGGATTGCCTTGGAGCCGTCCGCAGGCACCTTGCTGTGGAAAAACAGGCGATCGAGCCGCGCCAGCGGCACTGGAACAAGTGGTTCCTCACCCTTAAGGCGATCGAGCAGGATCTGTGAGGCGGGGGTGCCTCACAGCGCGAACCACCCGGTGGGCTCGTGCGGGCAGGCACAGTGGATTGCGGTGTGGTGGTGGCCGAGGGTTGTCAGACACTCGCGCAGCAGGTTGAGCGCCAGTTGCGGGACGTTGCAATCCGCGCTCAGATGGCCGAGGACCACGCGTGCCAAAGCCGGGTGGGCGATCTCCCTAACCAGCTCCATTACCTGCGTGTTAGACAAATGGCCATGGCGCGAGCGGATGCGTTGTTTGGTCGGCCACGGGCGCTTGGTGTCCGCTTCTAGCAAGTCGTCATCATAGTTGGCCTCGATAAACAAGCCGTTCAATTCGCGCAGGTTTTCCGTCATGCTGCGGGTGACAAAGCCGGCGTCCGAGACCAATCCCAGACGCTTGGCTTGATAGTGGATGACGAAGCCGACCGGATCCACCGCATCATGTTGGATCGAGAACGAGTCAATGGTCGCCGCGCCGATGGCAAACGTCCGGCCGGCTTCAAACACTTTCCACTGGCCGCCGTCGATGCCCGTTTCACGGACGACCCGCGAGGTGGCCGCCGTGGCAAACACCGGCAGCGGGTTTTGTTTGAGAAAGACTTTAAGCCCGCGGACGTGATCGCCGTGCTCATGGGTGAGCAGAATGCCATCGAGCGAGGCGGGCTCCACGCCCACTTGGGCTAGGCGCAGCGTGAGTTGTTTGGCACTCAGTCCGGCATCAATCATGAGGCGCAAGCCGCCGCACTCGACGAGTGCCGCGTTGCCACTGCTTCCACTTCCAAGGATGACAAAGCGCATCAGGCCGCAGACGATGGGCCGTGTGCATGCTGCTGGCAAGGACTACTCGCAGGGTGGCGGCAGTCGCTGCGCGTTGAGCGTTTTTCCCGGTTCTTGGAGTCCGGTGCGTTCCCAGCAGGCGACGAAGCCCGAGGAGAAATCCGCCGGGCGGCTGGCGACCCAGGCCCGGACCTCGGGCAGCGGCAACCAGAGGGCGGCTTCGACCTCCGCACAGGGGAAGAGCAACGGTCCATCGTGGCTGGCTTGATAGATCCTGACGTGTTCCCAGCCGGTGGACTCGGCGGCGCTGATGCGGGCGATTTCCTCCGGGATCACCCCGCAGATGCCCATTTCCTCCTCGAGCTCGCGGATGGCTGCCGTGGTGTAATCCTCACCGGCATCGAGGTGGCCGGACACGCTGGAACCCCACAGCCCCGGATGCACATCCTTGAGGCGGGACCGTTGTTGGAGCAAAAGCTCGCCGCGTTTGTTGAAAACCAGCACATGCACCGCGCGGTGCAGCAACTTCCCGGCATGCACATCAGCCCGGGTGGCCGTGCCAATGACCTGATCGCGGGCATCGACCACATCAAACATTTCCCCGGCCCGCTGCGGGCAATTTTTGAGCGGGTGCGGGTCGTAGGCGTGGGTGAGTTCGAGCCACTGGGCCAAAGTGAGTTCCTCGCCACGCACGGTGGCGGACAGGCCGAGGCTGGCGGCGAGGGGTTCCCACGCCGGTGCGGGCGGCAGGTGTTTTTTGAGCTGTTTGCGGCGTTGGGCAAAGCCGCGGCGGATCAGTTCATCAAACAGGCGCGCGTCAAAGGCCGGCAGATCGTCCGTGCGTGGCCGTAACACTGCCACGCAGGAGTCAATCGACGGCCGCGGAAAAAATGCCTCGGGCGGCACGGTGCGCAGCGGCGCGACATGCCAATTTGCCTGCGTGCGCAACGACAGCACGCCGTAGTCCTTGGTGCCGGGACCGGCGGCGAGGCGGTCGATGACTTCCTTTTGCAACATGATGACCGCCCGTGCGAAGGGATGCGGGCGACTGAGCAGGTTTTTCAAAATTGCGCCGCCCGACGAATATGGCAGATTGCCGAGAAATTTGAGCGGGCGATGTTTGAACAGCACCCGGCCATCGAACTTCGCGCCATCCGCGTGATGGACCTCCACACTCGCCTCATCGCGGTAGCGTTCGCGTAGGGCGGCGGCCAGCCGGGCGTCAAATTCTATGAGAATGAGGCGCCGGACTTTACCCACCAAGTGCTCGCTGAGCGAGCCGGTGCCGGGACCGACCTCGACCACGGCCTCATCGGCGGTGGCTTCGAGTTGGGCCACGATCCAGCGCGCCATGTTAGGATCGATCAAAAAATTCTGGCCGAGTTGTTTGCTTGGCAGCACTTGCGCCGCGTCGAGCATATCGCGAATTTCCCGTCCGGTCATCGGCGGCGTTCATGAGGCATTGCCGGGCGCGCTGCAATCCAAAGTCGTGGCCAGGCGCGAAAAGTTTCGGGGGCTGGTGCCGGTGCAACCAGGAATCCAACTGCGGATTTCCGGCTCAAAACAAGGCGGCGAGCTTGGTGATGGTGGTGTCTTTTCCTAACAGCACAAACACCCGCTCATCGTCGCCCCACCGTGCCACGGCCCAGTCGCCGCATTGGGAGAACGCGGGTGACTGGCGCTGGGGCAGTTCGCCGAGCACATCCTCGCGGCGGAAAATCACCAAGTGAATGAGGTCGTTTCCCAGGCTGTTGAAGCAAATGAGCGAGCCGCTCTTGCCATCAATGACGAGTTCGCGGCAGCCGAGGCCTTTTGCCTGACTTAAGCCGCGCGGCAGGCAGCACGGGCAGGGCAGCTTGCGCTCTTTCAGACGGTTGATGAGCGCGGCGTGGTCGTCGAGATTTTCATCCATGCGGAACTGCGGAGACTCATAAGCGCGAATAAACCCCGCCTCCACAATCTCCACCGGTAGCGAGCGATTCTGTGCCACCCGCGACAGCGACGCAGGACGCCGCGTCACGAAAAGCGCCAGGGCAATGCCGGCGGCGACTGCCACGGGCATGGTCGCACGCCGCCACAGCGATGGCCGTGGCCGTAGGGTGCGTGCGCTGCGCTCCATTGCCGCGAGCGATTCGGCCCGCAGCGCGGGCGGCGGCTGAATCGAAGCAAGCGCGCCGATCATGGAGGAATCCATGGCATCGGAGGCTTGGGGCAAATCGCCACGTTCGATGGCGAGGCCGGCGAGGATGTTCTTGCATAGCTCCACCGGCAGCTTCACCTCGGCCAAGGCTGCGGCAAACGCCGCGTCAAAGGTGCGTTCACTGGCCAGCCACTGGCCAAGCTCCAGATCCTGATGTGCCAGTTTGAGCGCTTCGGCAAATTCGGGGTCCGAGCAATCCGAGCCATCGGGACGAAAACTGCGCAGGACAAAACGTGCTTGTTCCTTATCCACGGCGCTGGTGCAAGGCCTCCCGATCGAGTTGTAACACGTTTTTTGGCACGCTGGATGGAGCCGCCGTCATCTGCCGCCGCAGGATCTCCTTGCCGCGGGATAACCGCGACATGACCGTGCCAATCGGGATGTCCAGAATTTCCGCGATTTCCTTATAGCTGTGCTGCTGCAGGTAGAACAAGCTCACCGGGGCACGGTAGGCAGCCTCGAGCGATCCTAACAATTCGAGGGCGTGCTGCGCGTCCATCTGGCGGTCCACGTCATCTTCCGGAGCGGACGCGGCGGCGGTGGTGCGTTCGTCGAGTTCCTCTTCGGGAAACCGCTCCGCCCGTCGGCGTTGTCCGAGAAACTCGCGGTGCAGGGTGGTGAAGAGCCAGGTTTTCGCCTTGCTGTGATCGCGCAACTGGCTGCCCTTGGCGGCCCAGATACAAAATGTCTCCTGCACCAGATCGGCGGCCCGGTCGGTATCCCGGGTCAACGATACGGCGAAGCGGAACAACGCCTGATAATGCGCATCAACCAGTTCTGCAAATTCACTCATAACCGAGTTGGGAGGATTCAACCCTAGCTTCTATTCCAAAAAACACGCAGCCGTTTGTAATCTATCGGCGGGATGCTAGCTCGGTTGGCTAGGGAGGGCTAGCGGAAATTCCGTTTGAGGGGCTTGTTTTTCCCCAGTCATGGCCATTGACACCCCGTCGGCTGCATCCCATGCTTACAGCCATGCAACGCTTTGCCAACAAGACGGTCGTGGTCACGGGAGGTGGCCGCGGGATCGGCCAGGAAATCGCCCGTGCCTTTGCTGCCGAGGGAGCCAAAGTGGCCGTCGTCAGCCGCAGTGCCGCGAGTTGTGGCAAAGCGGCCGAGGAAATCAACGCCGCCTATCCTGGGGCGGCCACCGCCTATGCGGTGGATGTGGCGGATCACGCCGCCGTGCAGGAGTTGGCCAAGCGCATCGGCGAGGAACTCGGCACGGTCAATATTTTGGTCAACAATGCCGGCGTCACGCGTGACGGGTTGCTCATGCGGATGAAAGAGGAGGATTGGGACACGGTGCTGGACACCAACCTCAAGGGGGCTTTCAACACCGTTAAAGCCTTTATGCGTGTCCTCATGAAAGCCGAGGACCCGCGCATCATCAATATCGCCTCCGTCATCGGCCTCATCGGCAATGCCGGCCAAACCAACTATTCCGCCAGCAAGGCCGGCCTTATCGGCTTCACCAAGGCAGTGGCCCGCGAACTCGCCGGACGCGCCGTCACCTGCAACGCCGTGGCCCCCGGCTTCATCACCACTGACATGACCGCCGATCTCCCGCAGGCGATCCGCGAGGCCGTGCTGCAAAAAATCCCGCTCGGCAGCTTCGGAGAATCCTCGGATATTGCCGCGATGGTCACTTTTCTCGCCAGCCCCGCCGCCCGCTACATCACCGGCCAGGTCATCGCCGTCGATGGTGGCATGACGATGTGAGATACGGAGTCGTTTAAATTTCAAATTTCCCCCATGGAACTCATTCTCCTGCGCCACGGCAAAGCCGAAGACAGTCATCCGCAAGGCGATGGCGCACGTGCCTTGGTGGAAAAAGGCCGCCATCAAGCACGCCGCGCCGGCCGAATCCTTCAAGCCGCCGGGCTCATCCCGGAAATCGTGCTCACCAGCCCGTTGCTGCGCGCCTTGCAAACTGCGGAAGAATTTTGTCAGACCGCAGGGCTTCCCGGACCGGTGGTCCAAGGCTGGTTGGCCTGTGGGTGCTCCCCGGAAACCGCCTTGGCGGAACTGGCCGCGTTCCCTGATTTTGCGCGCGTGGCCATTGTCGGCCATGAACCGGACCTTTCGCGCATCATCCAGTGGTGCATCGGTGCCTACGGTGCCGCCATCAACATGAAAAAGGGTGCCCTCGCCTGCCTCCGCCTCGAGCCCCCAAGCCGCTACGGCACCCTGATCTATCTCGTGCCGCCCAAACTTACCGGAGACTTGGATCTGTAGAGGCCGCAAACGGCTCATAGCTCCCCAGCAATCAGATCCTCTACGGTCTGGCGCTTTCTAACAAGCGTGGCGGTGCCGCCCTCGACCAATACCTCGGCCGGCAACGGGCGCGAGTTGTAATTCGAGGCCATGGCAAAACCATAGGCTCCGGCGGACATCAGCGCCACGCACTCACCCGGGTGGAAGTCCGGCAGCGCCCGGTCTTGGCAGAAGAAGTCCCCGCTTTCACAGATTGGCCCGACCACATCGACCACCACCCGCTCATTGTTGGTTGGCTGGGCCAGCGGCACGATTTCATGATGCCCCTCATAGAGTGCGGGACGGATCAGGTCATTCATTCCGGCATCGACGATCTTGAAGGTCTTGGCCACCCCCTTTTTTTCATACAGACAGCGGGTCACCAACACCCCGGCATTGCCCACGATAAGGCGCCCCGGCTCTAACAATATCTTCAATCCCAGATCCTTGAGCCGTGGCACAAGTTCCCTGCCATAGCACTCAATCGTCAGCGGCAGGTCGGCGGGTAGGCGGGTTTGCCACCACTTGACGGCTCCGGATTCCAGTGAATTCTGATAGACGATGCCAAGGCCGCCGCCGATCGACCAAAACACGATCCCATGGCGCTGCTTGAGCTCGCGGACCAGCGGCGTGACCTTTTCCACCGCCTCAATGAAAGGCGCCACGGACGTGAGTTGCGAGCCGATGTGCATTTGCAAGCCGCGGAGTTGAATGTTAGGCAATTCCCTGGCGGCCCGTGCGTAGAGGTCGGGGATCGCCTCGAAGTCCACGCCGAACTTGTTCTCGGACTTGCCGGTGGAGATGTATTTGTGGGTTTTGGCATCTATGTTCGGGTTGACGCGCACCGCCACTGGGGCACGCAGGCGCAATTCGCCGGCCACTTGATCGAGGTGGCGCAGTTCCTCTTCGCTCTCCACATTGAACGAATAAATCCCCTGCTTGAGCGCATAGACGATTTCCTCGCGGGTCTTGCCCACGCCGGCAAACGTGCACCGCGCCGGATCACCGCCTGCCTTGAGCACCCGGAATAATTCGCCGCCCGAAACGATGTCAAAGCCTGCGCCCTGCCGCACCAGCAAGCGCAGCACCGAGAGGTTTGAGTTGGCCTTCACGGCATAGGCAACCTCGTGTTCGACGCCGTCCAGCGCCGCATTGAGCCGTTGGAAGTGATCGACGATCGTGCTGCCAGAATAAACATAGAGCGGCGTGCCATGCTGCGCGGCCAATTCGCTGAGATCAACCTCTTCGCAGTGAAGGGCTCCTTTTTTGTATGAAAATCCATGCATTGCGCCACGGAGATACCTGTCAACCCCGCGCAGGTAAAGCCCAGAAATCCTGATCCGCAGGATGTGCCGAATTGTTACCAAAGAGCATCTTCGAGATGTGGATCGAGTCGATGCACTGCGCCTTGCGTGCGGCAGTTGGTGGCGCTGGCAGGTGGCGGACAGTTCCTTGCTCCTTACCCTTGCGCTTGCGGGAAATCAAGGTTGGGACATGCATGGCGTCCCTTTATGGAATCGTGCTCACCCTGAGGCGGGCGAAGATTTTGCCCACGCTTGGCAGGGTGTAAGAGATGATGGAAGCGTTGTTCGTGTCTGGAGTGACCGGAGTCCATCCGCCGTCGCCTGGCGTATTCGCGTCCCGCAGGGTGGTGGAGGTTTCAATCGTGTAGGTGACATCGCCGTTGGCGACAGCTGCAGTGCGCTTGTTGAAGCTGAGCAGGCGGCCGGTGAGGGTGCCGGCCGAGCCGTTGGTGCCGTTCAGTTTGAGGGTGAGGGCGTATAGCAGCAAGTTGGAGATCCCGTCGGGACCCACGGCGATCTCCCCGCCGGTCACATGGTTGTCCAAGGCCCAAGTGGTGTAGGTGTTAATTAACCACTGCGCGTAGAGCGTCGTGTTAGCCGTGATACTGAATGTTGCACCCTGTGCATAAGGCGTGCCGCCGCCAATGGCCACCGTGTTCCAGCCTGTGAATGTGTATCCCGTCCTCGCGATGGAGCCCGCACCCAGCACGGTCACCGTCGTGCCGGAGACATAGGGGCTGCTGCTGTCGCTCTGGGCACCGATGCCAGCGTTGGCAGCGTAAGTTAGGGTTTTGCTAGAGTTGGTCACATGGACCACAAGCTGAAAACCGTTCGACGTTCGATAGCTGCCGCCTTCCAGCGTTAAAGTCAACTTCCCGCCAACTGTCGGCGCGAGATTGGAAAACAAGAGCGTGTTACCGGAGTTGAAAGCGTTGAAAGGGCCCGTGTTGGCGGACGATTGCGACGCGGAAACCGTGGTGCCTGTCACATGGAACGTTCCAGCGTAGGTTGCAGACGGGCTGCCGCCACTAAGTGCGTAAAGGTCGCATGCCGCACCGGTCGGGAGTCCGGAAATGACAAAGTCGATTGGATTGCCAGCGCTGAATACGGCCGACCGGAAAATCGGCACTGTGCCGGTGCCGGGTTTTGCATATCCATCGCCTGCGAGAAAGGTTAGCTCGACAGGTGTCGGTTTGCCTGTGGAATCCACAAGCGCGGCGTCGGTAGCCTGGGCTCCGTTATATGCATTGCCACCACGGGTGCCTAAGAAACTGTTCCAGGTAGTGCCGGTGTCAGCCGACGGTCCCGTTAGACCCGCCATGCTTGCGTTCCCGGATTGGCCGTTTTCGTTATTAATCGGCCCGTATTGGACGTTGATGACCGTCGTGGAGGTGTTGCTCGACCATTGCGCATAGAGCGTCGTGTTGGCGGTGATGCTGAAAGTGGCAGCCGGAGCATAGGACGTGCCGCCGCCAATGGCCACTGTGTTCCAGCCAGTAAAAGTATAGCCCGGTTTCGCGATGGTGGCCGCACCCAGCACGGTCACCGTCGTCCCGGAAGCGTAGGGACTGCTACTGTCGCTCTGCGAACCGGTGCCGCCGTTGGCGTCGTAGGTCAGGGTATAACCGGGTGCCTGAACGGCCTGGACATCCGCCAGACGTTGCACCATGTTAGACTGAATCATGCCGTCCTGACCCGGCGGTACATTGAGCAGATAGGTGCAATGGTTGGCATTGCAAAAGGTGATATCACTGGCAAGTGTGGCGGCGGATTTCAGGGTGGTGGCACCGGCGCTGGTGTAGAACCACGAGCCATCAGCGGATATGGTGCCGGCCATTTCGGACGGCAGGATATTTCCCGACGGTGGCCTCGCGCCCTCATAGGCGACGATATCGGTGCCCACCATCGTGTGCAGCACGCTGTTATCCAGCAGCAGCGTATCGGGTGAAATCTGTTTGATATAGTTATACACCTCGGTGTAATCAACCTTGTTTTCATAGCCGTTGGTTTGCCATGGCCAACCATCGGTCCACAGCACGTCGATCGCACCGTAGTTCGTCAGGAGTTCGAGCAGTTGCGCTTTGACATAGGCGGTGGTCGCGACCGGGTGGCCCATTTCAGCGGGGCCCGAATCGCCACGGTCATAAGGTCCGTCGATGCCGACGCCGGCGTTGCGGTCCCAGATTGAATAATACAGCCCGACCTTCAGGCCCTGGGCGCGGAAGGAATCCGCGTAGGCCTTCACCACATCCACGTGATAGTTGGGACTTGCTGGATTGTTATACCAGGTCGTGGCGGCAATGTCGTGGTTGCTCAGACCGGAGCTGTTGACCACGGCAGTGTCCCAGAGTTCGAAGCCGTCGTGGTGCTTGGTGGTGAGCACACCGTAAGTCATGCCCGCCGCCTTGGCTGTGGTCGCCCATTGATCGGTGGCCACTTTGATCGACCCGGTGGGATTGGCTGCGGAGGTGACCACAGTGAAGGTGTCGGGAGACAGATTCCAGGCCGACCATTGTATGCCGGTGTAGGTCCCCATGTTGAAGTGCAGAAACATGCCGTAGTTCTGATTGACATATGCCTGCTGCAAGGCTGCCAAATCGGCGCGGGCGGGCAGGCAGCAAGTGGCAAGGGTTGCCATTGCCATGAGCGTGAGTGTGTGAAGTCGGGAGGTGGGATTCATGGGATGAGGTGGAGAAGATGAACAAACATGCTGGGGACAAAATGGCCGAGGCACAACAGCCCCGTCTGACCATCGGGCAGGGCAGGGCTGAATGGGGGGGCACTTTTCCGTTAATCTGATAGAAGCTAGAAAAGCTAACTAACAGGGTGAGAGATGGCAGGTGCGGTGCCGGTTGGGAAGGAAATTCTTTTCGTCGGGGTGTTTTTTTCTGCAGAAGGGTCACCTAGCCGTCGCCGCCCGTGGCGCGCCACCACCGGCGGGTGGATTTTCGGGACAAATGCAAGTTGCGACTTGGCAGGCGGGCCGCTGCAGGGTGTGATGGGGCGCGATGATTTCAATGACTGACGGGCATCCGCTGCCAGGGTTTTGTGATGCGGTGCGGGACGCTTTTTCGAAGAAAGGCGTGCTGGCCCAGTCGCGTGATTTTGAATACCGACCGCAGCAGCAGGAGTTGGCGGTGGCAGTGGCGGAGGCGTTGCTCAACGCCACCTCGCTGGTGGCAGAGGCCGGCACCGGGGTGGGCAAGTCGTTGGCGTATTTGCTACCTGCGGCACGCTTCGCGCTGGATACCGGTCGCAAGGCGGTGGTTTCCACCCACACCATCAATTTGCAGGAGCAATTGGTGCGCAAGGATATTCCGATCGTGCGTAAAATGCTAGGTGAGGAGTTGCCGGCGGTGTTGTTGAAGGGTCGGCAGAACTATTTGTGTCCGCAACGGTTGCGGCGGGCGCTGGAGCAGACCGACGATTTGTTCACCAGCACGGAAACCGCAGAGTTGGAGCACATCCGCAAGTGGGCGGAAGCGACGCGCGACGGGACGCTGAGCGATTTGAATTTCCAGCCGCAGCCGAAAGTCTGGCTGCAAGTGTGCAGTGAGACGCATCTGTGTTCGGCGCGGAGCTGCGGGCCGCGGGGCAATTGTTTTTTTCAAGAGGCGCGCAAGGCGGCCGCCGATGCCAGTCTGGTGGTGGTCAATCACACCTTGTTTTTCGCGTTGCTCAACACGGCCGAGGATGCCGGGGAGGAAGCCGGCGGGGAGGGCGGAAAACCCGGCGGGTTCTTGTTTCCTAACGATTTTGCAATCCTCGACGAGGCGCATACCATCGAGCAGGTGGCGGCCGTGCAACTCGGCTTGCGGTTGTCCCAGGCGGGCTTGCGCTTTGACTTGCAACGGCTCTATCATCCGCGGACGCGCAAGGGTCTGCTCAAGGCGTTTCACAAGGCTTCGGCCATGTTGGCGGTGGAGGAAACGCTCACCGAGGTGGAGCGGTTTTTCCAGAGGGTGGGGGATGCCGCCCGCTTCGGCGATTTTTCCAGGGAATGCCGGATCCGCGAGCCGGAAGTGGTTTCCAACACGCTGGCCGAGCCGCTGCGCAGGTTGTGGCT
>JBAXOF010000066.1:0-15469 GCA_037133375.1 Verrucomicrobiota bacterium | reverse complement strand
TTCGTAGGCGCGTTGGTGACAACGCGGGAGGGCGATGCCTGACGGTTCATTGACGTTCCATCACCCCCAGACGCATTCTCACGAATGCGCCTACGAGGTATCCGCTCTTCGTAGGCGCGTTGGTGACAACGCGGGAGGGCGATGCCTGACGGTTCATTGACGTTCCATCACCCCAGACGCATTCTCACGAATGCGCCTACGAGAAAAATGGTGAAAGCCAGGGGCATGACTCTGCGATGGACATCGGTCGAAACGTGGGTCAGGCTGCGCCATGTCGCGTGTGCAAGTGAATCTGGCCGAACGGTCCTACAATGTGCTGGTTGAACCCGGCCTGCTCGGGCGTGCTGGCGCAGCAATCAAAGGAATCGGTCTGAGCGGCTTGCGCACCGCAGTCATCAGTGACGATCGCGTGGCCCGCTTCCACAGTGCCGGGTTGCTCGCCGCGCTGGAAAGCGCGGGCATGCAACCCAGCTTGCACATCATCCCCGCCGGTGAGGCCTCCAAGACGATGGCCCAGGCGGAAGCGGTGTGCCGGGAAATGATTCGCGCCGGTCATGACCGCAGGTCAATGGTGGTGGCACTTGGTGGTGGGGTGGTCGGTGACCTGGCGGGCTTCGTTGCCTCGATCTTTTTCCGTGGCATTCCCTATGTGCAAATCCCGACCACCATCGTCGCCCAGGTGGATTCCTCTGTGGGTGGAAAGACCGGCGTCAATGTCGGCGAGGGAAAAAACCTGTTAGGAGCGTTTCACCAACCGCGCTTGGTGCTGGTCGATCCGGAGACCTTGCGCACGCTGCCGGGGCGCGAATTTTGCGAGGGATTTGCCGAAGCCATAAAGCACGCGGCCATCCGCGACGCAACGATGCTCGATGACCTTGCCGCGCTGGACCCAACCAACCGGGAGGTGCCGGCCGCGCTGATTGCGCGCAACATCGCCATCAAGGCACGCATCGTCGAGGCCGACGAACACGAAACCCTCGGCATCCGCGCCCTGCTCAACTTCGGCCACACCATTGGCCATGGCATTGAGGCCGCCGTTCCCTATGGGAAAATGCTCCACGGGGAAGCGATTGCGCTGGGCATGCGGGCCGCCTTGTTTCTCTCGGAACGCCACTGCGGGCTGGCGCCAGCGGTGAGCCGAACGGTCATTAGATTGTTAGACAAATACAACCTTCCCTTGGTGCTCCCGGAAGAGATTGCCACCGCGACGATCATGGAAAAACTCGCGCGCGACAAGAAATTCGCCTCCGGCAAAATCCGGTTTGTATTGTTAGAGTCAGCGGGGCATGCCACCGTCAGCGAGGTGGTGACGCACGCTGACTTGCGTGACGCGATCGAGCATGTGCGGAGTGCCTGAACTTGAGCGACGCGCGGCAGATGCGGAGGTTTTTCTCGCCACTTGGGGAAATCAGCTGCATCCTATTGGCGTGATCTGGCGCATGTTACTTTTGTTGGCTTTGGCGATGGTGCCGAGCCATGCCCAAAAAAGCGCGGATGCGGAGAAGGCTAAAGGGCCAGCGCGATGCTTGCGCCTGCTGCCGTTGGGTGAAACTCCGCCCTTTCGACAGGATGTCCGTGACGGGGTCCGCTACGAACTCGAGCCGGCAGCGGGAAGCATTCCACCCCGGCAAGTGCGTCTGAGCACCGGCGACGATGCCATCCTCGTCCGCCTCAATCTCGGCAGGGCCACCGAGCCGATCAAAATTCCGGCGGGCCGGGCACCGGCTGTTTTCCGCGAGGCCAGCTTGCCGAACGACCCCTCGACCAAGCCCTGGCTAAGCATTCCATTGCCAGAGGCGGGTGATGTGCTGGCAGTGGTCTGGCGCGAGCCGGGAACCCAGTGGAACAAGCCGCGAACTTGCATTTTCAACGATGCCGCAGCCACTTTTCCAGCGGGCTCTATCCGCATCGTCAACCTCTTGCCTGCAGAGAGTGCCCTGATCTTTGGCACGGAACGCGTGCTCCTCCTGCCTGGCAAGTCCTTGATCAAAGCCATCCCCATCGGCACCGATCTGCCAATCCAAATCGCCTTCAAAAACACCACGGGCCAATACCAGCGGTTTTACTCGGGCTCGGTCCTCCTCAACTCTAACGAACGGGCGCAAATCTTCATCCACCGCGCCGATAGCGAAAAGCCGCGGCAAGCGGCCAAAGTTAGCACCTTCAACGAGGCGGCCCCGCCCGCCCGCCCCCCACTGCCTTAGGCTGGGCCGAGGTTGGACTCATCCGGATGGCGGCACGGCGGTCACGGCAAGGTTTCATCTAACGGTTTATCACCCGTGACCCAATCCCCGGCGAGCACCCTGGAAATTTCAAACTGCCAGCGATCCGAGCCTGCGACGTGGCTAATTTCGAGGGTGGCACGACTGATAGAAACTTCGCCGCGTTGCCACATCAGTTCCATTGCGCGGTGCTGATCCGACCCCACCTTGCAGTAACCAACCAAAACCTCGTCGATGTCTGGGGAGGCCAGCTTGTAGGCCACCCATTTGCGATCATCCGCAAACGGACCATTGAAGTATCGGTCCCTGCTCACATAGACGCGCACGATCCCCGACTCCGCCTTTCTTTCCAGCAAATCCGCCCATGACGGGTTTGCCGATCTGGCAAAGGCCGCAAAATCCATTTTCCAAACCCCTTTAGCATCCGGAGTCAGGATAGCCATTCGGCTTCTGGGCCGGTCCCGCACTGTGAAGGTCACCAGCACTCCTTCGAGCGCAAGGCTGCTTTTATCGAGACTACCCAGCCACCCACATTCGGCAATTTCCCCGTCCGTGGCTATCAGATTTTTCAAAAAGTCCACCACTTCAGGTGCCGTCGCCTCACCCCGTCGAATCAAGCCATCCACTGCGTCTGGCTCGCGCAGAGACAGAGCCTTCCTGACCAAGGTCAGGGCTTCGTCCTCGGACGGCGACTTGAACTTGGCAGCCACCTTGATTTCGGATTCCGAGCTGCTAAGCGCACTCTGGGAGAGTGCTTCGTTGTGTTCCAGCTGCGGCAGGAGCCAACAGGCGAAAGCCACCACCAAGGACACTATAGATACCAACCCAATGACGATGGACCACTTAACGATGGTAGACCGACGCTCCCGCTGACGTTGTTCCTTTGGACTGTCGCGATGCCGCCTACTGCGACGATCCCCCCGCCCGCCATAGCCCCGCATTTTCGCTACTTTCCCCAAATCGGGGGCGGAACCTAACTTGCGGGACTTTGCATCAGCCTGCACGCCACGTACTACTCCTTTAGATTGCATGGGAAAGTTGGGTTTGAGGCATGATCGAGCGAGGGCTCACTACGGATACAAGGTGATGCGCAGGCGTTCGTAGTGGTCAGTCGACCGGAATAACCATCCGGGATTGCGGTCCACCACTTCATAGCCTGTTAACATGAATTCCTTAAGAAACTGATTGCTGTTAGGTTCGTAGTCTTCCCTGCCGGTGAAGTAACCGCGAAGCCGATACTCATAGTTGTTGTCAAACGCGTAGCGCTGACCTGCAGGGCCATCTTCGGGCAGACGGTCCGGGTTGGTTTTCTTCTGCTCTTTGAAAATCACCAGCTTGGCGCTACTCCATGGCTGCCGCGGCTGCCTCAAATACCCCCAAAACCGCGTCTTCTCAACAAAGTAACGCCTGCCATAGTAAAAGTCTCCGGTCGGTTCGCTGGCGATCTTGGCATCCCGCTCCACTGCGGTCGGCCCCCCCATGTTGGCCGCCCCCATCGACGAACTTCCACAGTGGGTAAGGGCGGTGCATGCCACCCCCCCCGCCAACACCCGTATGATAAATTTCAACACGCCGGAACACTACAAGCGGCCACGCCCGCCCGACAAGCACAGAAATCGGAATTCCCTGTCGCCACATCCCAGACTTGGATAGCGCTATTGCCGCAAAAGCCGATGCCATGGCCGTATTGGCGACGCAATTCGACCGCGTCCATGCCAGCCTTGACTTCAAGCGGTGTTGCAGGCTATTTCGCCGTGTGCTTGAGCACAAAGTCGACGATCGGCGTGGGATCCTTGAGACTGTGCGGATGGTGGTCGCAGTTGGGCTTGGCGATGACCACAATCTCGCCGCCGAGTTCCTTGTAGCGAGTTTCGACGAGCCGCGTGTTCTCATCGATAGGCACCGTCTTGTCCGCCTCGCCGCAGACACTCAGGATCGGAATCTTCGCCTTGGCCAGCGGCGCAAGGTTGTCCACCGGGTTGAGCTTGTAGGCCATGGCCTGTTCCTCGGTGAAAGCATACACACCTAACAATTTCTTCCAATCCCCGCCGGAGCCACTGCTCTTGCCTTTTCCACCCGGCCAGCTTTTGAAATCGCAGACCGGCGCGTCCACATAGATGGCTGCCACCTTATCGGGGTTGCGCGCGGCCCAGTTGAACGCGAACAACCCGCCGCGGCTGAACCCTTCGAGCACGGTCTTTTGCGCAAGGCCGAACTCCTTGGTCAGTTGCGCGTGAAACTTGTCCATCGCATCGAGTGCGACGGGCGCTCCATACAGGTTGGAGAGGTCCATGTAGGCGACGTGAAAACCCTTGCCTAACAAGGCAATGTCACCCTGCGGCTCGTGCCCGAAAAACTCGGTGCGCCAAATCCACGGTTGGCCCGGCGCCGGCGTTTTTGGCAGCACCAGCAGGCATTTGCGACCATCCACCACGGTGTCGCGTTGCTCATAGCCGTTCCAGTCGCCCGCCGCAGCGGGCAGCGCCACCAGCGCCGTCACCCACAAGGCGGCTGCCGCCAACCGGCCGGAAATGTTTGTTAGGTAAAGCGGCGCGAGACAGGCCTGGGTGGCGGAGTGGGCGATGATCGGTTGCATGGTGAGCGCTGGTTACGCCGGCTACGGGGTGGAACTTTCCGCGATGTTTGAATGCGATGTCCAAGGTCCAAGGTGAAGAGATGACGATCCTCTGGCTGGCACAGTAGCTGCGGCTTCCAGCCGCAGTCTGGCGCAGCCTATGCGAGTGGATCATTCCTGCGACTGGAAGCCGCAGCTACTGCGCCGTTACGGCGAGGCGAGCGAAGAGTTTGCCGCCGGCGGCCTTGGTTGCCGGCACGCTGATGACGATTGTGTCGGTGGTGGCGTCCAGTGAATTGACTACGACAGCCACGCCTCCGGTGGCGGAACTCATGGCCCCCACCGGCACATTGTTGGCGGATGCGAAGCTCAAAGCGGTGGACCACTGGAAGGTGAGACGCGCGGCGATAATTGATAGAATCTTACGGTGGAAGGTGAAAAGCATGTCGCCATTCGCGTTGCGCGCAACGACGGGCAGCAGGCTGCGCGAGTTGGAACCAGAGGTGGCGGGATTCGGCTCGCCGCCCAGCACAAACTCAATAATGTTAGAAACGCCATCGTGATCCGGGTCGGCAGCAGGCAGCGCGGCATTGTCGGCGAGCCCCTTGGAAGCGATCCATGACGAGTAGTCAGAGCTGAGCGTCAATGTGGTGCTGGTGTCGTCCGGGGCGGCGCTGAGGGTGAGCAGATTACCGGCATAACTATAGGTGATGGGATAGGGAGTGGCGCTAGCCGGAATCGCCGCCGTGGGAAAATCGAAGGTGAACCAACCCACGCCGCCGTTGATGGTGGTAGCTTGGGTTACCCCGTTGATTGTGATGGTGAGAGGTTCGCCATTGACCGGATAGACCGGACCATCGCCGGTCACCGTGCCGCTCAAGGTCACGCTGGCCGTGCCGGCTGGGTGGCTCTGGCTCGCGGTCAACCCGCTGAAACTTGCCACCGTCGTGATCGGACCGCGCAACGTGAGAATGCCGGTGGCCTCGCTGAAGGTCCAGGTCAGGGTGGGGTCGATCGCGTCGGTCTTGAGCCAGACATTGGAATCTTTCGACCAACCGGCCCCGGCCACCATGAAGCCAGCGCCGAATAATTTGTTAGAGACATCGACCAGGAGCCACGAACCGGCGGCGGCGGTGACGCTGGAGATATCGAGGGTGAAGCTGCCATCCAAGGTGACGCTGCCGGCACCACTGATCTTGTTGCTCGATGCATTGGTGACGACAAACTTCATGCCGGTGCCCGCAGCGAGGACCAAGCCGCCGGCGTTGACATGGATGTCGCCGGTGTAGGTGTTGGTGCCGGCAAGCACCAGCGTGCCGGTGCCCAGCTTGTTGAGCGCGGCAACCCCTAATCCATCAATGATGCTTGAATTCACCGTCAGCGTTTTCGTGTCGGCCACGGTCACGTCGCCAGTGAGCAGCGTAAGCGGCAGTCCTGCCGCGATCGACGAGGTGGCGGCGGCTGATATGTTAGAGAAGCTCACGCCGGTGGCACCGGAGCCGCCGATAGTCACTTGTGTGCCAGCGCCGCTCAACGCCAGATTACCGAAGCGGGTTACGCCGGTTCCGAGCGCGACGCTGCTGGTGGCGGTGACCGCCAGGTCGGTCGTGGACCAGTCAAGGTTGCCGCTGGCGGTGCTGGTGTAGATCGCCAGCACCTCGCTTAGACCGAGGGCACGGTTGTAGAAGCAGATGTCGTCGAGCAGGCCGCTGAAGCATGGTGACGCCACACTGCCGCCCAAAAGTTTGGCCCCGAAGGCCAGCAGGTCGCTGCTGGGGGAGATCGTGCCGGTGGCGGCCTGCGTCTTGGAGTCGAGCACACCATCGATGTAGATCGACTTGTTAGCCCCATCGTAAGTCATGGTCAGCATGTGCCATCCGCTGTAAACATTCGTGGCCAGATTGCCATCCATATCGCCATGGCCGCTGGTGCCGCCACGGGTGGTCCACATGGACCGATAGGTGTCCCTGTAGCGCATCTGCCAGCCATTGCTCTCGCCGTTCTTGCTGATATAGGCGTTAGAGTCACCCGGCGAACCCTTGACCCACGCGGATACAGTCATCGTGTTGCCGCCATCGAAAACAGTCTGGCTGCCACCGGTATCCACCGTCACATAATTGGTGCCGTTCAAGAGCAACGAGCGACCGTAACCCGTATGGGTGTCGGTGGAAAAGACGGGATTGTTCACCATGGTGCCGTGGTGGGCGTTGCCCGAAGAATCGTTGGCAGTGCCATCGTCAAACGACCACATGCCCTGCAGACCCGCAGGGGGAAATGCGGACCCGCCCGTAACGGTCACGGTGCCACCGCTGGCGGTGAGCACGCGGTGGCTGGCGCTGCCGGGATTGAGCACATCCGCACCGCTGAGGCTGAAGGCGCCAGCACCTGTTAGATCAACCGCCGTATTGTTCACGAATTGGGCATGACTCACAATCTGCAATGGATAGGTGCCGGCATTCACCGTGGTGCCCGCGCTGGCGGCGCTGAAGTCAGCGTTGAAAATGTTAGCTCCCGCGCCGGTGGTGGTGAGCGTGCTGCCCCAGAGACTCAGAGTCGGGCCGGTGCTCGTCGTCAAGGTGCCGGCGAGATTAAGCGCACCGCCGCTGAGCAAGACATGGCCCGTGACACTGGCACCGCCGCTGACGTTGAGCGTGCCGCCGGCGGGGACGGTCACCGCACCACCGCCGGTCAGGGAGCCATCCACCTGCAGGGTGCCGGCACTGACGCGGGTAGGACCGGTGTAAGTGCTGGCGGCGGGGAGAGTCAGCTTGTTAGCGCCGATTTTGGCCAAGCCCAGCATGCCGTTGAAAGTGTCCTCAATGGCATTGGGGTAGGTTCGATTGCCGGCCGCGGTGTCGAAGCCGAGGATCGCGCCGTAGGCAAAGTTGTTAGTATCCAGCATGGTGATGACGTCGGCATCGCTCACTGCGTTTTGGACCGCCAGCGCCGCGGCGTTGGAAACCCTATAACGGTCGCTCGTGTCCCAACCGGGCAAGGAACCTGTGCCGGCAATCGACACGGTGCCGGTCGAGACGTAGGTGTTGCCGCTGTATCTGTTAGATCCATTGAGGTAGAGCGTGCCGGCGCCGCCCTTGGTGAGGCTGTTGCCGCCGACGCTATCGGTCCGGCCCAGCGTGGCGAGGCTGTCATAGCCAGTGCCGTTGAGGTTGCCGCCCAGCGTCAAGACATCGGCGCTATTGAAGACGACGACCAGCGCGCCGGTAGCCAGCGTAATGTTAGAAGTGATGGAGTGGGTACCGCCGAGGACGGTGATGGCGGCCAAGGCCCCGGTATCGGTCGTGCCTGGCAGCGGGCGGTTGTCCAGGGTCAGCACGCTGCCATTGGATGGGGTGACGGTCGTGTTGACATTGGGGTAAAACGCCATGGCACCGACGGTGGCGGCGGCGTCGAGGTTGACCGTGCCCACCGAACCCGCTTTGCCGAACACCACCGCGACCCCGTTGCCGGTCGGATTCGTATCGACCTTATTGCCGCCGCTCCAGTTCGTGCCGCTCCAACTGCTGCCGCCGGTGCCCGCCCAACTCGAGGGGGCCGCAATGACCACGTCGTCGAAGTTGGTCTGGTGGCTGAACGAGTAGTTATTGCTTTTCTCACGGGAATGCATGTTGACCTGATTGACCTGGCCGGGGTAACTGCCGGTAGTGGACGAGATGGCCGTGACACTCGAAGTCATGCCGGCATTGGCCCCGGCCATCTGGGTAAAGGTGCCGGCGTAGCGGCCGTCCCCAAAATCCCAGACATCGAACGAAAAGCACTGCTGGTAGTTGGTGCCGCCGAAGAATGTGTCGCCGGTGGCAACCGGCGCCTGCGTCCACGTGTTTGTGTAACCGGGGACGTTGAGACTCAGCGTATGAGTCCCCTCGCCGAGGCCGAATTCGACCCCGTATTTGGTTGAGATGGCGCCGCCGCCGTTGTTGGCATTGCTGCTGCGCGTGTAAATGTTGACGATATCCCCCTGACCGCGGTAGCTATCGGCGGCCATGAAAAACGTGCCTGTGAGGTGCTGGCCGCCGTGGATTCCATCCGCCGGATCCCAGGACACCGCAGCCGCCGTGAGAATATTCGCACGGTTGGCGCTGGTGATATATCCGTTCGGGCTACCGGTTTCACTGCTGGACGCTAAACTGTTAGGGTTGGAGGTCGTCCACTTGCTGCCTTCGATGGCATTATCATTGAAATCATCGGCGACCACAACATTGGTCCCAGCCTGGGCCGGGGCACCGAGCAAGGCGGCAAGAAGGCAGACGGCAAGAAGGCAGACGGCAAGGGGGCCAAGGGGGGCAACAAGGCGAGTGATGGCGGCGGGTTTCATGGGTTAGCGGGCCGTCTCACGCCCGCAAGGCGATGCGCAAAGAAAGCCGCCGTCCCCGGAGCTGGCAAGTGCTATTCCACATTCCCCTTAACTCCGCGCTACCTTGACCACGACCGTTACGGCCTCGGAATCATTCTTGAGACCGCGTTCTGCTTTGAGATCTTGAATGTATTCCTTGTCTTCATGGCGCGGGACGATGAATCGTCCGCTCCCGACCTCGCCGCAAAAGACCCACTGGTTGTTCTACCCACAGATCTGACGCTTGCCCCGATGATCTGTCCGCTTATGGGAATTCTTAGGAGGTTGGCGCATTTGCGTCCGATATGAAAGACATTGCTTGACACAATGTCCGCCATAGCGGATGGTAGCTCGCGTGTCACCGATACCTTCCATTCCGCTGCCAGCCGCCCACGCGCTGCGAAAACTGGGCCGTGATCTTGCGCTCGCGCGGCGCAAACGCGGCATCTCCACCGCCGACATGGCGGAGCGCCTGCTGGTGAGCCGCGATACGCTGTGGCGCTTGGAGCGGGGGGATCCCAGCGTCGCCATGGGCACGCTGGCCACCGCTGTGTTTGTCCTCCAATTGCACGAGCGCCTGGGCAATCTTGCGGCTCCGGCCAGCGACGCGCTCGCCCTCAGCCTGGATGAAGCCCGCCTGCCAAAGCGCATCCGCCGTGCCCGCTCATGAGTGTCGAAGTTCACATCGACTGGGCGGAACAAACCCGGCTCGTTGGGCTCATCCACAGCGCCACACGCAGTCCGACGGTCACCTTCGAGTATGCGCCCGAATGGCTCGGCGGCCAGGACGCGTTTGCCATTGACCCGACGGCGCTGCCCTTGCGCCGCGGGCCGCACCACAGCCCGGCGCTGTTTGGCGCAATGCAGGACTGCGGACCGGATCGCTGGGGCCGCTTGCTCATCGAGCGTGCCGTGCGCAAACACGTTCTCGACCGCAAACCCTATCAGGATCTCGATTATGTGCTTGCGCTCGACGACACCTCACGCATCGGTGCGCTGCGATTCCGTGCCGCTGCCGACGGTCCGTTTCTTGCCGTCGGCAGTGGCAGCATCCCACCGCTGGTGAAACTCAGCGCCCTGCTGAATGCCGCCGCCGCCGTCCAAACCGAAACCGACACGGCCAGTGACCTGCGCCTTCTGTTAGGTCGGGGTTCGCCGCTCGGTGGTGCGCGGCCCAAGTCCGCCATCGCGCTCCAGGATGGCCGGCTTGCCATCGCCAAGTTTGCCAAGCCAGATGACATTCGCGACATTGCCGCAGGTGAAATCCTTGCCCTTACGCTCGCGCAGCGGGCCGGTATCCGGGTCGCGGAACACCGGCGGGTTACCGCTGCAGGGCGCAGCGTCGCCTTGATCACCCGCTTCGACCGCGATGGCTCGCGGCGCATCCCGTTCCTTTCGGCCAGCAGTTTGTTAGGCCTGCCGCCGGGCGAGGCCGGTGCCTACACCTTGCTCGCCGATGGCATTCGCCAATTCGGTCATCACATCACCGCCGACCTCAGCGAGTTGTGGCGTCGTCTTGTCTATTCGCTGCTCGCCAGCAACTATGACGACCACCTGCGCAACCACGGTTTTCTCATGCTGGCACCCGGACGTTGGGCGCTTTCCCCGGCCTACGACCTGAACCCCGTGCCGGAGATGGATCGCACGCAGATGCCCGCGACACCCATATCCGAGCGGCAGGAACCACCCGGCATCGCCGCCGCACTTGCCGCCGCGCCGCGCTTCGGGCTGCACGCCAGCGCCGCCCGGACGATTCTCCGCGAAGTCTTCACCGCTGTCTCCGGTTGGCGTAACGCCGGCAAAGACCTGCGCCTCAAGGCCTCCACCCTCGACGCTTACGCCACCGCCTTCGACAATCCACTCATGGCTGAAGCCGGAAAGCTCGCGTGAGCCACACGGTCTCGTCCCCCATGCGCACTTGCAGCCGCATGCAGCGGCATGCGGCCGCTAGAGCCAGTGAGCCAAGGGTTCCTTGCGAGAGCAACCCGGTTTCCAGCACAATCGGGGGCTTCATCATCACAACCCCATGCGCAGAGATTTTTGCTGGAGATTGGCACCGGGGCGTCCCCCCAAACCGGAGAAAATCGTAAAAAAACTTCGAATTATTGTTAATATTTCCTAACCTTATCGTCATAATTCATTGTATGTTAGGCAAATTTCCCGTTCAGGGTGTGTGGCAGATTCTCCTTGCGTCGGGGGGCTATGGCCGATAAACAAGGCGGCCCGCAAGGGCCACCCTCAACGATGAACCTGACCCGGAACCTAAAATCCGTGGCCCTGGCTATCGCCGGCGTCATTCTTATTCCCAGTTGCGCAGCCCCCGGCAACGCCACCGCGAAATTATTCACCCAATGTCCCGATTCATGGCCGGTCAATTCCGTCCAGAATGGGAAAGCGTCTTGGTATTCGGTCAAGACCAACTACGGCACGCGGACGGCCAGCGGCCAGCGCCTGAACAATACGGCCGCGACTGCTGCCCACAAAACCCTGCCCTTAGGCACCCAGGTGCGGGTGATCAACAAGGCCAATGGCAAAGCCGAAGTGGTCACCATCACGGATCGGGGCCCCTACATTGGCGGGCGCATCATTGATGTAACCGTCGGCGTCGCCGAACGCCTCGGCTTTACGGCTCGCGGCGTGGTGCCGGTAACGGTCGAGGTGCTGGCCAAGCCCGCCAGCTAACCCGGCGGCCATTGCAGTTGGCGGCCGGCGAGGAGATGGACGTGGAGATGCGGCACGGCTTCGCCGCCGTGTGGACCATGATTGATCACTAAGCGGAAACCCGAGTCCGCCACGCCTTGGGCACGCGCAATTTGGCCGGCGACCAGCAGCAAGTGCCCAAGCAATCCCTCATCTTCCGCGGTGGCCAGACCCACCCGCTGGATCGGTTGGCGTGGCACGATGAGCAGATGCAGAGGTGCCTGCGGTGAGATATCGCGAAACGCCACGCAGCGAGCATCATCGTAGACAATGTCCGCCGGGATTTCCTTGTCGCAGATTTTTTCAAACAACGTCTTGTCGGCCATATCCGCGCAGCATGGCAGAAGCGTCGAGCGCATGCAAGCCTTGGGGTAGTTATGGGGCATCCAAAATCAACATTCAAAATCTCTACCACTCCGCGTTCCTTGGCGCTCTTTGCGGCTTCGCGGTGAAGCTCCTCTTGGCAATCAATCCGGGCGGGTCAGCTCGACAAAAACATCTTCCAGCGTGGCCTCGTGGCGAAACAACGAGCGCAACGGCCAGCCGTATTGGGCCGCCAATTGGGCGATGACTTCGCGGGTATCCGAGCCGGAATCCACCCACACAATGTAGCGGGTCCAGGCATCATCCATCGCTTCAGGCGTGACTTTTTTCACCCCGGCAAGCCGGTTGAGCGCGGCGGCGACCACCTCGGCATCAGCCTGGATTTCCACTTGGACGCGACCCGCCGAGCGCATCTGGGCGATAAGATTGGCTGGGGTGTCAGCGGCGCGGATCTTGCCGTTGTCGATGATGATGACGCGGTTGCAGGTCATTTCCACTTCGGGCAGGATGTGGGTGGAAATCAACAGGGTGTGAGATTGGCCAAGCTGGCGGAGGAGCTCGCGGATCTGGCGGATTTGATTCGGATCCAGCCCGTTGGTTGGTTCATCGAGGATGAGCAACTCCGGATCGTGAACCAAAGCATCCGCCAAGCCCACCCGCTGACGGAAGCCTTTGGATAAGGTCTTGATCATTTTGCGGCGCACGTCTTGGAGCCCGCAAGTATCGATGACCTCGCCCACTCGGCGGCGTTCGTCACCCTTGCCCAAGCCCTTGAGTTGGGCGCGGAACCTCAGATACTCCCGCACCCGCATGTCCCCATACAACGGAACGTTTTCCGGCATGTAGCCAATGCGGCGACGAGCCGCGAGCGATTGCCGGAAAATATCAAAACCGGCCACGCTGGCACTGCCGGACGTCGGGGGCAGGTATCCGGTAAGCATCCGCAAGGTGGTGGTCTTGCCCGCGCCGTTGGGCCCGAGAAAGCCGACCACCTCACCGCGTGCCACAGAAAAGGAAATATCCCGCACCGCCTCGTGACGGGCGAATTGTTTGGTAAGATTGTTGGCTTCGATCATGGGGCGCAAGTGGCTGGGCCTGGGGCGACCTCGCGCATGTTCGATTGACGCGGCGATGTCCGCCCCCTATGTATGCGGTTTGAGCGGCTGGCCAAGCGGGAAATTCGCAGACCGCCCGCAAGTTTTTCACCCACGCCCATGAATGCCACCCTTTCAACCCGCGCCAATGCGGATTTGTTGGACCAAAATTATGCCCACTGGCGTGCCGACCCACGCGCGGTGGATGCCGGGTGGCGCGCATTTTTCGAAGGCTTCGAGCTGGGTGCCGCCCAACCCCCGCAATCCGCTGCGGCCCCCGGCACTGGCGGGGCCGGGCATGAATTTGTTGGAAAAGTCGCCAGTCTCATCGACACCTACCGCATCCTCGGTCACACCCAGGCCCATATCAACCCGCTCGACGGACCACCGGCACGCAACCCCCGCCTGGCCATCGAGCCATTGGGCCTCACCGCAGTGGATCTGAGCCGCGATGTCTCCTCGCCATTTTTCCGCCACGGCGCACCCATGAAATTGCGCGACCTGCTCAGCGCGCTCGAAACGACCTATTCCGGCAGCATCGGCTTCGAGTTCATGCACATTGGCGACACCGGGGCCCGCGATTGGGCGCGGGAGCGCATCGAGGCCCGCACCATCGAAGCCCCGGCCCCGCCCGAACGCCAAACCCATGCGCTCCGCTGGCTGTTGGAGGCGGAGACCTTCGAACAATTCCTCGGCAGGAAATTTCTCGGCGAAAAACGATTTTCGTTAGAAGGCGGCGAAGGCACACTGGTCGCGCTCAATGCCATCCTCGAAGCCTGCCCGGCCATGGGCGTGGCGGAAATCGAGATGGGCATGTCCCACCGTGGCCGCCTCAATGTGCTGGCCAATTTCCTCCGCAAGACCCTCACCACCATTCTTCACGAATTCACCCCGAACTATGTCCCGGACGAAGTGGCCGGCGATGGCGACGTCAAATACCACCTCGGCTATGCCAACCTCCGCGAGTTGGCCGATGGCAAGGTCCGCGTCAGCCTCGCCGCCAACCCAAGCCATCTGGAAGCCGTCAATGCCGTCGTCGAAGGCAAGGCCCGCGCCCGCCAGCGTTTGTTAGGCGACGCCGGCTCTGGCACCGATCGCAAGCGCGTGCTACCGGTCCTCCTGCACGGCGACGCGGCCTTTGCCGGCCAGGGTTCGGTGGCCGAGGTGCTCAATCTCTCACAACTCCCCGGCTACCGCACCGGCGGCACCATCCACCTCATCATCAACAACCAGATTGGTTTCACCACCGATCCGGCGGATGCCCGCTCCTCGGTCTACGCCACCGACGTCGCCAAGATGATCGAGGCACCCATCCTTCACGTCAACGGCGAAGACCCGATGGCACTCCACTGGGCGTCGCGCTTCGCCCTGGAGTTCCGCCAGAAATTCGGCCGCGACGTTGTCATCGACATTTATTGCTACCGCCGGCAAGGCCACAACGAGTCGGATCAGGCGGCCTTCACCCAACCGCTCATTGCCAGGAAAATCGCCGCCCGCCAACCCTTCGGCCAGATTTATAAGAAGGATCTCATCGCCCGTGACGTCATCAATCAGGAAGATGCGGACGCCATTGAGCAAACCATCTGGGACAAACTCGAAGCCGGTTACAACACGATGATGGAACTGAGTGCCGCTGGCCAGCGCACAACCTTCAGTGGGTCCACCGCCATCGTGCAGGCTGATTATTCCCACGCCCCGGTCGCCACCGGCATCACCCACGAGCAACTCCAACACCTCGGCAGGGTCCTAACAACCCTGCCCGCCGGCTTTCATCTCAACCTCACCTTGGCCAAACGTTTCCTCCCGCGCCGTGCCCAGGCCGTGCGTGATGGCGGCCCTTTTGATTGGGCGTTTGCGGAGTCGCTGGCCTTGGGCTCGTTGCTCATGGAACAGACACCCGTGCGTTTATCCGGCCAGGACAGCCGCCGCGGCACCTTTTCACAGCGCCATGCGGTGTTTTACGATTCCGAATCCCGGGCGCGACACATTCCTCTCGATCACGTCAGCGCGGACCAAGCCCGCTTCTGTGTCTATAACTCCATGTTGTCCGAGTTCGCCGTGTTAGGTTTTGATTACGGCTATTCCCTCGACTACCCGTCGATGCTCACGCTTTGGGAAGCGCAGTTTGGCGACTTTTCCAACGGCGCCCAGGTCATCATCGACCAATTCATCGCCAGCGCCGAATCCAAATGGCAAACCCCCA
>JBAXOF010000065.1:0-15918 GCA_037133375.1 Verrucomicrobiota bacterium | reverse complement strand
TGCCTATCAATATGACGGCATCGGGAACCGCTCTTCCGCCACCCACGGCGGCACTAACACCGGAGTCACCTACACCCCGAACGCCATCAACCAATACTCCAACATCACCACGGAGGGAGGGCGATTCATCCTCGGTGAGGCTCCCTTGACAAACGATGTCATCATCAACGGCGATACCAACACGCCCGCCGCTCGCGCGGGCGGGCTGGGATTCTACTGGAAGCAAATCACCGGAGACAACTCGACCGGCCCGCTGTGGAGCAACGACAGCGTGGCCAGTGACGGAGTCACCATCACCGGCAACACATGGACGCCACGGAGCGTGTTTGCGCCCGTGAACAGCCACGATGAAGACGGAAACTTGAAAACTGACGGACGCTGGGACTACAGTTGGGACGCAGAAAACCGGATCACCAGTATGCAAACCACCATTGATGCCGCCGCTGCGGGCGTTCCCCGGCTGCGTCTGGATTTTGTCTATGATTCGCAGAACAGGCGCGTCTCCAAAACGGTGTACACTTCCACTGATGGCACAACCTGGATATTCTCCAGCAACCTGCGCTCGCTCTACGACGGCTGGAACATCATCGCCGAATACAGCGCCCCGTCGGAAACCTCGACTACCCTAACGCTGCAAGCGGCCCATCTCTGGGGCATTGACCTATCAGGAACTCTGCAAGGCGCAGGCGGGGTCGGAGGGCTTCTCGCGAGCCATCTTTTCAACCCCGGAGCAACTTGTTTCCCAGCCTATGATGGCAACGGGAACATCAGCGCTTGGTTAGGCGCGAGTGGCAACCTGCTGGCGCGGATGGATTATTCGCCGTTCGGCCAGTTGGTCGCTCAATACAAGTTCACGGGGACAGGAGACACTACGCTGTCCCGTCTTCACTTTGGCTTCAGCACGAAACACACCGATGCGGAGACCGGAATGCTAGATTATGGTCTGAGGATATATAACCCGGTGACGGGAGGATGGCAGTCGAAAGACCTAATTGAAGAGTCGGGCGGATTAAACCTGTATGGGTTTGTCGGAAATGATGGAGTGAACAAAGTTGATAAGTTTGGGTTAAAGGCATATTCAGTCTATCGACCATTCAAAGATGGGTGGATGCGGTATATATATCCGGTTGTTGGGCATGTATTTCTGGCGTTCAATAATGATTTCACGAACCCCGATGACAAGGCCCAATGGGATAAGTTTATTGAGAATTTCTCAGATGAGCGAGATTCTGAGCTGATCACCATGTCCTTCCACCCGCTCTCCGTAAAAGGTGCTAGGTATAAAAATGATAACTTGCCAGATAATGCAGGAAACATTATAGGAATAATAACCACAAGCGGAAGCTACGGGTGGATTGACGATCCAGATGACAAACAGGCATACAAGAATGCCGGGAAATGGTATAAAAGGGGAAATAAGTACCTACTCACGGAAGACGTTTGCACCCAAATTAAGCTTTTCAAAACGGCATACAAGTCTATGAAAAAGAATATTCAGGGTCATCCTGACCCTGGTATATATGAGTTGCTGAACAGGAACTGTGGGACATGGGTAAAAACCATGGCAGAGCGAGAGCGCTTGAATTACCCACTTGCGGCAACTGTTACATACAATATGGGAGCTACCTATGGTGGTCCCATCGATTTTACCGGGTTGCCGAAGGCAATTACATATGCCGCCAAGAAAATCAGCTTGGCAGCAGAGAAAGGTAAAAATGCACATTAGAAGCTGAAAATTATGAAAACCATAGCAGACTGTATATGGATAGGAATAGTCGGGTACGCCCTTGTCGGTTGTTCGGCTAGTACAGGACCAGAACCGCGTGCTGGGACAGCGAAAATTGTTACCACGGACCGCTCGTTAAAAAGAGTCAACAGACTGGGAATATCGCTTGAGTTGCCGGCAAATGTCATCGAACTGGAGAATGATTCAAACCAGGAACATCAGAGAGTTTTTGGCTGCAAGTCTGTAAGATTCCAATTGATGAGGTTGGCACCAGAAGGTGCTGAATCAGGTCCATTGATGTGGGGTGAGGTGCGGATCTATGATCCTCAACAAGAGCTTGCATATCAGAAAACTAAGTATAATTCTGATGCTTATAAAGCCTATGTAGGTGTGGAGAATCGCAGAATTACTAGGCAGGATGTAGTGGTAAAGTTAGATACGAGTTTGAAAAATAGATTCGGATACTCCCAGAAGATATATCGATTAGACCATAAGGACAGCACAAGCGGAAGTGCTTTCAGGGCCTCGATCATCCGGGCTTCATATGCAAGCAGAGATTCAGTCAATCAAGGTGATGAAGAATTGATAACTCAAATCTTGAAGTCAATTAGATTCGAATAGTGAATCAAACATCACTCCAACCAAATTCGGAAAGCTACGCCAACCAATTCGCGGTTTGGAAATTCATCTTCTAGGCTACGAACTCTCAAAATACTGGGCTCATAAAAATGACCTTGATCGGTGGCGGCGTTGTGGCAGAGATGTGCCGGATGGTGGAATTCCACACGGATTCCACACAACCAGCCGTATCACCAGTCACAACCATGCATCACGAACCAATTCCAGTAACGCACCAATGCCCATGAAATCAACGATTGCCGCAAGAACCACCATAGATGGAGCCGTTTTCCAAACGGTCAGCGACAATGAGGTGGCAATGAGATGACATTCCGGCCCGGCCATTCTCCGGCCATTCTCCCGGACGCGTCGGCAACGCGTCCCTGCCTGGAGCGGCCATTGCAGGAATTGAACCTCAAATATCGGGTTGAGCGGGGAGGCAGCGGGGGGGGAATCCGCTTGCGCGGGTCAAGGGGTGTTGTTATAAGCGTGCGGGATGCTGAAGAAACCACTGGTGATTGGAGTGTTAGTGTTGGTGGCAGCGGTGCTGGGGTTGGTGGTGATGAAGTTGGGTGATGACGGGACGCTGAAGGTTAACATCACCCAAGGGATGATCGATGCGGCCCTGGCGGAAAATTTCCCCAAGGACAAGACCTATCTGAAAATTGTGAAGGTGACCTATGCCAATCCGAGGGCGGTCTTGGTACCGGATCAGCAGAAGGTGCGGGTGAGTTTGGAGGTGAAAGTGCGGGTGGGCATTACGGGTTTGGAAAAATCCTACACTGGCAGTGCATCGCTTGCGACCGGGGTGGGTTATGATCCCAAGTCCTACCAATTTTACCTGAAGGACCCTGAGTTACAAACCCTCGACGTGGGGAAAATTCCGGACAACTATCGCGAGACACTACGCGAGGGGTTCAATCTCATCGCCAGTGAATTTGTCGGAGAAATTCCGATTTTCAAACTGGCCAAGAATGACACCAAGACCCACTTGGCCAAGTTGCTGCTCAAGAATGTGTCGATCCGTAAGAATAAGGTGGTGGTGACCCTAGGCCGGTAAGCGAGTTGCTACTCCGGGCTTGCCCTCCGGCCAATCCCGGGCATGCTTTCCCGCGTTGTGAATCTTATTCCGGTTGAGCCATCCTTGGAAGCGTTCGTCGAACTGGCGAAGCGGGGGAATGTCGTGCCTGTCTATACCCAGCTTGCGGCCGACTTCGAGACTCCGTTGTCCGCCTATCTGAAGCTGCGGGACAATCGTCATTCGTTTTTGTTAGAGAGTGCCGAGAGCACGGAAAAAGCCGGGCGCTGGTCGATTGTCGGAAGTTGTCCGCGATTGGTGTTTGAGGCCAGAGACAAGCAAATCACGATTCGGGAGGATGGCGCGGAGACCCGCACTTTTACCACCGAGGATGATGTGCTGGGTGCGCTCGAGCGCGAAATGGCCCATTACCGGCCAGTCACTCATGGTGCGCTGCCGTTGTTTTCCGGCGGCATGGTCGGTTATCTTTCGTATGATGCGGTGCGGCAGTTTGAGCCGACGCTGGGGCCGCCACCGCCCGATCCGTTGGGCATTCCGGATGCGATGTTTGTGTTGGCAGACACGATGTTGGTGTTTGATCACCGGCTGCGCCGCTTGCAGGTGGTGGCCAATGCTTTTATCGATGAGTTTGACAACCCCGAGGAGGCTCATGCTGCCGCCCGCGTCCGAATCGCCGCGCTGGTGGAAACCCTCAACCGCCCGCTGCATGTGCCGGCCCTCAATGGGCTGGTACAAGTGGAGCCGGTCGCTGCGCAAAGCAACACTAGCCAGGCGGAGTTTGAAGCGATGGTGTGCGCGGGCAAGGAATTCATCGTGGCGGGTGATATTTTCCAGTTCGTGCCGAGCCAGCGCTTTGAGACGAAGTTTGAGCAAGCGCCAGTGGATCTCTACCGGGCGTTGCGCTTTGTCAATCCTTCACCTTATATGTTTTTGTTAGAGCTGGGTGATTTTGCGCTCGTCGGCAGCTCGCCGGAAGTGCATGTGCGGTCGATTCACGGGCGCATTGACATCCGCCCGATAGCCGGCACCCGCTGGAGAGGCCAGACGCCGGAAGAGGATGACGCGCTCGCCGCCGATTTGTTAGCTGATCCCAAGGAGCGTGCCGAGCATCTGATGCTGGTGGACCTTGCGCGCAACGATGTGGGACGCATCGCTAAGCACGGTGCGGTGAAGGTGGATGACTTCATGATCGTGGAGCGCTACAGTCATGTCATGCACATAGTTTCCAACGTCACCGGTGAGTTGGATCCGGCACATAGTGCCTATGATGTGTTGCGAGCCACATTCCCGGCTGGCACCGTCAGTGGCGCGCCGAAAATCCGCGCCATGCAAATCATCAACTCGCTGGAAAAAAACAAACGCTGTGCCTATGCCGGAGCCGTCGGGTATTTCGGCTTCGATGGCTCGCACGATTCCTGCATCACCTTGCGCACCTGCCTGCTCAAAGATGGCATGGCCTATGTCCAGGCCGGAGCCGGTGTGGTGGCTGATTCCGATCCCACCTACGAATACAACGAAACTGTGAACAAAGCCAAAGGCATGCTCCGTGCCATCGCCCTCGCACGGACGCTGGAGGCATAGACACAAGACTTGAAGACGCAAGACACAAGACTTGAGGATTCAAGAAAAGAGACGCTACGGATTGTCTCATGCTCTTTTCTTGTGTCTTGCCGTCATGCGTCTGCTTCCCTGATAACTGCTAACTATTGACCGAAACGCCCATGCTCCTGATCATCGACAACTACGATTCATTCACCTACAACCTCGTGCAATACTTCGGGGAATTGGGCCAGGAGATGCAAATTTTCCGCAACGACGTGCTCACGGTGGCGGACGTGAAAGCCCTTAAGCCGGAGCGCATCTGCATATCGCCCGGTCCGTGCACGCCGAATGAAGCGGGGATTTCCTGTGAGTTGATTCGGGAACTGGGAGCCAGCACGCCGATTCTCGGGGTGTGTCTCGGTCATCAATCGATCGGGCAGGTTTATGGTGGCGATGTGGTGCGGGCGGATCGCTTGATGCACGGCAAGACTTCGCCGATTCACCATTCGGGCCAGAGTGTTTTTGCCGGGATGCCCAATCCGTTTGAGGCAACGCGTTATCATTCCCTTATTGTCAAACGTGCCACCCTGCCGGATTGTCTCGAAATCACCGCCTGGACCGAGGAGGGCGAGATCATGGGCCTTTGCCACAAACAGTTTCCGGTCCATGGCGTGCAGTTTCATCCTGAGTCAATCCTCACTCAGAACGGCATGCGCTTGTTGGAAAATTTTCTGCGGCTTTAAGGCGGTGGCTCAGCTTATCCGTAAACCCCTTATCGAAGGGAGGAGATAGAGGCGACCACGGAACGAACCAAAAAACACCCGGTCCCCTGTGAAGAGGGCCGGGTGTTGGGTTAGATTGGTTGAGGGGACTTGGGCTTACCAGCCGCCGCCGCCTTTGTTGCCGCCGCCGCCGCCGCCTTTATAGCCGCCGCCGCCGCCGCCGCCTTTATAGCCGCCGCCACCGCCGCCGCCTTTATAGCCGCCGCCGCCGCCGCCGCTGCCACCTCGGTAGCCGCCGCCGCCGCCACCACCACCGCCGCCGCCGTAGCCACCGCCACCACTGGGCCGGGCTTCCTTGGGCTCGGAGGCGTTCACGCGCAGTGGACGTCCGTTGTAATCGTAATCGTTGAGGGCCTCAATGGCCGCGTTCAACTGGGTTTGGTCGCCGAGGGTCACGAAGGCGAATCCTTTGGATTGCCCGGTTTCACGGTCGGTGATGATTTTGACCCGTTCGACAGGTCCAAATGCGGCAAAGAGACCTGTCACGTCCCCTTCAGTAGCAGTATAGGGCAGATTGCCCACGTAGATATCCATTGTTTTTCAGTTCTAATAACGCCAATTCATTCCACACTTCCTTTGACCGCGGCGTCAGAGATTAAACAAAGCGCGAGTGCACAGCCAAGCGGCGTGCAATCGAGCGCTAAGTTGGGGGTTCCCGCCCCAATAGCAAGAAATTTTAAAATTTCGCGTGCCGTCATCTGCCGCAACCGTTGGGGCGTATGGGATTGTCGCATAAAAAAACTTTCGGCAGGGGCGTGGGTGGAAGGACGATTCCGGGGCTGGAAGACCGTTCCGCAGGATGCGTGTGCCACTCATCAAGAGGCGCACTCTTGTCATTCTCACCCTTCAGAGGCCGCGCGCCTGTCATTCTCCCGCGGTCTTTCTGTTTGACATCCAGTGGGTGCCAGCATAGACGGGACGTCACGCAACTCATGGCGCGATGGTCGCGGCCATGGGAACCCCAGCCTCTCCTTATGAACCAGAACCAACCCACTTCTCTCGCACCGACCACGGAAGAATCCGCCAACCGCAGCCTGTCGCGGCGCCATTTCGTGCGGAGCATGGGCCTCGGCGGCTTCTCGTTGTTGGCGGCACGCTGGCCGGCGATGGCGGGGCCGTTCACCCGCGAGGATTTCAACAACCTCGTGCCGGCCGACAAGAAACTGCGCCCGGAGTGGCTCAAGTCGTTGTTTGAACGCGGCACGCCGGAAATCCTGCGCGGCGAGGAACTGCGTTTCATCGGCATGCCGGTGGGCGGCCTGTGCTCGGGTCAACTCTATCTGGGCGGCGACGGCAAGCTGTGGCTGTGGGACATTTTCAACCGCAAGAACGCGACCGGTGACCGCAATTACGCCCATCCGCCCGTGCCGTCGTCGCCTATCGAGCAGGGGTTCGGTCTAACCATCGACGGGGAGAAGCGCGCGCTCGACCGCAGTGGCTTCAGCGCGATCACGTTCCGCGGCGAGTATCCGGTGGGCAAGGTCGCCTACCGCGATCCCGCCGCAGCGGTGGAAGTCGACCTTGAGGCGTTTTCGCCGTTTGTTCCCCTCAACACCGCGGACTCCAGCCTGCCGGCCACCGTGCTCCGCTACACCGTGCGCAACACCTCGCCAAAAAAATTGGAGCTGGAATTGTCTGGATTGTTAGAAAACGCGGTGTGCCAAGGGCGGCGCGACCGGCCCGGCGTGCGGCACATCAAGCGGGTGGATGGCGACGGCTTCACGTTCCTCGACTGCACGGTGGCATCCGACGCGCCCGCCGGCATGGAGGGTATGCCCGACTACGGGTCGATGGGCATCGCGTTGTTAGGGAAACCGGCGGATAGCTGCGCGGACGGTCTGAGCGCCCCGCTGGAGGCGAAGCTGACGGGCTCGATCGGCCGCAAACTTATGTTAGAGCCGGGGGCCTCGGCCACGGTGGAGTTTGTGCTGACCTGGTATTTTCCGAACCTGCGCAAAAACGGCGTGCCCGATAGCGGCCGCTGGTATGGCAGCCGGTTCGCATCGGCACTAGAGGTGGCCACCTATGTGGCGAAAAACTTCCAGCGTCTATCAGAGCATACCAAGCTCTGGCTCGACACCTGGTATGACTCTACCCTGCCATATTGGTTCCTCGACCGCACGCAGCTCAATACATCGATTTTGGCGACCTCCACTTGTTATCGTTTCAAGTCGGGACGTTTTTGGGCGTGGGAGGGCGTCGGTTGTTGCCACGGAACCTGCGGCCATGTCTGGCAATATGCGCAGGCGATGGGGCGCCTGTTCCCGGATCTGGAACGGATCTTGCGCGAGCGGGTGGACTTCGGCCTCGCGCTGCAAGCCGACGGCGCGATCTTTTTCCGCGGCGAGAACAACAACATCCCGGCCATCGATGCCCAAGCCGGATCCATTCTGCGGGCGCTGCGTGAACACCAGATGAGCGCCGATGACGTGTTCCTGAAGAAAAACTGGCCGGGCATCAAGCGCGCCACCCAGTGGTTGATTAACAAGGACGGCGACGGCGACGGACTGATCGTCAGCAACCAACATAACACTCTCGACGCCGATTGGTTTGGGGCGGTGGCGTGGCTGAGCGGACTCTATCAGGCAGCATTGCTGGCCGCCGCCGCCATGGCCGACGAGACGGCCGACGCGGAATTTGCCACTCAATGCCGGACGATTGCGGCCAAGGGCAAGACCTCGATGGTGGGTGAATTGTTTGACGGCGACTACTTCATCAACAAGGTCGATCCGGCGCATGCCAATACGATCAACTCCGGCACCGGTTGCGAGATCGACCAGGTGATGGGACAAAGCTGGGCGTTCCAAGTCGGCTTGCCGCGGGTGTTTCCGGAGAAGGAAACCAAGACCGCGTTGCAATCGTTGTGGAAATACAACTTCAGCCCGGACGTCGGGCCGTATCGCGAGCGCTACAAGGCCGGTCGTTGGTATGCGATGGCAGGGGAGGCGGGCCTGCTGATGTGCACGTTCCCACGCAAGGATTGGGATTTCAAACAGGCTCAGGGCGGCGGCGACAATACGTTCGCCGGCTATTTTAATGAGTGCATGAACGGCTTCGAATACCAAGTGGCCGGTCACATGGTGTGGGAAGGCATGGTCCAGGAAGGTCTGGCCATCACCCGTGCGGTGCACGACCGCTATCACGCATCGCGCCGCAATCCGTGGAATGAAGTGGAATGTGGCGACCACTATGCGCGCAGCATGGCCAGCTACGGCGTCTATCTGGCGGCCTGCGGGTTCGAAAACCATGGACCTAACGGACACATCGGGTTTGCACCGCGCCTCACACCTAACGACTTCCGCTGCGCCTTCACCGCCCCCGAAGGCTGGGGCACCTTCAGCCAACACGACGTCGCAGGCGGACGCGACGCCCGCATCAATCTGCGCTGGGGGAAATTGCGCCTCAATAGCATTGCCATGGAACTCGCCGATGCCGGCAAGACCCCTGCCCTAACAGTCGAGGCGGCCGGCAAACAACTCGAGGTGAAACCGGAACTCAGCGGCCGCCGCCTGGTCATCCGCCTCCAACAGGAAGTGGTCCTCAACCCCGGCGAGGCCCTCGATGTCCGGCTCCGGTGATTACGGCTTGCTGATCACCACGCTGCGGGCATCTGAGCGGTGGATGCGCAAAACTCCGGACACGCCATTGTAATCGCCGTAGGTCCAGGCCTCGGCAGCCAGCTCTTTGCCATCTGCCGTGATGAAAGCGGGCTTGAAAGTTAGCCGCAGGCACTCGCTGCCTTTCGGTTCGAAGGTGGTGTAGGCGATCCGGCCCGGTTGATACTTGATTTTATTGATGATGGAATCCGAGCCGATGACGTGGTCCGCATCGGCGGGTGCCATGTCCGGCAGCTCGGTCATGCCATCCTGGATGTGGCACAAGAAATCGAAATACGAATCGACGAACCACGGGCAGGTGTAGGTAATGCCGACATAGTTGATGGCGGACTGATCCTTCGAGTGTTTGCTGTAAACCGAATAGATCGACAGGGCAAAGGCGGCGCGCGCTTCCTCCCGGTAGGCGGGGTCCTGTGTCAGGTCATACCATTTCGCGTTGACCGAGGCATAGCGGGCGGTATGGCTGCACATTTCCAAGAAGCAAATGTCCTGTTCCTTGATGCTGGTGGCGCCGTGGTGCTTGGTCTTGCCGAAGCGGTCCTTGACCCAGGCCAGCAATTCAGGCACATGGCGTTTGTAATCGGGGTCCAGTTCCGGATGGCGCAGCATGAAGCGGGCGGTTTCCATCGGGCTTTGCTGGTTCATGTTGGTCACGTTGGTGACCATATCCTCGTAGTAGCCGGACCACTTGTGGTTTTTGACGGGATAGTCGAGGAGCCACTTCCAGAGGGCATCGCGCGCCGTTAGATATTTCCCCTCGCCGGATTCGCCCAGATGGAGCATCTCATCGAACAACACAACGGGTGAAATCATGGCCGCGCTGTAGCCATCCACCACCTTCCCGGTCTTCATGTTGACGCGGAATGGCAGGGGCGACTTGTTTTCATCGCCGGGTTGGACGTGCGCGGCGAGGGTGGTGGCAATGCCGCGTGCGGCTTGCAAATATTTCTCTTCCCCGGTGAGTTTGTAGAACTTCAGATAGGCCACCCCGGCCAAGCTCATCTTGTCCGGTTCGCTGCGCTCATCGGTGTATTCGCCGTCGGGGCTGTCGTCCTGGGTGCTCGGCACGTTAGGCCAGGCCCAGGCCGCGGGCGTGTGGTAATGCAACACCCGGTCCAGGATACGCCTGACGGGTTGGATCGCCTCCTCATCACCCGTGTAGGGGTAGTATCTGGCCAGGGTTTCCATGGCCCAGTATGCGTGGCTGGCCTGGCAATTCTGGTTGCGCAGAAACTCGCCCTGCGCGCTCAGTTTGGAAGTGACCAGATACCACGGATCATCACCGAACTTGGTGGGCACGGTCGGGCAGCGCTTGATGAAGTTCATGCTCCACTTGAGCACGTTGTCATAGCTCGTCCACGGCTGCAGGCGGCCGTCCTTGTCGAGCACCACTTCATGGTCGCGCAGTTTGTCCGCGCCGGACGCGCACACCGTCAGCATGGCCAGCGTGCCAATGGCCGCCAGTGGGAGATTCAAAAACCGTTTCATGATTGGTAGTTAGGTGCTAGATGCGGCACCCCCGTCATGACTGGGGTGGCAGGCCGAGGGCCTTGAGGGTATCCTTGTCGGCCACGCGTTGGCCCGGTTCGCCGGTGGCCACGCCGAACTCAGTAGCGTAGTCCCACATGGTCCAGCCGAAGTGATGTTTTTCGAGGGCCTTGCGGGTGTCCTCGATGCAGCGGTTGCGATCGGCGGCCGGCGCTTTGCGATAGACGCCGAACTCATTGCACGTGAGATGCACGCCGTGCTGTTTGGCCCAGACAGAGCCCTCGGCAATCATCTCCTCGAGCTTGGCAGCATCCCAATTCTCCTTGCCATAACGGATCATCAACTGGCGCGCCGCATCGTCGGGAAGCGCGTCGAGCACCCGTGCCACCGCCTCCGGACTGGACGGATAGGGCGCGTTGCGCAGGCCCTTCACCCAGTCGCCCGCGACCCACGGCGCGTCTTGGTGGGTGAATCTAACCGGCTCATAAAAGTGGACGTTATAGACGACGTTCTTATCGGTGACGACCTCCAAGGGGGGCAACATATAGATTTCCGACCACTCCGCGGAAGTGGCGATGAGGGTGTGCTGCGGCGCGCATTGGCGCATGGCTGCCAGCGCTTTTTTTTGAATCACGTTCCAACGGGCGGTGTCGCGCATGACCGGTTCGTTCATCACCTCGAGGAAAACCATCTCGGGGTCGCGAGTTGCCAGATGCTTGGCCAGGAGTCGCCACAGGTTGACGAACTCATCGACTGCGGCGTCGTCCTTGACGATGGCCTGTTTGAGTTCGTCCCGCGGGTTGAAATCGACAATAACACCCAAGCCGCCCTCCAGCAGCATGTCGAGGGCGGCATCGAAGCGGCCGAGTCTGGCGGGATCGAGGACGGTGGGGGTTTCCTTGTTGACCACGGTCTCCTCGGTCATGAGGAAGCGGACGTGGCGGAAGCCCATCGCCTTGATGAGGGTCACATCCTTGGCCAGGTTGCCGCTGCGCCGCTCATTGTCCATGTCGGGCAAGCGCGTGTTCCAGTCCGAGAGCCCGATGCCGCAGGTCAACCGCGCCAAGCGCGCGGGCGGCACGTCATCCAGTGCGGCGGCGGCACCTCCGGCCACGAGCCACACGGCAGCCATGGCAACCGCGCTTGCCACGGTGAGGGGGAATTGTCTTTGCAGATCATTCATGAGTGAGTCTCGCATCCTTTAATTGTTAGAAAAATCAGTTACCATCCACGTTGCTGACGATGTCCTTGGCGCGGGAGAATGACCCGAGGTTATACGCGTAGGCGTAACCCATGGCTTTCAATTTTTGTTTTGCGATGCCGCTGCGCATGCCGCTCTGGCAATGCAGCAGAAGCGTCTGGTTTTTGTCCGGCACGCGGCGTGGCAGGGCGGTTGTGAGTTCATCGAGAGGGAGATTAATGGCGCCAGGCAGGTGGCCGGAGGCGAACTCGCCCGGGCTGCGCACATCAATGACGAGGGCACCGTTCTTCAAACAGGCCAAGGCGTCTTTGACTGAAATCTGGCCGGTTTGTTTCAGCAGAAAAATGACGATGAGGATCGCCGCGACAACGAGAATTGGGGTCCATTTCATAAGTAAGTGGTGGAGGGGTCACCGACCCACCGTGCAATTGTGCCCGTAGTGAATTGCTAGCGCCGTTATTCCTAACAAATTGATCAGTTGCCTTCCGCTGTCTCAGCCCTTGTCCGGGTAACGGTAGTGACCGAGGATTTGATAGTCGAAGAGGGCGTTCTCCCATTTCATGTTAGAGTCGAGGTGATGCACGACCCACGGTTGGGAGGTATTGCCATCCGGGCTGGGGACGACGATGCCGATGTGCGCCTCGGCCGAGTGCTTGCCCACCAGCGCCCAGACCACGATGTCACCGGCTTGGTAATCGGTGCTGTTGCGGCTGCGACTCAGTTCTATCCCCTTGCGACTGAAAAACCGTTGCAGGTTGAGGGTGCGGCGGTGATCCATGTTGCTGTCGGGTGCGGTCACCCCGGGGAAAATCTGCGGATAAAGGGTGAAACTTTTCGCCATGTCCTCATGAACTTCCACCTGTAGATCGACGCCGAGCTGGCGGTAGCAGCGAATGATGACATCCTCGGCCTTGCCTTTGGTGGATGGCACGTCGCCATTCGGATAGGGAATGGTGTAGTAGGCGGGATCGTAGCTGATAGGTTTGAGCGAGTGGGTGAGGGCGGCGGCAGCCAGGCGGTCACCAAACGAACCGGAGCGTTCGAGGGCTCCAATGAGCAGATTGGCTTGTTCTAACGAGGCACCGGTTTGTGCCGCACGCAGAAAGGGCACCAGTGGTCGTCCAAACCAAAAGGTGATCGCCGCAGCAATCACTAGAATCACCCAGCCACCAAAAAAATTCTGCCGCTTCGGCTTTTGCGGACGCGGGCCGATGTATTCGATCGTGTGGTAAAAGCCGGATCGTTGCTTGGCCATGGGGATGCAGGGGGGGGGCGCGGGATTTGTATCACCGGCCGCAGCCGTTGGCTACGGATATTCCTTCAAACATCAAAAAATATCCCGCGTGTTGTCCGGTGGATAATGGGGATAGCCGGGGTGATCCTTGGAAGTTCCTTCACGTCGGCTGGTTGCGGAGCGTTTCAAGGTAATCATCCAATGAACTCAGGCAGGCACGCCGGGTTTCCGCAGCCTGCGCGGAGTGGGTCGTGACCGTCACTCCGGTAATCAGGGCGACGAGAAAGGCGGCTTCCGCCGCCGGTTTGATCGAGCGGTGAATCCGTCCCGCCGCCTTGCCCCGTTCCAACAGGCCGGCGATGGCTCCACGCCAGGCGTCAAAGATTTTTCCCAAAACCCGACCTAACAAATCTTCGGCGGCCGGAACTTCCGCCGCCAGTGCGCTGAGGGTCGAGGTGGCATCCGCGGCGGCCAGTTCGCCCAAACGGAGCCGACAGAGCGTGCGCAGGCTCTCCAGTGAATCCGCGTGTTCCAACGGCGCGATCCAGAGCGCTGCGATGGCGCTGGCCAGCCGTTCCTCAATCCAGCTCCTGGCCAGCGTGCGCTTGTCCGGAAAATGGTGAAACAACGCCCCTTTGGTCAGTCCCGCCGTCGCCACCAACCGCCCCAGACTCGTGCCTGCATAGCCACCTTGCGAGAATTCCCCTCCCGCCGCATCCAATATGGCCTGCCGCGTCAGTTGGGGTTGTTTTTTACGTTGCATCATTGGAAATAAATACCGACCGAAAGGTATGATAATTTGAGGAACTTCAACCAGGGGCTCAGAAGCCGTTGGCGAGGCGCGAGACGAGGTTGTCGGCGGCACGTTCGAGGGCATCGGGCAAGGCGTTGTTGCGTGCGGTTTGGAGGTCGGAATCGACAAAGAGTTGGCTGGAGCCCATGGAGGTGCCGGAGGCGAGGATGTGGGTGGGATTCTTGGCGTCCTTGAGCGACCACACGAGGATGACGGTGTTGGTGAGTTCCTCGGGGCGGAGGGTATCGAGGCGGCGGCCGCGGATGGCGGTGTAGCCGATGGTTTTGATGCGGCCATCGAGGATGGCATCGGCCTGCTCGCTATGGGTGAGGCGGTAGGTGCCGTCTTGGGAGAAGGCGCTGGAGACGGCGGAGGTGGCGAGCGCTTCGGCCTTGGGGTGTTGGGTGTCATTGACGAACATCGGCACGGCGATGGTCTGGACCTTGGCTAGAGCGGCGGGTTTGGGGCTTCCCAGATGGTAGCCGGCGCAGGCCGTCAGCAGCAGCGTGGCGAGCAGGATGGGAGGCTTCATACGGAGGAGCGAGGGGAAGGCTGCGCGCGTCACTCGCCGAGTTGTTTGAGGCGGGCGCGGGAGGCATCGTGAAGGCGGCCGGACGGGGCGCGTTGCAGGACGTCGCGATAATAGACTTTGGCGGACTCGAGTTGGCCGATTTTATAGTAGTATTCGGCGATGTCCAAGGTGTTTTGGAGTTCGCGGGAACTAAGGTTGGCGATGAGTTTGTGGGCCTCCGCATTGCGGGAATGGGCGGGGTATTGGTTGAGGTAGTCATTGAAGGCCTCGCGTGCCAAGTCCAGAGTGGCTTGGTTACGGTTGCCGAGCCGGGCTTCGTCGGTGAAGACGACGCCCACCCGGAAGAGTGCCTCCGGAGCCTCGGCGCAGTCGGGTTGGTCGCGCACGAGCTGGCGGTAGGCGGCTATGGACAGGGCGAATTCGTGCTCGTGTTGATAGATTTCGCCGATGGTGAACTGGGCTTTGGCGGCGATGGGGGTTTTGGGGGCGTTGTCACGGACTTGGCCGAGCATTTCGGCCACTTTCTTGGTATCGAGTTTGGAGTGGATGCCGAGGAAGCTGGTTTTGACTTGGCCGTCCGCGGCGGCGTGGGCGATTTTCGCCTGGTTGGCGAGTGCGTGCGAGTAGAGGTTGCTGGCTTGGAAGCGGGTGAGGAAGAGCTGGTAGGCCTCGAAGGCTTTGACGGGTTGGCCGGTTTGTTCGAGCAACTCGGCCTGGCGGAAACGGGCTTGGGCAGCGCCGGGGCTGAACGGGTAGCGGGTGGCAGATTCATCGTAGAGGTTGATGGCCCGCTTGGCTTTGCCTGAGTCGTCGGCTTGCTTGGCTTGGCGGTAAAGCGAGTCGCCCTCATGGCTCGTTGCTTGAGTGCTGCCGATCAGGACCGGCATATCGGATGACGAGTCGCAAGACAACATCAGCAAGGCAAGCGCAGCGCATCCCGAATGAAAAATATACCGCATGGACATGCCCGTGATGCTAGCGCGGATTCAGGTTGCGGAAAGCTAAATTTTTGAAATCCTGCGGGCGGTGCAGCTTGGATTTATGCTGGGAGAGGCGCGACTTCAGGCGAGATGGTGCTTTTCAGGCAGGGGCGGCGGGTGCAGGCTGTGGCCATGCGCGTCCGGTTATTACTGTTAGGAATGGTGGCCATGGTGGTCATGGGTGGCGGGGTGTGGTGGTGGAATGCCTGCGGCGCGGCGCGCTCGGGGGTGACGGCGCTGGCTCAGACCGAGGCGATTTTGGCGTGCGGGCCGCGGCCCGCGGGATCGGCCGGGTTAACGGCGGTGCGCGGGCGCTTGCGGGCGCAACTGGCAGCCGCCGGGTGGGTGACGGCAGGGCAGGCATTT
>JBAXOF010000064.1:0-15957 GCA_037133375.1 Verrucomicrobiota bacterium | reverse complement strand
ATGCCGGTGGTTTGCTCGCCTTTGGAGTCAAGCGCGGAGTATTGGAAGTTGGCCATGGCTGGGGGTGGGTTGCGGGGGATTCGAGAGGCTCTTGAGCTGGATTAAAGCGGTTGGACGGGGGAATGCGAACGGAAAATACGCGCGTGCTGGAAATCAGGTGTATTTGAGAACTTCCTCGATGGTGGTGGTGCCGAGGTAGATATTGCGCAGGCCGTCTTCGCGGAGCGTGTTCATGCCCAGTTCCATGGCCTTTTGTTTGATGACGACGTTGGGCGCGCGGCCGGTGATGAGATCACGGATGGGGTCGGTGATATTCAACAGTTCATAGAGTCCGCGGCGGCCACGGTAGCCGGATTGACCGCAAATTTCGCAACCGGCACCGGTGAAGAAATGTTTGTCGCCGAGTTCGTGCGGGGAAATGCCAAGCTGGCCGAGGATGGCCTCATTGGGTTCGTAGGAAGTCCGGCAATCCTTGCAAATGGTGCGCACGAGGCGTTGGGCGAGCACGCCTTCCAGTGAGGCGGAGACCAGGAAGGGCTCGCAGCCCATGTCGATGAGGCGGGTGATGGCTCCCGCGGAATCGTTGGTATGGAGGGTGGAGAGGACCAAGTGACCGGTGAGCGCGGCTTGAATGGCGATGGTGGCGGTTTCCTTGTCGCGCATTTCCCCGATCATGATGCGGTCCGGATCTTGGCGCAGGAATGCGCGGAGGATGCGCGGGAAATCCAGACCGATGGCATCGTTGATAGGAATTTGGATGATGCCATCAATGTCATACTCGACGGGATCCTCAGCGGTGAGAAGCTTGGACTCAATGGTGTTGATCCGGCGCAGGGCTGCATAGAGGGTGGTGGTCTTGCCGGCACCGGTGGGGCCAGTGACGATGAAAATGCCATTAGGTTTCTCGATCGTCTCGGTGATGTAGGTGTAGATGCTGTCAGGGAGTCCGAGGTTTTCCAGCGTGAGGTTGACCGACGAGCGATCCAACACGCGGAGCACGACCGATTCGCCATGGTGGGTGGGCAGGGTGGAGACGCGCATGTCGACCATTCGTTCACCCACTTGTTTGACGATGCGGCCATCCTGCGGGAGGCGGCGTTCGGCAATGTTCATGTTGGACATGACCTTGACGCGGGAAATGATCGGCAAGGCGAGATGGACCGGCGGCGGGGCCATTTCGTAGAGCGCGCCGTCAACCCGGTAGCGGATTTTGAAATCCTTTTCAAACGGCTCGAAGTGGATGTCGGAGGCTTTCTCCTTGATGGCTTGATAGAGAACGAGATCGACGTAGCGGATGATGGGTGCGGAGTTGGCCTCGGCTTCGAGGTTGGCGGCGTTGAGCGTATCGCTGCTCAGTTCGAGTTGGCTGAGGATGTCCTCCATCGCCTTGCCCTCGCCGCCGTAGCACTCGTTGATTTTTTGCTCCACGAGGTAGTCCGGAGCCACCATGACGTGGATTTCGCGGCCAAGGGCGAAGCGGAGGTCTTCGACGGTTTGCGGGTTGAGGGGATCGACCAGCACGACGTAGAGGCCGGTGTCATCAAACTTGATAGGCAGCGCGCCATGGAGGCGGGCGGTGCCGGCTGGGACGAGGGCGAGCAGGGCCTCGGGCGGGATCCAATTGCGGATGGGAAAGACTTCCGTGCCCAACTCGGAGGCGACGATGGGCCAGACATCATCGCGGGATTGGATGATCTGGAAATCGGCGAGGATTTCCGCGACTTCCTTGCCGCTGTGTTCCACTTCGCCGAGAATGTCCTGAGCCAGCGAGCGATCAATGAGGCCGCGGGATTGGAAAAGATCGATGAGTTGGTTGTGGTCCATGGGGCGTAAGAGGAAGCACTAAATTTGAAGCACTAAATTCGAAGCATTAAATTCTAAACGAAGAGAAGAAGTGAGAGGGGATGGCGCAGGTCTTGGATTTGTTTAGAATTTAGAATTCATGATTTAGAATTTCAATCCGCATCTGACATAGTGGCATGGACGACTTCACTGCCGGAGGTGAGACCGGCGAGGACCTTGCGGATGCCGTCTTCGCGCAGGGTGCGCATGCCGAGTTCGCGGGCCCGGCGGCGGAGTTGGGTGGTGGTTAGACCTTGATTGATCATCTGGCGGACCTCGTCATCAATTAAAAACAGTTCGAAGATGCCCATGCGCCCGCGGTAGCCGTTGCCGCGACATTTTTCACAGCCGACGGGGCTGAAGATGGTGGCCCCAGCAAGCCGGCCCGCATCGAGCGAGAGGGCGCGCATTTCCTTTTCGCTCAGGTCTGCGGGGCCCTTGCACAGCGGGCATAACTTGCGGACCAGGCGCTGGGCCAGCACGGCGCGCACTGCGGAGGCGATCAGGAACGGCTTGACGCCGATGTCGGCGAGACGGGCGATGGCCGATGGTGCGTCATTGGTGTGCAGGGTGGAGAAGACCAGATGGCCGGTGAGCGAGGCGTTGATGGCGATGTTGGCGGTTTCCGCGTCGCGAATTTCCCCGATCATGATGATGTTAGGGGCTTGGCGTAACATGGCGCGCAGGGCGGCGGCGAAGGTCATGCCGATATCGGTCTTAACCATGACCTGGTTGATGCCGGGAAGTTCATACTCGATGGGATCTTCCACGGTGATGATTTTTTTGTCCGGCCGGTTGATGACGTTGAGGCAGGCGTAGAGGGTGGTGGTCTTGCCCGAGCCGGTGGGGCCGGTGACCAGCAGAATCCCGTCAGGCAACCCGAGAAGTTGCTCAAACACCGTCTGATCGTCCGAGAAAAATCCCAACTCGGGCAACCCTAGTAGCAACGCGGTCTTGTCCAGAATGCGCATGACGATGGACTCGCCGTGGTTGGAAGGGACGGAGGAAACCCGCAGGTCCACTTCCTTTTCCCCCATTTTCAACTGAATGCGTCCGTCCTGCGGCAGGCGTTTTTCGGCAATGGACATGGTGCCGCTCATCACCTTCAAGCGGGCGATGATGGCCGGGAGGAGTTTTTTCGGGTGGTTGTCCACCTCGACGAGTTTGCCATCCAAGCGGTAGCGGATGCGCACCGAGGTTTCCAGCGGCTCGATGTGAATATCCGAGGCGTGCAGGCGGAACGCCTCGGTGAGAGTTTGGAAAACCAGTTTGATAATAGGGGCGTCATCGCCCTCGAGACCCGCCTCCGCGTCGCCCGTGGTGATGGATAGACCATCTAGCGGAGCGGTGGATTTCACCGCTGCTATGCCATAAATCTGGCTGAGGTGGTGGTCGATATCCTTCGGCGTGGCGCATGTGAGATTGATTTGGCGCCCGATCACGTGCGGCAGGCTGTCGAGCAATTCGAAATCCAGCAGGTCGGCCACGGCCACGGTAAGATACAGCCCGTCGTCCTGCACCGGGATGACCCGGTAGCGCTTGGCCACCTCATCGGAGATGGATTCGATGAGGGCCGAATCGAAAGTGAAATCGCTGAGTTTGACGAAGGGGATTCCGGCGTTGGCGGCAAGCGTGCGGGCCACATCCTCTTGGGTCAGTTGGGTAGTGGCCAGCAATTGGTCGATGAGCGAATCCCTGCCGGATAGGGCGGTGCGTGCGTAGGCAATTTGCTCGGCAGTCACCAAACCGGCTTCAGCGAGTATGTCCGCAAGATAATCTTCGTTGGAGAACACGGTGTCTGGAATCCTGATTGGGGCTTGACGTCATCGCCGGGAAACATTCACCGCGCGTCGCGTCACGCAGTCTGGTCGGGCATCTTCCACCTGTCAAGGCGGCGGCGCGAAGAATTCAGCGCCTTTCGCCGTGGCGGAGCAAGGCCCGCTACGATGTAGGTATCATGCCTATGCAAGTCCTGCCTGGGTGGCCACCATGTCAGCCCCTGCAACCGGCCGGACTGACGGCTTGCTGCCAAACAGGCGGGAGATGAGGACAAAGAAAAACGGGATAAAAATCAGGTCGATGAAGGTGGCCGAAAGCAAGCCGCCGGTCACGGCGGTGCCGATGGCATTCTGGGCGGCGGCACCAGCCCCGGTGGTGAGCGCCAGCGGCAGGGTGCCGAAGAAGAACGCCAGCGAGGTCATGATCACCGGCCGCAGCCGGATCCTCACGGCTGATAGAGTGGCGTCCACCAAATCATGGCCCGCATGCATCTGTGCCTTGATGAACTGAATGATGAGGATGGCGTTCTTGGTGGAAAGTCCCACCGTGGTTAGGAGGCCGATTTGCAGATAGACATCGTTGGGGAACATGCGCAGCTTGACTGCCGCCACCGCCCCTAACAGTCCTAACGGCAGCATCAGCAGGTTGACAAAGGGAATGGTCCAACTCTCGTATAAAGCCGCCACCGCCAGGAACACCACCAGCAGCGAGATGGCATACAGCGCTGGTGCCTGGGCACCGGCATGTCTCTCCTCATACGACAGACCGGTCCACTCATAACCGATGCCCGGCGGGAGTTGGGCTGCCATTTTTTCCATCTCGGCCATGGCCTCGCCGGTGCTGATGCCCGGTGCGGCCTGGCCCATGATCTCGACGGCGGGAATGCCGTTGTAGCGTTCGAGCCGGGGTGAGCCATATTGCCAACGCGCGGTGGCAAAGGCGGAAAACGGCACCATTTGGCCGCTCTTGTTATTGACATACCAAGTGTTGATATCCTCCGGCAACATCCGGAAGCGGGCATCCGCTTGCAGGAAGACTTTCTTGACCCGGCCGTCCTGGATGAAATCGTTGACGTAGGAACTGCCCCAGGCGGTGGCAAGAACGTCGTTGACCTGCGACAGGGATACCCCCAGAGCACCGGCCCGCACATCGTCGATGTCGAGTTTGAATTGGGGCGAGTCGTCCAGTCCGTTATGGCGCACCGCGATGAGTTTGGGGTTTTTCATGGCCATGCCCAGCAGTTGGGCGCGGGCCTCCATGAGCTTTTCATGTCCCAGTGCCCCACGGTCCTGCAACTGGAAGTCGAAGCCATTGGCCATCCCCAATTCGAGCACCGCTGGCGGGGAGAACGCGAAGACCATGCCGTCGCGGATCTGGGAGAAGCTGCGCATGGCGCGGGCAGCGATGGCAGGTGCCTTCATGTCCTTGCCATTGCGTAGTTTCCAGTCCTTGAGTTTGACCCAGGCGAAGGCCATGTTCTGGCCGTTGCCGGCAAAGCTGAAACCCGCCACGGTGATGATGCCCTCGACGGTTTTGGCCTCGTCCTCGAGGAAATGCCGCTCCATTTGCCGCATCACTTCGAGGGTGCGTTGCTGGGTGGCACCCGCCGGCAACTGGGCCTGACAAATAAGAAACCCCTGGTCCTCATCCGGCAGGAAGGCGGTGGGCAGGTGCAGGAAAAAATACGCCATCGCGGCGACGATGGCAGCATACGCCACCAGATAGCGCAGTGGTTTGCCGAACGAGCGGCCGACAATCCCCTCATACTTGCTGCGGCAGAAGTCGAACGCCCGGTTGAAGTGGCGGAAAAACCCGCTGAACCAGCCGCTTTCGCCGGCAACGTGGCCTTTGGCGACGGGCTTGAGGATGGTGGCGCACAACGCCGGGGTGAGGATCATGGCCACCAACACTGACAGAATCATGGCGGAGATGATGGTGACGGAAAACTGGCGGTAAATCACCCCGGTGGACCCGCTGAAAAACGCCATCGGCAGAAACACCGCCGTGAGCACCGTGGCGATGCCCCACAGCGCGCTGGTGATTTGGCCCATGGATTTGACGGTGGCGTCATGGGGTGAGAGGCCCTCCTCGGACATGATGCGCTCGACGTTTTCCACCACCACGATGGCGTCATCCACCAGCAGCCCGATGACGATGACCAGCGCGAACATGGTCAGCGTGTTGATGGAAAAGCCGGCGGCGGAGAGCACGCCCATGGTGCCCAACAAAACCACCGGCACCGCGATGGTCGGAATGAGGGTGGCACGGATATTCTGCAGGAACAGAAACATGATGATGAACACCAGACAAACCGCTTCGATGAGGGTGCGCAGCACCTCTTCGATGGAAATTTTGACAAACGGGGTGGAGTCATACGGATAGGCCACCTTCATGCCGGCTGGGAAGTACTTCGAGAGTTCTGCCATCTTGGCCTTGATCCGGTCGCCGGTTTCCAGCGCGTTGGCTCCGGCGGCCAGTCGCACCGCCATCCCACCTAACGGTTTGCCGTTATAGAACGACTGGATTTCGTAATTTTCGGTGCCGATGCGGCTTTCGGCCACATCGCCGAGTCGTACGCTGGAGCCGTCGGCGTTGGTGCGCAGGATGATCGCATCAAACTGGCGGGTCGTCTGGAGCAGGGCGCGGGCGTTGATGGTGGCGTTGAGTTGTTGGCCCTTGATGGCTGGCACGCCGCCGAATTGACCGGCGGAAATCTGCACGTTTTGCGCCTGGAGGGCTGCAATGATGTCATTGGTGGTAAGGTGGAAGTTGTTGAGCTTGGCCGGGTTGACCCAGATGCGCATGGCATTCTGGGTGCCGAACACGCGCATTTCGCCCACTCCATCGAGGCGGCTGATGATGTCTTGCAAGTTCGACACCATGTAATCAGTCAGCGCGCTGCGGTCCATGCTGCCGTCTTCCGACACCAGGCCGACGATGAGCAGGAAGTTGCGGGTGGACTTGACCACCGAAATACCCTGGCGCTGGACAATCTGCGGCAACAGCGGCGTGGCCAGTTGCAATTTATTCTGCACCTGCACTTGTGCTATGTTAGGGTCGGTGCCCGCCTTGAAGTTCAGGTTGATTGCCACCCCCCCGCTCGCGTCGCTGGTTGACGACATATAGATGAGGTTGTCGATGCCGTTGAGTTTTTGCTCAATCACCTGGGTGACCGTATCCTGCACCGTCTGGGCGGAGGCACCCGGATACACGGCGTTGATGGTGATTTGCGGTGGGGCAATCGGCGGATATTGGGAGACCGGCAAGGTCTTGATAGACAGGAGGCCGGCCAGCATGATCATGATGGCGATCACCCAGGCAAAGATCGGACGGTTGATGAAAAAGCGCGGCATGGGGGAAATTCTTTACTGCGAAGCCCTTGAGGCGGACTCCATTTGGTGATTTGTGACAAGTTGACCACTGCGGCACTGAAAACCACTGAGGTCACTGAAAAATAAGGAACTCACAGTGTTATCAGTGGCTCTCAGTGGCCTCAGTGGTTTCTTGGTTTTGGGGTTCATCCAAGCGACGTATCGGTATTACTGTTTTTCGGCAGGAGCAGTAGCGGGAGCCGACGCGGGCTTGGCGACAAATGGCAGGGCTTTGACGGGGGTGCCCGGGCGGGCCTTTTGCAGTCCCTCCAAGATCACCCGATCACCCACTTGCAAGCCATCCGTGACCAACCAGCCGTCGCCGACGGTGCGCGTGACGGTGATCACCCGCGGTTCGACCTTGTCGTCGGCATTGACGGTCATGACCATGGCGTTGCCGGCCGGATTGCGGGTGACCCCGCGCTGCGGCACCACAATGGCTTGGTCCTTGACCCCTTCCTCCAGCACGGTCTGCACGAACATGCCGGGCAGCAGCACCAGTTTCGGATTGGGGAAAAGCGTGCGCAACGTAACCGAACCGGTGCTGGGATCGACAAAGGCCTCGGAAAATTTGAGGATTCCCGGCTCCGGATATTGACTGCGCTCATCTAACAGCAGCAATACCTTCGCCTCGCCGCCGTTGCTGGTGAGTTGGCCGCTCTCCAGCGATTTTCTCAGCCGCAGCATCTCATTACTCGACTGGGTGACATCCACATACACCGGGTCGAGTTGTTGGATAGTGGCCAGCGGCATCGGTTGGCTGGCGGTGACCAAGGCGCCGTTGGTCACCGAGGAGCGGCCGATGCGGCCGGAGATCGGTGCCACCACTTTGGTGTAGGCCAGGTTGATTCGGGTGGTTTCCAGCGCCGCCTTGGCGGATTCAATCTCGGCTTCAGCCAGTTTCTGCGCGGCAGAAGCGTCATCGTAATCCTGTTGGCTTACCGCATCGCTGGCCAGCAACTCCTTGAAACGCTCGGCCTTGAGCCGGAGCGGTGCCACATTCGCCTCGGCCTTGGCCAAGGCCGCACGGGCACCGTCATGAGCCGCCTGATAGCTCGCCGGATTGATCTGATAGAGCAGGTCCCCGGCCTTGACATCGGTCCCCTCGGTGAACAAGCGGTTCTGGACGATGCCTCCCACTTGGGGGCGCACCTCGGCCGTCAGTGAGGCTGCCACCCGGCCGGAGAGTTCCGTGGTCAGCGCGACCCGTTGGGCTTGCACGGTCAGGACCGATACTTCCGGCGGGGGCGGCGGCGGCATTCCTCCCGGCGGAAGTCCGCCTGGAGCGTTCTTCTTGCCGCAGGAGGTGAGCGATACCAGCAGGATTGTTAGATAAAATAAGCGCATAAGGGGTGAAGGGGATTGTGAGTTATAGGGAAACAGGATCCGACCGATCCGACCGATCCGACGGATCCGACGGATTTCTGTCTTCTGTCTGGGAGCGTAGCGGTCTATTTGTCATTTCTGCTTTCTGCTTTTCTTCCGCTACCACTCCCCGCCGAGGGCTTTGCTGAGGGATACGGAAACCGCCAGGCGTTCGGCGCGAATGGCATTGGCCGCCTTTTCCGCGTCGAGGCGGGTGCGTTCGGCATCCACCACATCGAGGAAGCTGACCAGACCGGCCTGGAAACGTTTGACGGACAGTTCGAAGGTCTTGCGGGCGGAGGCCAACGCCTTGTCCTGCGCCACTTGGCGGCGTTCCAGAATGGCACCTCCCTGCAACGCATTCTCCACCTCGCGAATCGATTCCAGCACCGTTTGACGGTATTCCGCACTGACCGCTGCGTGGGCGGCCACTGCGGCGTTGCGCAGATTGTGGCGGGCGACGGGTGTCAGCGCGCTCGCGCCAATCGACCACACCAGCGACGAAGCGTTGAATAGGTCGTTCAGATGGGCGGCATCAAAGCCGCTCGAGGCATTGATCGAGAAGGAGGGGTAAAACGCGGCGCTCGCCACGCCGATGTCCGCGTTGGCGGCAGCCACCCGCCGCTCGGCGGCGCGGATGTCCGGGCGTTGCCGCAGCACCTCGGATGGCACCGCCACCGGCACCGACGGCGGTATCGGCAGCTCCGTGTGCTCGGCAACGGTTGAGCCGGTGGCGCTGCCCCCGGTCAACACGGCCAGCGCGTTGACCAATAAGATCCGATCTTGGTCGAGCCGGATTCGCTCGGCCTCGGCGGTGGCGACTTCCGTCTCGGCCCGCGACAGGTCGAGGCCGCTGATGTTGCCCACATCATGCCGCTTGCTGAGCAGACCAAGCGCCTTGCGCCGGATCTCCAGGGTGCGGGTCAATACCGCTCGATTGGCATCCACCGCCCGCAGCGCCCAGTAGGTTTGCGCCACCTCACCCGCAACACTGAGCCGCAAGGCATTGAAACTTTCCCCGGTGGCCGCTTCCGACGCAGCCGCCGATTCCACTTGGCGGCTCACTTTGCCCCAGACGTCGAGTTCATAGCGGAAATCCACCGGCACGGCGAAATTGTCTGCGGTAACCGTGCCGCCGCCTGGCACCCGTAAGCGGATTTTCGAGCGCTCGGCCAAGGTGCCCACGTTGACGTCAGGAAAATACTGTGAGCGCGCCACATTGCTCATTTCCCGGGCCTGCCGCAGCCGCGCCACCGCTGCCACAATGTTCTGATTCTTCGCCAGCGCGCGCTCCACCAGCGCACTGAGCGTCCCATCCTGATAGAGCCGCCACCACTGCTGCGGACTCGGTCGCGCCCCCGGCACCTGCCGTTTCCAGTGCACGCCCCCTTGCGAAAAACTGGCCGGCAACGCCATCGCGGGTGTCTTATGATTCGGCCCCACTGGCGCACAAGCACTCAATGCCAGCAGCAGACAGCACCTCAGTAAACAACTCTGGAACAAACATTCCGGCATGACCGGAGGGGATTTAGGCGAGATTGCACTTGCATGCAAGCGATTACTTGCAAAAAGTGCCGGCGTGCACGCGGTCCGCACCCCCAAGAAACCCCCGGAGGCTCCTGGCACGCGCCAACGCCTCATGGAGGCGGCTCGGGCGGAATTTGGCGACAAGGGCATCGAGGCGGCCACCACCCGGGGGATTGCCGAACGGGCGGGTTGCAACGAAGTGACCTTGTTCCGGCATTTTGAATCAAAACAAAAATTGTTGGGTGCAGTGGTGCAAGACACTTCGGAAGAATTTCTCGCGTTGTGTGAATGCGGCGGGGGCTTCAGCGGGGATTTGGTCGAGGATCTGGCGCGGTTTGCGCGGGTATATAATGCCTCGATGGAGCGCTGTGAGGGCATGGCGCGGGCGATGATCGGCGAAGGTCGGCGTCGGCCGACGCTCGCCAAGGAATTGATAGGTGATGTATTGGATCCGTTTCACCGCAGCATTGCAGGCTATCTGGAGCAACACCAGCAGGCGGGCCGGGTGCGCGCCGACCTCGACACGATGGCCTTTGCGGAAGTGCTCACCTCGGCGTTGATGGGCGGTTTGTTGCGGCGCAGTTCCGGCTTGTCGGCCTTGGACCGCGACGGCTGGATCCGCGAAACCGTGGAGATTTTCGTGCGTGGCATCGGGGTATGATACTTTGGACAAAGAACCCCTTGTTCTGTCTGCCAGCCTGTGATACTGTAACGGTGCAATCTGGAGGAAAAAACCGCTTGGGTGGGGCTGGCGTGCTTGGCTGTTGGCTCGTCCGCATCATAGTTCTCACGCTGGGTGGCTTTGGGTCTGGCGAGTCAGTGTGAAACCATCAACCGGAAAGAAATCGCTATGAAAACCGGAATCCATGCGGACAAATGTCTCTCCTTCATCAGTTGTGATGTGAATCCTGAACTCAAGCGGCGGCTTGCTCACACCAAGCTGCAGCCTGCTGTGACCATCTCGCGCCAAGCCGGTGCCGGGGCTAAGACCATTGCTGCGGAGTTGGCTGAGTTCCTCCAAGCCCGCACCCCTGAGCACTGCCTCTGGGCGGTCTTCGACAAGAACCTCGTCGAAAAAGTCCTCGAGGAGCACAAACTACCCAAAGAGGTTGCCAAGTTCATGTTGGAGGGACGCGTCTCCGTCATCCAGGACGCGGTCGAGGAAATGCTCGGTTTGCACCCGTCCTCCCGCACATTGCATGAGCAGACCAGCGAAACGATTCTGCATCTGGCACATCTCGGCCACGTCATCTTAATCGGTCGCGGTGCCAATATCGTCACCCGCGAGATGAAAAACGTATTCCATGTCCGCCTGATCGCGCCGCTGGAAAACCGCGTCGAGCAGGTCATGGCTCATGAGCACCTCGACCACAAGGCCGCGCAGGAGTTCATTCACAAGAGCGACCGCGGTCGCCAGAGGTATCTGCAGGATCATTTTCACGCCGATATTGATGACAGCCTCCAATACGATCTCGTGATCAACACTGCCCGCTTTCCGCAATGCAAGGTCGCTCACCTCATCGGGGAAGCTGTCATGCAGTGGGCGGAGACACTCTAGCAAAGCGCGTGGAGTTTTGACCGTAGGGTTTATTGCCGCTTGCAATTTTGCCTCCCACCAGCGTGGCTTGTCCGGTGCACGTTGAAATCCTCAATACCGGCACTGAACTGTTGTTGGGCCACACCCTCAACACCCATGGCGCATGGCTCGGCAGTGAGTTGTTCAAACTCGGGTTGCGGGTCGCCCGCCAAACCAGCGTGCCCGACGGTGAGGCCATTCGGGAGGCGCTCGCGGAAGCCATCGGCCGCGCCGATGTCATCATTGTCACCGGCGGGCTGGGCCCTACCAGTGACGATCTCTCCCGCGAAATCGCGGCGGATGTGTTAGATCTTGAATTGCACACGGACGCCGCCGCGTTGCGCTCGCTGGAGGCGTTCTTCGCCTTGCGCGGGTGGACGATGGCGGAAGCCAACCTCAAACAAGCGCTAATTCCGGCAGGTGCAGAGGTGTTGCCCAATCCGCACGGCACGGCACCCGGCGTGTTCATTGCCCCGGCGTCCAACGGTAAATCTAACTGCGCAATCTTTCTCCTGCCCGGCCCGCCGCGCGAGCTCTATCCGATGTATCACGCCGAAGTCGCCCCGCGCCTGCGCGTGCTGGCAGGAGACGTCATTGTTCCGGAGGTGCTTGAATTGAAATTCACCGGCATCGGCGAGAGTGATTTTCACCAAGGCATTGATGCCGGCCTCGCCGCCATTCCCGGCCTTGAACACGGCTATTGCGCGCATGTTGGGGAAGTCGATTTACGCCTCATCGGCGATGCCGCCGCGCTGGCCCGCGGCCGGGAAATCGCCATCGCAGCCTTTGCCCGGTTTCTCGTCAGCGAGGATGGCAGCTCGTTGGAGCAAACCGTGGTGCGTCTGCTCGCCGCGCGCGGCTGGACTTTGGCGACGGCGGAAAGTTGCACCGGCGGCTTGCTCGCCAGCCGCGTCACCGATGTGCCCGGCGCTAGCGCGGTCTTCACGCATGGCTTCATCACCTACTCCAACCAGGCCAAATGTGAATTGTTAGGTGTGGCCGCCGCGGCTTTGGCCACCCACGGCGCGGTCAGTGATGCCGTCGCCTGCCAGATGGCCGCCGGGGCTCTAAGCGCCAGTGGCGCGGCCATCGCCGTGGCGGTCACCGGCATCGCCGGGCCCGCTGGCGGCACGCCCGAAAAGCCCGTCGGCACCGCCTGGATTGCGGTGGCCGTGCGCAACGCAGCCCCCCGTGCCTGCCGCGTCTTCCAGCCCCGCAACCGCCACGACTTCAAGCTCGGAGTGACCCAGTCGGCACTCGATGCCGTGCGCCAACGCTTGCTATGAACCTAGCAAGTGAGGCGGCGCATGTGACATCCAGAATTGTGAACGTGATCCATTACCGCAGCTCCCGGCGCAGATAGGCGAGGGTGCGCTGAACGGTATCGAGCACCGTATCCAAATGCTGGCCCAGATCCGCGGCGAGAAAGCGTAACACGAAATATCCGTTAGCCTGTAACGCCGCATCCTTGCGCCGGTCCCGCCGCCATGCCTCGGCCTCGCCCAAATGCTGGCCGCCATCGATCTCGATGACCAAGCGCGCCGCCGCGGCCCAAAAATCCACCTCCATCTGGCTGTGGTCATCAAAGGCAATCGGCAACAGAGCGTTGAGCTGGAATACGCCTGTTAGATCCGGCAGAGATTCCAAGCGGCGATAGAAAAATGCCTCGCTGGCGCTGCGCGCCCGCTCCGCGCCCACCCCCTCCGCAGTGGGGGCGGTGGTGGCATGCACAAACAATTGCGCCAAGGGACGATCCACGCCATCGCGGATCAAGCGCCGCACGCTGGCGGCGTAGTCCTGTTTCCACTGGGCATCCACCGGTAGCGGAACATCCGCGGGCCAGCCTGGCAAGGCGCTGGCGGGCAGCAGGATCGTGTAACCCGCCGCCTCGTAACCCGCGCAGCGTTTGTTAAACATCCGCGATAGCATGGGCACATCCAAGTCCACGAAATCATACACCCTCACGCATTTCTTGCCATCGTGCAGGCGATGCAGGCGCCCGACATATTGCGTGATCGTGCCATGCCATGACACCGGCATGGTTAGAAACAAGGTGTCCAGCCGCGCGTCATCGAACCCCTCGCCGAGGAAGCGCCCGGTGGCGATCAAGACCCGGCCCTCTCCAACCGGGATCTCCCGCACCCGTTCCAGTGCCGCCAGCAAGGTCTTGCGTCCCATCCCGCCTTGCAGCGTGATAATGTGTGGCACCTGCCCGCCTAGAAGTTGGGCTAGCAGGTGCAAATGCTCGGTTCGTTCTGTTAGTATAACTGGCGAACGGCCGGCCAGCACCGCCGCGGCCACTTCCGCGCAAATCATCCGGTTGCGGAAATCCGCGTGCATCACCGCGTCGCACAACCGCTGAAACTCCATCCGCTTGTCGGCGGCAGGCTCACCGTCCGGCAGAAACCCGGTCGGTCTAACCCAGACCTCATGGCTGAACGGACGTTGCGCCGCTTGCCGCCGTGCATCCACCTTGTGCCGCACCGGACCGCACTGCATGAAAATAATCGGATGGTGGCCGTCCTTGCGTGCCACTGTGGCGGAGAGTCCGGTGACATAGCGTGCTTTGGCTCGCCGCGCCACCAATTCAAAACTCCGCGCCGATATATGATGGCATTCATCGACCACCAGATGCCCGTAGTCGCCTACCAAATCCAGCACCACGTCCTTGCGGATGACGCTTTGGATTAAGGCGACGTCAATATTGCCCGTGAGTTTTTTGCGGCCGCCGCCCCAGCGGCCGATGGCCTTGGGAGTCATTCCGAGAAACTCTGACAGGCGTTCGACCCATTGTTCCAACAATTGCTGGCGGTGTACCAAGATCAACGTGTTGACGCCGCGTTGGGCAATTAGCCACGCCGCCAGCACCGTCTTGCCAAAGGCGGTGGTCGCCGCCAGGACGCCGGTTTCGTGCGCCAGCATGGCGGTGCCGGCCTTCAGTTGCTCTTCGCGCAAGGTTCCACAAAACTCCACAGCCAATTCCGGCCCGTGGCAACGCTCATCCCGCACTGTAACGTCCAGCCGCAGGGCGGCCAGCAACGCCATCACTTCCTCAAAGCACCCGCGTGGCAGGGCAATATGTAACGGATGGTCTTCCGCACAGGCAATGATGCGCGGCTTGTCGTAGGTCGGCAGCCGCATCGCCTGCGCCTTGTAAAACTCCGGATTCTGAAATGCCGCCAAGCGCACCAGCGCATTGCGCAGCGACGGGCCCATGCCTTGTTTCGGGAGGTAAAGTTGTTCACCTAACACTAACTCCACTTGCTTTGGCATCTCCCCCGTCGGCAAGGCGTCCCGCCTGCGTGATGGAGGAGTCAGCCACGGTTCTGGATCATCTTCATCGAGTGTTGCCATCCGCACGCCGACGACCCGACCACGGCCCTCGGCGGCGGTCACGATTGCCTCAAGTTGCGTCAGCGGCATCCGCACAACTCCTGCGAGCAACGCCCACGGGTCATCATAGGGCACCCACGCGTCGTTCACAAACACGCTGTTGCCCGCATCCCGCGGCGCTTTCTGCATAGGCAGTGCAATCAAATTGCCAAACCCTCCTTTAGGGAGCGTGTCCTGGTTGGGGAAAAGCCGGTCATAGGAGCGCAATCCGACCTCCGGCCTGCGTTCCATGGTTTCTGTGAGTAAGTGGGCACCTAACTTGCGTGCCAGCACCGCCGAGACCGGCTCCGCGAAAAACCACCACAGATGGCCGCCATTGCCCGAGCGCGACCGCTCCAGAAGAGCCGGAATGTCCATTCTCCGGCAGGTCTCCAACACTGCCGCAGCATCTTCCCGCCAATGCTCACCATCAAAATCCGCAGCCAGCAACCAACAGCGTTCGTCCAGTAACATTGGATAGAGTCCCATGACGAACTCGCGCCCCCGGTCATCCACGCCGGATAAATGCCAGTGCAACACCTCATCGGTCACCGGCAGAAATCGCTGGCAGGCGCACTCACTGCAGCGGATCTTCGGCTTCGCGCACACCCCCCGCACCCATTCATTGCCACATGCCGGTTGGTAGCCGGCTTTGCCGGTTTTGGCGCTGGTGAAGCGCCGCGCATACACCTCCTCGCGGCCACGGAATAAGGACCGGAACAACGCAACCTTGTCCGCCACTGCGGATGCCCGGTCCACAGACCGAGCCACGGTCAGGGCAGACGGTGGGTTGAAAATCCGCAAGTCTCGGGTCATGCCAAGAATTCTACACCTTGTCCGGAGTCAGCAAAGTCCGATTTTGCAAGGGGAGGGGGCATGGGCTTGCGGTGACTTGTCAGCACTGTTCCGCCGAGGAGTGGCAGACATCCTGACCTCTAGCGACGAACAGGCGTGTTTCAGCTATCTTGAGTGGGTAGTTCTCAGGACGAGTCACCGCAGTCCAAGGATCTCACCCGAACAGCGCCCTGAGCCCACCCCTGACAATCCGATAGACCGCGTACAGGATTGCCGCGCACAGCCCGAGTGTTAGAAAAAGCGCCAGCAGGATGCAGCCGCCCACCATGA
>JBAXOF010000063.1:0-16191 GCA_037133375.1 Verrucomicrobiota bacterium | reverse complement strand
ATGAGGATTGCGCAGAATTTCCAGATTGCCAGCGGATTCATGGCGCGCAAAGTAATGGCAGGCGACGCGCCCTGCAAGCCGACATTTTCACCATGCACTGGAAAACCCGCAGCGGAACCCTCGACCTAGCCCACCGCGCCAGAGTAATGGGAATTTTGAATGTGACGCCCGATTCGTTTTCCGATGGCGGGCAGCATGCGACGCTGGCCAGTGCTCTGGCCCACGCCCGGCAGATGGTCGCCGCTGGGGCGGAATTGATAGATATTGGCGGTGAGTCCACCCGTCCGGGAGCGCAGCCGGTGGCGACGGAATTGGAGATTCTGCGCACGGCACCGGTGGTGGCCGCACTGCGGGCCGAGTGGGACGGACTCATCTCGATCGACACCTCGAAGGCCGCGGTGGCACGCGCGGCGCTGGCGGCCGGGGCGGATATCGTCAACGATGTGAGTGGGTTGCGGCAGGATCCGGAGATGGTGGAGGTTTGCGCGGCCAGCGGCTGCGGGGTGGTAGTGATGCACATGCAGGGCGAGCCAGGGACGATGCAGGCCAACCCGCAGTATGCCGATGTGGTGGCCGAGGTGCGCGGGTTTTTTGCCGAGCGGCTGGCCTATCTAACACAACAAGGGATCGCCCGGGACGCCTTGTGCTTTGATCCCGGCATCGGCTTTGGCAAATCCCTGGAGCACAATCTCACGTTGTTGCGGCAGCTCGAAAATCTATCAGTTGGCGGGCAGCCGCTGTTGCTCGGGATTTCCCGAAAGTCCTTTATCGGCAAGCTCATGGCGACCGATGACCCGGCCGCACGCGAGTGGTCGGGCGTGGCAATCACTGTCCTGGCACGGGGGGGAAACGTGATGCTCCACCGGGTGCACGCGGTCGGACCGCATGTGGCGGCATTGCGCATGACCGAGGCGCTGCACGCCGGTTAAACCCTAACTCCGGGGTTTGATTGTGATATCTAATCAGTGAAATCAGTGGTTCTCATCACCTTGGATAAGAGTCATCTTTTTGTTGTTGAATAGGGTATTAGTCGGCGGCGGGTGCGGCGGGTGTGGCGGGTGTGGCGGGTGTGGCGGGTGTGGCGGGGCGCGGGGTGGTGGGGCGCGGGGAGACGGCGACCCGGTATTTGTCCACCGCGGCGGCGATGCCGCTGGCCAGGGCGGCTTGATATTTTTCGTTGTGGATCAAGCGGGCTTCATACGGGTGGCTCATGAAGCCGCCTTCCAGCAGAATCGCCGGATGCAGCACGCCGGACAGCACGGTGTAGCGGGCACGCTTGATGCCGCGATCAAAGGTGTTGGTGCCCAGTGCGCGCAGTTCGAGGCCATGCACGGCGGTGGCCAGGGCGACGTTGGCTGAGTCGTGTTCATTGCCGGCGCGTTGGTATTTGTCCGCATCCACCACGCCCCGCCCGTAGTGGGCTACGCCAGGCGGGGAGAGGGTGAACGTCTCGATGCCGCGCGCGCCCCGTCCGCCGGAGTTGAAGTGGATGGCGATGAAGATGGCGTCTTCCTTGATCGCGTTGGCCACCTCCACCCGTTCCTGCAGCGTGAGGAAGCGGTCGCTGTCGCGGGTCATGACAACCTTGTAACCTTTTGCTAGAAGTTGGGCTTTGACGAGTTTGGCAACCTTGAGGTTGTAGTCGGCCTCGGTGCCGTAGGGGTTGGTGGCTCCCGGATCCTTGCCGCCGTGGCCTGGATCTAACACGACTATTTTAAAATTGCCGGCATTCTTGATGAAATTCGGCCGCAGCACCGGATCGATCAATTTGGCCAGATCCGTGCGTGACACGTAGGCTTTGGAGTCAAGTTCCTCCACCGGTTTGCTGAACACGAACTTCACCTTGTTCATCGTGCACTCGGTGGAGCCGACGCTGAGATTCACCATGATTTTGGGATTTTCCAAGGTGATCGCCGACCCGTTGCGGGTCAGTTTGGTGAAGTTGTAAAACTGTTTGATGCTGTCCGTGGAAACATAGTCGTCGCCGGCGAATTTCCTAACATCCCAAGTGGCGGCTGCGGCCAAGGGGATTGCGGCTGCGGCCAAGGGGATTGCGGCCGCGGCTAAGGGGATTGCGGCCGCCAGCCACGAGGCCAGGCCAAGCCGCGACAGACACCTCGCCCCGGTGGCAACGGATATGGGAAACGATTTCTTTACGCAATGATTCACGCGGATTTGCTGGCGACCATAAGCATGATTCCGGGGAAGGCAACGGAATTTATCGCCGCAGCTGCGGTTGTGGCTTGACAAACGAGGGCCATCCCGGAATTGATGATGGCCGTAATTCGAAATACCAGTTATGTCCATTTTTTGCGGCTGCATCTTCGGTTTTGTCGGTTGGTTCCTCATGCGCTACCTGGTGGCGGGGATCTACACGGTCAATCAAAATGAACGCGCGGTGAAGACCCGCTTCGGCCGTGCCGAGCGCATCGGGAATCTAACCACCCTCAACGATCCCATTGCTGAGCCGCTCAGCGACGACCAGAAGGCCCGCTATTGCTACCCGCAGGTGCGCGTGATCATGCCCGGCGGGCCGTATTTCAAATGGCCGTGGGAACAGGTTCGCAAAATCTCCATCGCCACTGAGACGGTCAACATGGCATGGGACCCGGAGGATGCCTCCGCCAACTGCAACGGCACCATGCTGGAGGCGGTCACCAAGGACCAACTCAACACCGGCCTCAGTGGCCAGATCCGTTATCGCGTCGCGGAGCGCAATCTCTACGCCTTTCTCTTCGGCATCAAGAATCCGTTTGCCCACGTCATGGGCTACTTTGTTTCGGTGTTGCGCGAACGCATCGCCAACTTCGAAGCCCCGGCGGCGGCCGCAGCGGAAGGCACGCCCGACAACGCGGTGGTCATCGGTATTTCCATCAACGATCTGCGCAAGAACCTGCGCGACATCAACGAACACATGGACTCCGAGTGCGCCTCCTCCGCTGCCCGTTACGGCATGGTCCTGGATGCCACCCTCATCACCGGCATCGACCCACCGCCGGAAGTGGAGTCGGCCCTCGCTGCCATCAACACCGCCTACAACCAGGTTTCCAGCGATATCAGCCTGGCCCAGGCGTCCGCCGACCAGAAGATCGTGCAATCCAGGCGCGCGGTGGAGATTGAAACGCTGCGCGCCCAAGCCGAGGTGGAACCGCTCATCCGTCTGGCGGCGCAACTCGTGGATTTGAAAAGCCGGGGCAGCGAGGCACTCCGCGCCTATGTCCGCAACGTCCGCCTCGCCCTCTTCGAGAAGGCCCAACAAGTATTCGTGGAATCCAACAAATGAGCAACTTCCTCGCCGCCGCCGCCGTCACCTTCATCGGGTGTTTCATCGCGTTTCCCATTTTCTTCGGTATCGCCCGGATGCTCGGGCTGTACGCGATCATCCAGGAGCGCCAGTGCAACGTCTATGTGCTCTTTGGTAAGGTGCTGGCCACCATCGATGAGCCCGGCCTGCACATCCTGCCACTCAAGCTCGGGCCCGCCGCGTTGATCGTCAACTGGTTGGGCAAATGCCACATGCTCGACATGCGTCTTGACCAGGAATACCTGCGCAGTCAGCCGGTGAATTCCGAGGAAGGTGCGCCGATGGGGATTGGTATCTGGCATGAGATGTTCATCAGCGATCCGGTGGCCTATCTGTTCAAAAACAGCGACCCGCGCGGCTCGCTCGCCGCCAACGTCAGCAACTCGACGGTGCGCTGCCTCAGCAACATGCCGCTAGGCACCATGATGGTCAACCGCCACGCCATGAGCGACAACGTGCGCAACGAGGTGTCTCCGAAGTCCCATGAATGGGGCTACAAACTCGGGTCGATCTATATCCGCAAGGTCCACTTCCGCGACGTCGGCATGATCCGCCAGATTGAAAGCAAGGTGGTCAACCGTCTCCGCCAGGTGACGTCCGCCATCAAACAGGACGGCGCCAATCAGGTGAGCATCATCACCAGCACCGCCGAACGTCAGGCCGCCGTGGAATTCGCCAAGGCCGCCGCCATCCGCCCGCAAATCGTCGGTGAAGCCCTGCAACGGATTTCCGAAGACAACGACGTGGCGGAAGCGATGTTTGAGATTCTGGAAACGCAGAAAGTCATCGGCAGCGGCGCGCGTCTCACCGTGCTGCCGCGTGGCGGCGAGTTGTTAGCCCAACTCATCGCCGGCCAGCCGGAAACCACCCCGGGTTACCCGCCGAGCCTGCCCGCAAAATAGGCCGCGGCGGCCTCTTAGCTGTTAGTCCAGGCCGGTGGCGAAGGCGAGGGCGCGCTGTTTCATCTGGGTGGTCATGAGGGTGAGGGCGTTGGCGCGGGTGGGGGCGAGGTGTTCCTTGAGCCCGGTGCGATCAATGAAACTCATGTCGGCCTGGAGGATGGCATCGGGAGTTTCGTTATCGAGGATGCGGACAAAGATGGCGATCATGCCCTTGGTGATGAGGGAATCGGAATCGGCGAAATAGCGGACTCGGCCATGCTCGCAGGCGGCATCGAGCCAGACTTGGGATTGGCAGCCTTTGATCAGGTGGGCGGGGGATTTGGCCGATTCAGCGAGCGCGGGCAGGCGTTTGCCGAGGCTGATGACATATTCATAGCGTTCGGTCCAATCCTGGAAGAGGGCGAGTTCTTCGAGCAATTGTTGTTGTTTTTCGGGGATCGTCATGGGCGGTGAAAATGGAGCGCGGGATGGGTGCCGGCGCAAGTCCGGATCATGTGGCGGCGGCCAGGCGTTGCAGCAAGCGCCCGGCAATAAAGGCGAGCGGCGGCAAAAACAGGCAGGTGAGGGCCAATGGAGTGGATTGTCCGTGGTTGATCATGCTCAGGGATAAGGGCAGCAACGCGACCCAATCCAAGAGTGGAATGCCAGCCAAGAGCGCGGAAATCTGCTCCCGCGGGGACTTGGCAAACCGTGTGAAACACAGACCGAGCCACAGTCCAAAGGGTAGCAAGCCGAGCAGCCCGAATTTCGGCACGGTGGGCACATACCACGAGGCCATGAAAAATCCGGCCAGGACCAACAGGAAATATGCATGCCAGCGGGACGTGCGAGGCGGAGCGGCCTTCGCCTCGCCGCGTGCGATCCATGACAGGCCGGTCACGTAAAACAGCAGCGCCAACGCATGGGGCGCGATCACCATGATTTCCAGGCGCGTTTCAGCCATGGCATGGGTCAGGTTGGGTTTGGCGCAGCCCAGCGGCCATTCAATGAAAAACAGCAGCGGCAACAAGGCCCGGCACATGCCCAGCAGAAGAACCGCCTCAGGGGTCTGCTTGTGCCAGCGCGTGTAGCTCACCATGCACAGCACGATGGCGGCGGCCACCAAGGCGCAGCCCGGGCCGCTCCACCACGCCAAGGCCACCCCGAGCGTGCTGCACACGATAGCCAAACCAAGATAGAGTGCCGGCGTAAAGACTCCTCGTGGCAGCCCCCGCTCCGGCCGATGTTGTGCATCCCAGTGGCGGTCGTGCCAGTCGTTGAAAAAATTGCCGCTCACGTAGAGGAGCATGGCGGATACGGCCAGCAGGGTGGCGGCAGACCATGGTGAGGGGGGGGGCCAGCGCGCTGCCACCAACACGCCCAAGGCCACGCCCAGCCAGACATTGCTCACCACGCTGGGAAGGTTGGCAACACGGGCGCTGGCAAGCAGCAGAAGGAGTTTTTGGCGCGGGGGCATGGGCAGCAAGGTGCGGTTGGAAAAATATGATAGAATGGCGGCGCGCCCCATGACCAGCCAGAATTTTATAGGCGCGTTGGCAGGGGTGCCGGACAAAATAGTTCACTCCATGTCGTGCCCTTGGTACAGCAAGCGTTGGGGCGTGGACCTTGGGCATTGGGCGTTGGGCCTTCAATCCGGCCTGGATTTTCAATATCCAACTCCCAATGTCCAAATTTTTTTCACGGGTGGGTGGACATCCCAGGGCGGGGGCATTAGGCTTCACCGCATGCGATCCCCTTTAAAATCGTGCCCGCGGCCCACGCCCGGCTTCACCTTGGTTGAATTGTTAGTGGTGATCACCATTGTGATCGTTTTGGCGACCGTGGCGATGGTGGGCTTGCCGCGGTTTATCGACAAGGGGCGGCAGGTCCAGGCCATGGGGGAATTCAAGGACTTTGCGGTCGGCTTTGCAGCGTTCGAGGCCGAAAACAACCGCCCGCTTATTCCCTATGAGCAACGGGTCGCTGGCCAAGACACGCTCTACGGTCTGCCGCGTGGCAAATTTTCCAACGGCATCGTGATCGCGGTGCTCGGCGGTGACGGTGGCAACCTCGCCTACCGGGTGGTGCCCTTCAAGATCAAGGAAGTCAATCCCAAGGAAGAGGTGTATATGAATTTCAAATTTGCCAACAAAAAGGTCCACGGGGTGGGGCCCGACGGCGTGTTTTACGACCCTTGGGGCAGGCCGTTGATGATTGCGGTCAACGCTTTCAGAGCCATCGACTCCACCGCGGTTCTGGTGGACTTCAACACCACCTCGCCCGGTAAGAACGACTCCCGTCTGGATACCCAAGGCTTGGCGGAGTATTCCGATACCAAGCCCGGTGATGACACCTATGTGATTTGGACCTACGGCAAGGACGGAAAAAAGGGCAACGGAGACACCAAGGGAAAAAGGCTGCCGCTTTATCAGGGGTCCGGCGACGTGGTGTCTTGGAAGTAATCGCAGCAGGCGCTTGCAGGGACGGGGAGGCTTGCCCTAAGCTCGCGGCATGCGGAAAATTCGAGCCGGAGTTGCAGGTGCGGGCGCCATGGGGCGCAATCACGCCAGGGTGTATTCATTGTTGGAAAACGCGGAACTGACGGCCGTTTATGATGCCGATCCGGCACGCGCGGCGGCCGTGGCCGCCGCGTTTGGCGCGCAACCGGTGGCGAGCTTGGAGGCTCTTGCCGGGCTGTGTGAGGTGGCCAGTGTGGCGGTGCCCACCGTGGCGCACCGCGAGGTCGGTTGCCGCTTGATGGAGTTGGGGGTTCACGTGTTGATGGAAAAACCCATCGCGCCCACGGTGGAAGATGCGCAGGTGTTGGTGGAAACTTCCCAACGCCATGGCCGGGTATTGCAAATCGGCCATATCGAGCGCTTCAATCCGGTCTTGCGCGAATTGGAAAAAAAACTCTCCCACCCGCGTTTCATCGAGGCTCACCGCCTGTCGCCCTTTCCCAACCGCAGCATCGACATCGGGGTGGTCCTCGACCTCATGATCCACGATTTGGAAATCATCCTCCACCTCGTCCGCTCGCCCATCGTCAGCATCGACGCCGTGGGCGTGGCCGTCCTCACCGCCCAGGAGGACATCGCCAATGCCCGCTTGCGCTTTGAAAACGGCTGCGTCGCCAACGTCACCGCCAGCCGCATCAGCCCGGAGCGCATGCGCAAACTCCGTGTCTTCCAGGAAGATTGCTATCTCTCGCTAGACTATCAGGAACAATCCGGTCATGTCCATTGGAAGGAAGGCATGGAAATTAAACGTGCCACCGTCGCCGTCGAACCCGGTGAACCCCTGCGCCTCGAACTCGACGCCTTCGTCACCAGCGTCGCCGCCGGTGCCGCCCCCGCCGTGAGCGGCCAGCAGGGGACCGCCGCCCTCGGCGTCGCCTTGGACATTACCCGCATGATCCACCGCGCGCTTTGATAGGCCGGGTGCCGGCATGTTTGTTAGAACGCGTGAGCCAGCATTGTAGCGCCGCCCTACGAGCGCGGCAGCTCTCTTCGTAGGCGCGTTGGTGACTACGCGTCGTAGTCGTCGCCCGGCTACTCATGAACGCGCCATCACTCAAGAGCGCCGGTCTGCGACCACCGTCAGTCAAAGGACAGTCAATTGCTTCGAGGGCAGGATGTCTGAGTCTATCAAATCAGAAGCTCACCCGGATTCCGGCGTTAAAGTTGCCGTCGGTGGTGGAGGCGGCGCGACCTTCATAGCCGACATAGATCGTGGCATTGTCGCACGCACTGTAGCCGAGGCGCAGGCCATAGGTGGCGCTTGTCGCGGCGTCGTCGGCAAAAGTTTGATTAAAGCGCACTGCGGTGTCTCGCACCAAGGTGGCTTGCGGGTCGTCTTGGCTGTGGGCGAGGCTTTGCGCGATGCCGAGATTGAGTTCGGCGCTGAATGCGCGACCGGCCAATTTGGTGGCCCACACCAGCGAGGCACCGCATTGCGCGATCAAGCGGCTCGCATCATAGGAGTCGAGTTTAAGGCGATCATTGGCACCGGTTTCGGTGAAGCCATCGACGGCCGCGTTCGAATACGTTAGATCAAGGCGCGGCGCGAGGCTCAGCTCGCCCCAGGTCCAGCCCAGATAGCTCACCCCCAGGCTGCCAGTGAAGACGGAGCTGTCGGTGTTACCCAGTGCCTGCACGGTATCGGTGGTGCTGCGGTGCAAGTTGTAGTTATAGACGCCGTAGCCGAGGCGGCCGACGAGGCTCAGACTCGGGGTGACACTTTGCTTGAGGTAGGCGTCAACGCCGGTGCCGTCAACATCCGCGTTGCCATAGGCTGCGGAGATGTCACCGTTGTTCTGGGTCACCAGCAGGCCTAAGCTCAGCTCCTTGGTGGCCGCATAGTCACCGCCAAGGTAAATATCGGTGCGGTCAATGTCCGCGTGGTCGGCGGTGTCGGCTTGTTGCTGCATCACCCCGGAGTAGAGCGAGAAGCCATGTGCCGCGGTGCCCGGTAAGTTGGTTAGAGTGGAAACCCGGTCATGCAGCAGATTGGTGACGGCCAGATGGTTGCCAAAGGCGTAATCCGCCAGGGCCCCGTAGAATTCCGGCGTGAAGCGCGCCAGATTGGCGGGGGAGTTGCCATGGGCGATGACCAATTGCTGGGCGAGCGAGCCGGCGACGGTCGTGGTATTGATCTGGTTGGGGCCGACCAGACCGGTGGTGGCTCTGGTAAAGAGCGCGCTGGCCGCCCGCCGCTGGTTAGTGCTGGCACCGAGATCGGCGAAGGTGCTGGTGGCGCCATTCAGGCCGGTGGTGAGCACGCGCCCGGTTGCTTGGTCGAAGATTGCGGCGGCGTTGACCACTGCGGCACCCGCGCCCAGCGCGCCATCAGCGTCGAAGCGCACAGCGCCGAAGGTGCCGTTGGCGGCGATGCTGTTGCCGGCGGCGTCGGCGATTACCTGATAGAAAGAGCCGCGCACCGGCAGCACGTTGTTATAGGTTTGTACGATGAGGCTGGAGGTGGCTTGCAGGGTGACGCTGCCGCCCACGCGCACCTGATCGTGGCCGGTGATGGGGGTGGTGGTTTCCAACTCGACGGCCAGTGGGCCTACCTCAATGTAGTTGCCGCCGATGGTGGTAAGGCCTGGCGAGTAGCCGGGGGTTAAGTTGCCATAGTTGGTAAACCCGCCGGTGAAGGTGAGGAAGCCACCGACCGTGCAGCCGGCGGGATTGACGAATACATACCCGAAGTTGTCGATGATGCCGTCACCGGTTAGAGTGGTGTAATGCAGGCTCGTGCTGTCGGCCACGCTAAGCTTGCCATTGATTGTTAGGATATCGCTGGTGATGGAGCCGCTGCCAGCTATGGTGAGGGATGCGGTGGGGGCGGTGACCACCGAGCTGCTGGCCAGCTTGCCGGTCACCGCGAGGGAACCGGCATCGACAAGGGTGGTGCCGCTGAATGTGTTAGCGCCGGAGAGAATCAAGGTGCCACCAGAGACCTTGGTCAGGCCGCCGCTGCCGGAGATCACCCCGGCAAAATCCCCGCTGCCGAGGGTCAGGCGGAAGCCTTGGTTATCCAGCAAGCCCGCACCATGGAGCGAACCGATTTTTTCGTCGCCGCCGAGTTTGAGGGTGGCAGGCGCGTCAATGGTTAGGGCGGTGGTGTCTAGCAAGCGCTCGGCGGCTCCCAGCGTGGTGATGCCGGTCTGGACATGGAAGAATTCCGCGGCGCTTCTGCCATTGAGGGCGACGCTGCCGTTAGCGGTGACGGTGCCGACACCGAGATTGGCGTTGATGACCGAGCCGCCGTTGAGCGCGTAAGTGGTGGCGGTGAGAGTGGCGGAACCGTTGATGGTGCCGAAGTTCACCAACGCGGCGATGATGTCATTGGCAGCGGCGATATTGAGGATGCCGCGGTTGGTGACCGTGGCACCGGCGTCAAGCCCACTATTGAGGTCGTTGACGGTGGCGCTTGCGGTGATATTGACTGTCGGGCTCTTCAGGCTGCCAACGCCGGAGAGCGTGAGCGTGCCGCCATCGACCAGGGTGGTGCCCGTGTAGGTGTTGGCACCGGTGAGAGTGAGCACACCTGATGAGGTCTTGGTCAAGTTGCCGTCGCCGGAAATGACGCCCGCGAACGCGCCTTGGTTCACGGTTAGAATGGTCGGCGCGGCGAGTGTCACTAATCCGCTTCCATTCAAGGTGTCGATGGCATCGTTGGTTGTTAGCGCGAGCGTGCCATCAACGGTGGCGACGGTGTTGGAGGCCAGGCCGCCATTGAGATCATTCAAGGTGGCGTCCAGGGTAATGTTGACTGTCGGGCTTGTCAGGCTGCCAACGCCGGAGAGCGTGAGCGTGCCGGCATCGACCACTGTCGAGCCGGAGTAGGTGTTGGCACCGGTGAGGGTCAGGGTGCCGTCGGAAACCTTGGTCAGACCGCTGAGGCCGGAGATCACTCCGGAGAAAGCGCCGTCGTCAAGCATGAGACGGAAACCCGCATTCTGCAGGTCGCCGCCCCCAAACAGGGAACCGATTTTTTCAGCGCCGCCGAGCTTGAGGATGGCCCCGGCGTCGATGGTTAGATCGGTGCTGTCGTATAAGCGCTCGGCGGAGCCCAGAGTGGTGGTGCCGGTCTGGACGTGGAAGAATTCTGCGGCGCTGCTGCCATTGAGGGCGACGCTGTCGTTAGCGGTGACGGTGCCGGTGCCGAGCTTGGCGTTGATGACCGAACCGTTGTTGAGTGCGTAGGTAGTGGCGGTGAGGGTGGCGGTGCCATTGATAGTGCCGGTGTTGACCAAGGCGGCTATGATGTCATCGGAGTTTTGCTCGACGGTGCCATCATTGGTGAGAGTGGCAGTGAGGCTGAGCCCGCCCGCGTTGTTAATGAGGGTGGTGGGGAAAGCGACGTTGATGACATTGCAAGCGAGCGAGCCGTCCAGCGTGAGCGTGCCAAAATCGATGAGGGTGGAGCCGGTGTAGGTGTTGTCACCGGAAAGAATGAGGTTGCCGGTGGAAACCTTGGTTAGACCGCCGCCGCCGGAGATCACCCCGGAGAAAGCGCCGTCGTCAAGCGTGAGACGGAAACCCGCATTCTGCAGCTTGCCAGCCCCAAACAGGGAACCGATCTTTTCTTTGCCGCCGAGCGTGAGCGTCGCGTTTAAATCAATGGTGAGGTCAACGCTGTTGAGCAGGCGCTCGACGGAGCCTAACGTGGTGGTGCCGCCCTGGACATGGAAGAATTCCGCGGCGCTGGTGCCGTTGAGGGCGACGCTGCCGTTGGCGGTGACCGTGCCGGTGCCGAGATTGGCGTTGATGACCGAGCCGCTGTTGAGCGCGTAGGTGGCGGCGGTGAGGGTGTAGGCGGAATTATTGATAGTCCCGGTGTTGACTAACGAGGCCACCGTGTCGTCCGAGTTCTGGTTGAGCGTGCCGTCGTTGTTGAGCGCGGCGAATTGGGACAGGCCGCTGGTTTCGTCATTCAGTGTTGCGTGCAAAAACACGTTGACCACCAGGCTGTCCAGTCTGCCAGTAAGTGTGAGTGTGCCGGCCTTGACCAATGTCGAACCGGTATAGGTGTTGGCGCCGGAGAGGATGAGGGAGCCGTCGCTGACCTTGGTGAGGCCGTAGGCCGTATCTGTGCCGGAGATTACGCCGGAGAAGGAGCCGTCGTCCACGCGCAGAGTGCCAAGTTGCACGGACACTTCGCCGCCGCCGAAGAGCGTGCCGATTATCTCATTGCCGCCGAGCTTGAGCAGCGCCCCGGAGTTGATTAATAGCACGGTGGTGTCGAGCAAGCGCTCGGTGGAGCCTAACGTGGTGGTGCCGCTCTGAATATAGAAGGTTCCTGCGGAGCTTTTGCCATTGAGCGCGACGCTGCCGTTAGCGGTGACGGCACCGGTGCCGAGGTTGGCATTGATGACCGAACCGTCATTGAGGGCGTAGGTGGCGGCGGTGAGGGTGTAGGCGGAATTATTGATAGTCCCGGTGTTGACTAACGAGGCCACTGTGTCGTCCGAGTTCTGGTTGAGCGTGCCAGCGTTGGTGAGCGCGGCGAATTGGGACAGGCCGCTGGTTTGGTCATTGAGCGTCGCGCCTGCGGACACGTTGACCACGAGGCTCGCCAGGCTGCCGGTAAGCGTGAGCGTGCCGGCATCGACCAGCGTGATGCCGGTGTAGCCATTGGTGCCGGTGAGGGTCAACAGACCGGAGGATGAGGTTTTCGTCAGGTTGCCTGCCCCGGAAATATTGCCCGCGAACAAACCTTGGTTCACCGTGAGAGTGGTTGGAGCGGTGAGTGTCACCGAGCCGCTGCCATTCAGGGTGTCGATCGCGTCGTCGGTTGTTAGCGCGAGCGTGCCGTCAACGGTCGCCACGGTGTTGGCGGCAAGCCCGCCATTGAGATCATTCAAGGTGGCAAGCGAGGAAATGTTCACTGTCGGGCTCGTCAGGCTGCCGGAACCGCTCAGCGTCAGTGTGCCGACGCTGACCAGAGTGGTGCCGGTGTAGATGTTAGGTCTGGTTAGGGTGAGCGAGCCAGCCCCCTTTTTGATAATGCCCGCGCCGCTGCCACCGCCGATGCCACCATCGGCGAGCACGCCGGAAAAGGTGGAGGTCCCGGCCTGATTGATGGTCAGGGTATTGCCGCCGAGATTGACTGCGCCGGCACCGGAGAGGGTGCCGATCGCTTGGTTACCGGTTTGGGAAATATCCAGGTCCGCGCCGAGTAAGATATCCACCGACCCATTGGCATTGAGGCTGCCGGTGGAAATAACCGTGGTGCCGTCGGCCTTGTAAGACCGGGCGAGGGCCAAGGTGCCGCCTGCCACGGTGGTGCCGTCGGCATAGGTGTTGGCGTTGGTTAGAATCAGGATGCCGCGGTGCGTCGCGTCGCCCACGGTCAAGGCACCGTTGGACAGCACGCCGGTGAGCGTGGCGGTATCAACATTGGCGGCGTAGGCCAGCGTGGTTTCCGTTGCCGCCATCGCGGCATTGGCCATCACCATAATGCTGCGGTTGCCACCATTGAGGTCGAGGTTGTTTTTGAAATTCACATTATCGGTCGCGCTCTCCGAACCAAACAGCAAACTGCTGCCAGCGGGCACGAAGCTGCCAGCGGCCCAGGTTTGAGTGGCGTCGGCTTGGCTGAAGCCATCGTTAAGGCTCACATTGAACACGCCACCAGCGGCGGCGAAACCACCCGAACCGGTCCATTGGACTTTGCTTGGATCGGTGCCCACCATGCGGGTGAAGTCGCCGTTGGACTGGAGCACGCCGCCGGCAAAGTTGATATGACTGTCACTGTTGATGCCCGTGCCATCCTGGGCTTGCAGCACGCCACCAGTGATCAGGGTTTCTCCGGAGTAGGTGTTGCTGCCATTTAAGATCACCAACCCGCTGGTGATAGTCAGCCCTGCGCCGGAGCCGGACGGAATGGCCGAACCCATTGAGGCGGCGCTGTCATCGGCGATCGAGCCGTTGATCTTGATCACGTTACCCGTGCCGGCGGAGAGCCTGACACTGGAGCCGGTCATCATGAAAATATCCGAACCCAGCGCGTCACCCGTCGATCCCGCCGCGGTGGCGGGATCCGCCAACTGGCCGGCGCCGCCGCGGACGATGTTCTGGCCGATGGTGGCGTTGCCGGTGATGGTGAGGGAGCCGCCATCGCGCACAAAAATGCCGCCGCCCATGCCACTGCCGCCACTGCCGCCAGCGACGCGCGCGTCACTGCCCGTGCCGCCCGCGCCGCTGCCGCCGGCAAAGCCGCCGTCGCCGCCGCTGCCGCCGGAGCCATTGAGACCGTCGGGACGTTTTGAGGTGCCCGGCGCATCAATCTTCGGGGAACCAGGGGTAATGATAAAGGTGACCGTCTTGTCACTGGTGTGGACCGTGTTGATAGTCACCGTGGCGGGGGTGCCGGCGACGGAAACGCCACCGCCAACAAGTGGAATGCCGCCGGGCAGCAAAACGGATTGCGTGAAGGCGACTTGCGGCGTTTCCAGATCGCCTTGGACCGTGACAGTATATGCGGGGTCGCTGTTGGGAAATATGTATTGCTGGGAATAGATGGGGTATTTCCGCTCCTCCGTCTTTTCGAGCTTGGCGTCGGTCGTTTTCGCGGCAGTAGCACCCGCGCCGCCGCCGCCTAAGCCGCCATCGCCACCTTGGCCACCGCCGGCACCGAACCCACCCAAGCCGCCAGTGCCGCCACTGTTGGCGTCACCACCGGCCGCACCGCCGCTATAGGCCGAGCCGCTCCAGTTCACACCGCCGGTGCCGCCGTTGCCGCCGTCGCCACCACCACCGCCGCCGAAGCCAAACCCGCCTTGGCCACCATTGCCGCCGGCACCACCCGTGCCGCCCATACCGATATTGCCAATGGAGAGCGTTTGATCGAAATACACGTTGGCGGCAATCGCATTGCCAAGGTTAAGGCCGGCGCTCACTATCGAAGCGGCCAAGCCGATAGCCACATTGGCCGTAAAGGGATTGGCAGAGTCCGCCGCCAACTGGATCCCCCAAGCCAGCAGATCGACGGATGCGGCGGTGGTGGCGATAATGAGTGAATCACTGCGGTCGCCGCCGTTGCCGCCGTTGCCGCCGTTGCCGCCGTTGCCGCCGAAACCGGTGGTGCTGTAGCCACCGTTATGGCCATTGGTGCCGGTGGTGCCGTTGATGTCGATAAACTCCACTTGCTCGAGGGTGCTGCCATTGGCACCCGCCGTGCCCGTCGTCCCGCCGCTGAAAAAATTATTGAGCGTGCCGCCGGTGCTGCCGCTGCCGCCCGCGCCACCCTTGGCGGTGTTGCCCATGATATTGACATTGCTGAGGGTCACACTCGCGTTGGAGTTGATGAAAATCGCGCCACCCAAACCCGCGCCACCACCGCTGCCATTGCCGCCCGCCGTGGAAAAGTTCGTCAAGGTCACGTCGCTGAGGTTTAGGGAGCCGCTTTGTACGAAGTAACCGCTAGCGCCATTGCCATTGATGATCATCGGCGGCGTCGGGGCCGCCTGCATCTGATAGGTCAGGGGCAGAAAGGGCGTGCTGATGGCCAGCAGCGCGGGCAATTTACGGCAACTCGCGGCGCGCGTGGCGATTTGTCCAAAGATCCGGAAGATAGAGGTGGATTTACGTTTCATAGTGTTGTGAGTATGAGTTGGGATTGGTGTGTGGATGATGCCCTAGCAGGATGCTAGGTTGATATAGGCCGCAATTCCCGCTGACTACGCATGATCAATCTAAAGTCACGCATATATTGCCAATCGTCTGCATATCTTACAGACTATCGGATTGCCTTTCCCGATTCCTCTGGGTCATTTGCGCCACTTTGGCGGGTCAGGCCAAGTCCGGTTTCTTTCCCCAACGCGGACGGGTCTTGGTCCAGGTCTCTGCCACTTGGATATTCCTTGTCGGATATTAAAAATCATTTTTTTAAAAAATCTGAAAGGCTGCCACCGTCCCCGGCGTATTTCGCCGCGAATAAAATCGCAAAAATCAGAATTATGACAGCATCACCAACAAAGCTTGGGTTTTCCTCCCTTCTCGGAGTCGTCTCCGTCGCTATGTGGCTCGGCACTCTGCCGGCGCAGGCGAAAAATTTCTATGTGAGCCAATCGACCGGCAACGACGCCTGGACCGGTCTGGCCGAGGCACCGGGCAATGGCACCGGGCCATGGAAGACGCTGGCCAAGGCGTCCACCAAATACGCCCCCGGTGACCGCATTCTGCTCAAGTGCGGCGATACCTGGAACGAAGAACTTACGCCGGAGGGCGAAGGCACCCCCCAGAACCCGATCGTCATCGGCTATTACGGCAAGGGCCCCAAGCCGATCATTGACCGCGAGGACGACAAGCAGGACCGCGCTGGCATCCGTCTGGCCAATCAGGGTGGCTTCAAGATTGTTGGTCTCGAGTTCATTCACTGCATGACCGGCATCTACGCGGAATACTCCGACAATTGCCCGACCAAGAAATACTTTGCGATTGAAGACTGCTATTTCCACGATGCCACGCTCTATCAGCACTACGAAAATTATCCCAA
>JBAXOF010000062.1:0-16433 GCA_037133375.1 Verrucomicrobiota bacterium | reverse complement strand
GGCGTGAATGCTTGGATTTCCGCTTCGCGGGTGGCGAGGATGGCGAGGGTGGGGGTTTGGACGCGGCCGGCGGCGGTGATATTGAAACCGCCATGGCGGGAATTGAAGCAAGTCAGCGCGCGGGTGGCGTTGAGGCCGACGAGCCAGTCGGATTCCGACCGGCACTTGGCGGCATCAGTGAGCGGGCGCATCTGGGCCTCGCTGCGGAGATGCTCCCATGCCTCAAGGATGGCGTTGTTGGTCATGGATTGCATCCACAGCCGCCGGACCGGCTTGGTGATGCCTCCGATGTCGAGGATGTAGCGGAAAATCAATTCGCCTTCGCGACCGGCGTCGCAGGCGTTGACGATTTGGTCGACATCCTTGCGTCTGGCGAGCTTGAGGATTTGTTTGAGGCGGGCTTCGGAGTCCGGGATCGGATCGAGATCGAAGGTTTCCGGGATAGCGGGAAGCACCTCGAATTTCCACGGCAGTTTCTTGCCGTTGGGCCCCATGGGCATGCGGAGTTCGACTAGATGGCCGACGGCCGAGGTGATAACGGCGGTATCATTTTCGTAAAAGACATCGCGGCCGGTGCCTTGTTTGTCGAATTTCCCGAGCGGTTTGGCCAGCGCGCGGCTCAGGTCGGCCATGACGCTGGGTTTCTCGGCGATGATGAGTGTTTTTCCCATGGTAAATGGCAGCGGTATGGGCTGTGGCGTCAGGGACTAGGCTTGAAATGCGGAACTTGGCAAGCGGATTGTGGAATTTTTGGCGGAGATTCTGCCGACCGCTGCATAGCGACACGGACTCGTGAGCGCTGAGGGAATGCCAGCGCCGTATCATGAAGCGAGACTCAGACTCCCTGACCTCTTGCGACGAACGGGTATGTTTAGGGAAACTGAGTGAGCCCATTTGGACCCGGGCGTTCAGCGAGCCCTGCCGAGTTACAACATGCCCAATACTGTAGCGCGCGCATGCTGCCAGTTGTCTTACCGGACTCAGAAAGTCGGGACGACTGTGACGCTCGTTCCAGGAGCGGCGACAAAATCATCGCCCTCAGACCAGGATACATCGTTGATGAGGACTTTGAAGGGGATGGGAAGTGTCGCGTCGTTGATGCGAAGCGTCCACAAACCGGCGTCGCCGCATTTCATTGCCAAACCGCGATCCCAACTCAGGCCAGGGCCGGCTCCCCGGAGGTAGAGGTGATTGCCCAGGCCAATGTCGGTTTTGGCGGAAATGACGGTGGCGATTGGCTCGGCCGTAATCGCGGGTTTCTTCCCAGCTGAAACCGGAGCCTTTTTGGCGACAGTTTTCTTAGCGACAGTTTTCTTAGCGACAGTCTTCTTGGCTACGGCCTTTTTGGCGACGGGTTTCTTAGCGGCGGCTTTTGACGTGGTTTCTTTCGCAGTGGTATTTTTCATAGCAGCTTGTGAGTTGAATTGGAGGAGCAAGGGCATGCTTTTACCATGCCGTCCCTGGCGTTCATAGCAATATTTGCGCCAATTCATGCAGTGCGTGGCACACGGGCAAGCTGCCCGTGCCCATCTTGTGGACGGGACGTGGCAAGTCCCAGTCCCTGTTTGGGAAAAACATTGAGCATCCGCGTCTTCGGCCTTGTCAGAGGACGATTCCACCGCTTCACTGCGTCTCTTACCTTTTTTTTCACCGTGAAAGCCCACGAACTCTACGCCGCCGTTGACCCCGCCATTGTAACGCAAATGCTCGATTGGTTCCGCGCCAACGACCGCAATGTTTACAAAACCGCGGTTGCCACCCTTGCCGGAAACCGCAAGCTGCGCCCGGTTTACATCCAAAAGAAGACCCTGCCCGAGCAGTATGCGTGGATTCATAAAACGCTGAAAATCAATGCCTGCGAAACGGTTGGCGAGCATCTGATGCAGGCCTATCTGATGGCCGGCCAGCAATCGTTGCTCGGGATGTTTTGCGATGGCATGGGCATTCCCCACGATGGCAAGGGCTCAGTGGTGGGCGACTTGCCCAAGAAACTCGATCCCGAGCGCCTGGCGGAGACCATTGACCGCCTGCTCGGGCTGTTTGAGCCGAAGTTGCTCACCCTCTATCTGCATTGTTTCAACATGCAGGTTCCCGGCGGGTGGCCTGACCTAACGGAAAAAATCAACGCGGATGCCCGGCTCACCCTCGCCTGAGGGCGCCCAACGACGGGCATGGCGTATGTGAAAGCAGAAAGCTGAAATTCAAGAAGCTTCGCGCATACTGTTTCTCCTTTCCGCTTTCAGCGTTTCAGTCTTTCAGCTTTTTCCCACCAGATGCCCAAGGTCCACGTAAGAACCTACGGCTGTCAGATGAACGAGCGCGACTCCGAGCAAGTCGTGCGCATGTTCATCGAAGGCGGCTACACGGTTACGGCCCACGAAGCCGAGGCCGATGTCATTCTCATCAACACCTGCTCGGTGCGCGATCAGGCCGAGCAAAAGGCCCTCGGCAAAATGGGCATGATGACCGCCCCGCCCCGCCACCGACCGCACGTCGTGTATGGATTCATGGGCTGCATGGCGCAATCCCGCGGCGCGGAGTTGTTTGCCAAACTGCCGCATCTGGATCTGGTGCTGGGTACCCAGAAATATCACAGGGCGTTTGCATACGTCGAAGCCATCCTGCGGCGGCGAGAGGAAGCGCGGATGGATGATCCCGCGCTCACGTTCAAAGGCGCGACGGTGTGCGACATTGCCGAGGAGGAGGGGTCACAAAACACCATCCGCGATCATTTGCCCAAGCCGCGTGAGGCGTCCGCCTTCGTTTCCATCATGCAGGGCTGCAACATGCGCTGCTCGTTCTGCATTGTACCGGACACCCGCGGCAAGGAACGCGGTCGGCCGATTCCCGAGATCATCGGGGAGGTCCGCCAACTCGCCGCGCACGGCGTGCGGGAAATTACTTTGTTAGGCCAGATCGTCAATCTCTACGGGCGCACCGAGTTTGCCCGTGTGGAGGGGAAATCCCCGTTTGTGCAACTGCTGGAAGCCGTGCATGAGGTCGAGGGCATCGAGCGCATCCGGTTCACCTCGCCGCATCCGATCGGTTACCGCGAGGATTTGGTTAGGGCTTTCACCTATCTGCCCAAGCTGTGTTCGCACATTCATTTCCCGATGCAAAGCGGGTCGGACCGCATCCTCGAGGCGATGCGCCGGCCGTATAAGAGCGCGAAATTCATTGCGCTGTGCGAGGCGATGCAAGCCGCCCGGCCGGACCTGGCCATCACCACCGACGTCATCGTCGGCTTTCCCGGTGAATCCGAGGCGGATTTTTTGGCTAGTGTGGCGGCCGTGGAACGTGTGCGCTTCGATAATGCCTTTGTCTTCCGTTACTCGCAACGCCGCCAGACGCCGGCGGCGGAAATGGCCGGGCAACTCACCGAGCAGGTCAAGGAAGAGCGCAACCAGAGGTTGTTAGATGTGGTCAACCGCATTGCCATTGAGAAGAACCAGGCTTTGGTGGGCACCTGCCAGCAGGTGTTGTGCGAAGGTCCGTCCAAGACCAATGCCGCCCGTCTCAGCGGGCGCACCTCACAAAACAAGGTGGTGGTTATCGACGGGGACGCCGCGCTCCTGACCGGTGAGTTGTTGGATATCCGCATCAGCCACTCCACCGGGTTCACCTTGTATGGCACGCTGGAAACGACTTGAATCCGTGAAATCCGTGTAATCTGTGGTTAATCTGACTAATTACTGAGATCAAACTTGGGGTTTCAGGCTTATCGCACCCACAGGTCGGCGGACTGGAGGTCGAGCCATTCGATGGCCGCAAACCAGCGCGAAAGGTCCTTGGTCTTGTCGTCAAAGTTGTTAGTTCCGAAGCTGAACTTGGCACCCATGGCTTTGGCAAGTTTAAGGAAGGCGGGTTTGGGGAAATCCGAGCCGGCCTGGATTTCGAGGGCGACGCCTTTGGCGACGGCCTTGGCGATGACCAGGCGCATGCGCTCCTCGGTCCACAGTTGTTCGTAGCGGTCGGCGATGCAGGGCGGCAGATAGGTCGGGTTAGCGAGGATCGAGATCGGTTCGTCAAGGATGCGCAGGTTGTGGGCGAGGTAATCTAACATCCACGCCGCGGGGTCGGCGATGGTCACGTCAGGCAGCCACAACCGGCGCGGCTTGCCCTCGGCGGTGACGCCCATGATCATGGTGTCGGCAAGGATGAAGTCGAGGCGCTGGCGCAGTCCGGGGTCGATCTGGGTGAACCAGTCGCGGTCATTGACCTGGATGCCGACGGGCAGGTGCTGGCCGTTAGGAAGGGGTTGTGCCTGGGCGTCGATAAAGGCCTTGAGTTTGGCGTTGTCGGCCAGCGGCCATTCGCGGCCGAAGTTTTCCAGCACGGTGCTGTGGATGCCGCTGTGGTCTTGGCGGAGGACGGCTTTCTCGAAGGTCATGCCGCCGCGGATGTGGATGTGATGGTCGGTCAAGGTGAGGCCCATGAGTTTGGTATGGGCGAGTTGTTGTTTGAAGGCGGCGGATTGCGGGTAAAGAAATGGCAGGTCCTCGGCCCGCAGCAGGACGATGGATAGGCAGGCGAAAAGGAGTGGGGGGAGGCGCATGGACGGGGAGTGTGTCCGGCCATGCATCATGCGCAAGGGGAAAGATGAAAGACCCACCCCCTGTGCCCGTAACAACTCCCAAGCATGAGCAATAACGACATCGCGGCAGTCGAGAAACTCCACTCGGTCTATGGCAGGCTGAAACAGGAAATCGGACAGGTGATCGTCGGCCAGCAGGCGGTGATTGAGCAGGTCTTGATGGCGGTGTTTTGCCGTGGCCACGCGTTGCTCGTCGGGGTGCCGGGCTTGGCCAAGACCATGTTGGTGTCCACCTTGGCGCAGGCCCTCGACCTGAGTTTCCGGCGGATTCAATTCACGCCCGATCTGATGCCGGCGGACATCACCGGCACCGACGTGTTAGAGGTGGACCAGGAGACCGGCCGCCGCAGTTTCCGTTTCGTGCAAGGTCCGGTGTTTGCCCATATGATTCTCGCCGATGAAATCAACCGCACGCCGCCGAAGACCCAGGCAGCTTTGTTAGAAGCGATGCAGGAACGGCATGTGACCGTCGGCGAACGCACGATGCACTTGCCAGCGCCGTTTTTCGTCCTCGCCACGCAGAACCCGATCGAACAGGAAGGCACCTATCCGTTACCCGAAGCCCAGCTCGACCGCTTCCTCTTCAACATCATCGTCGATTACCCGAGCGAAGCCGAGGAACGCGATATCATCCGGCGGGTGACCGGGCCGTCCACGGCAAGCGTCTCGCCCTTGATGAGCGCGCAGGACATCCTGACTCTCCAGGAAATCGTCAAACGCGTGCCGGTGGGCGACCATGTGATTGACTTCGCCGCGGCGCTGGCCCGCGCCACCCGCCCGAAGTCAAAGGAGGCGCCGGATTTTGTCCGCGAAATGGTCGCCTGGGGTGCGGGCCCGCGCGCCGGCATCGGCCTGATCTCGGCCGCCAAGGCCCATGCGGTCCTGCGCGGCCGCTTCCATGCCACCACCCGCGATGTGATGGAAATTGCCGCGCCGGTGTTGCGCCACCGGGTGCTCACCACTTTCAATGCCGAAGCCGCCGGGGTCACCAGCGACGAAATCATCCGCCGCCTCCTCACCAAACTCGCACCCCGCGAGGACCTCAAGGTGTGACGCCGCATGCGCCGCACCATTTCCTAACCCATGCCCCCCCCCTTGCACTTGCCCGAATGCATGCGGCTTCTGCCGGAGGAGACGACCAGCACGCTGCGCAAGCTCGAATGGCTGGCGCGCCGCCGCATGCAGGGGACTCTAACTGGAAAGCACACCAGTCCGGACAAGGGGGTGTCGATGGAGTTTGCCGAGCACCGGCCGTATGCGCCGGGTGATGACCCGCGCACGCTCGACTGGCGGGTCATCGCGCGCAGCGACCGTAACGTGGTGCGCCAATACATTGAGGAAACCAATCTGCGCGCCACCCTCGCCGTGGACGTCAGCGGATCGATGGCCTACACCGGCACTCACGCCGCCGCGCTTGACGGCAAGGCCATGTCGAAGTTTGCCTATGCGCAATATCTCGCCGCCGCGTTGGCCTACATGTTCATCAAGCAGGGTGATGCCGCAGGCTTGGTCACCTTTGACCGCCAGCCGCTTGAATTCATCCGCGCGGCGAGCCGGCCCAGCCAAGTCCACCGCATCCTTGAGGTGCTCAACCATGCTAAACCCGGAGCCGACACCGATGCCGCCGCGGTGCTCCACGCGGTGGCCGAGCGGATTCCCCGCCGCGGGGTGGTGTTTCTGATCAGTGACTTGTTTGATGACCCGCTGCGGATTGTCGAGGCCTTGCACCATTTTGATTTCCGCCAGCACGAATTGGTGGTGTTCCATGTGATGGCCGAGGAGGAGTTGACGTTCCCGTTTTCCGGTTACCAACAATTCCGCGACCTTGAAAAAGTGTCACCCATGTTGCGCATCGACCCGCACGCGGTGCGCATCAGCTATCTCGAACGCATCGGCAAGTTCGTGCGGGCGATTGAAGGCGCTTGCGGCAACCTGCGTGCCGACTATGTGCCGGTCAACACCAAGAACCCGCTGCGCCAAACCCTGCTGCGCTACCTCGGCCGCCGCATGCACGCCAAGCGAAGTCGTTAGACCATGCTCTTCCTCAATCCATGGTTGCTGCTTGCGCTCACCGGGGTTTCCATCCCGGTCATCGTGCATCTGGTGCGCCGCCAAGCCGCCAAGCCGGTCGAGTGGGGTGCCATGCGCTTTTTGATGGACACCCTCTCGGAACGCCGGCGGCGCATGGAATGGGAGGAATTGCTGCTGATGGCCGCACGCTGCGCGTTGCTCGCCCTCGCCGCCCTCGCCGTCGCCCGCCCGTTCGTGCCGCCCGATGCCCCGGCACCATGGACGTTTGTGCTGCCGGCAGTTTTGTTAGGTCTGGGGTTGTTCGGCGGCTCGTTTGTGTTAGGCAACTTCCGCACACGGCTGTGGGTGCGGGCGGCTGCGCTCGCCTTATGCTGCCTGGCGGCAGGGATGGTGGTCATGGAGCATTGGTTCAACCTCCGGCGCTTCGAAACCAGCGGCCGCCGCGATGTCGTGCTCATCATTGACGCGTCCACCTCCATGACCCGCAGTTCGGGTGCGCACACCTTGTTTGACGACGCGCTCGAGGAAGCCCGCCGCATCATCAAGGATGCCCCGCCCAGCACGGCCTTCGCCATCATCCTCGGCGGCCCCTCGCCCCAGGCCCTTGCCGATTCTCCGGATTCCCGCCGCACCCGCACCCTCGCCCAACTCGACGGACTGCAGGCCGTCGGTGGCACCTTCCGTGCCCACGAGGCGCTGGGCATGGCCACCGCAGTGCTTGCCGCTGGTTCTTTTCCTAACAAGGACATCATTGTTCTAACCGATTCCCAGCGGCATGGTTGGCGCTTCGATGATGCCGGCGCGTGGAAGGCGCTGGCGGAAGCCTGGAAGAGTCTGCCGGCGAAGCCACGCCTGCTGTTGCGTCAGTTCCCGCAATCCCCGATGCTGCGCAATGCCGGCATTGCCTCGCTCACCACCGCTCGCGATCTCGTCGGCACCGACCGCCCGTGCCTGCTGCGCACCGAAATCGTCAACACCGGCAACCAACCTGTCATGCCTGGCGAATTGCGCATCGAGGTCGATGACAAACAAGTCGCCCGCGAAGTGCTTGGCCTGCTCATTCCCGGCCAAACGCAAACCATCGAAACCCGCCACCGCTTCGCCGCTCCGGGCCAACATTTGGTCACCGCCCGGCTCACCGGACACGATGAAATCCCCGGTGACGACCGTGCCGACTGCGTGGTGACGGCGCGCCAGGCGTTGCGGGTAGTGTTAGTCGATGGCAACCCAGCCGGCAGTTTTTTTGAACGCGCCGCCGGCCACACCGCGCTGGCCCTGGCTCCCGCCGCCGCGGTGGTCCGCGGTGGCCAAGCTGGCAAAGATTTCCTGATGAATCCGGTCGTCATCCCCGCCCCCGAAGTGACTGCCGAACTCCTAACAGGTGCCGATGTGCTGGTCCTGGCCGACGTTGCCCGCCTGCCGACCGCGCTGGCTGCGGTGGTGGCCGATCGCACGGCGGCCGGCAGTGGGCTGGTGGTGGTGGCGGGACCGCGGGCGGATCCGGCGTTTTACAACGCATGGGATGGTCCGGATGGCCCGCTGTTGCCCTTGGCATTGGGGGTGGAAGCCGTGGCGGAAAAGGGGGTGTCGCCGCAACCTAACAGCTTTCGCCATGCCGCGCTGGCGTGGGCTGCGGACGAACGGCGTTCCGACCTGGGCGGCGCGGTGATCCGGCGCTGGCGCAAGTCCACGCTGGTGCCTAACAATGGCACGCTGGCCGCCACCTTTGCCAATGCCGATCCCTTCCTCGCCACGCGCGGCTACGGGCGCGGCCGCTGTGTCGTCGCCACTTGCGCCTTTGACGCCCGCGCCGGCAATCTGCCCGGCCGCGCCGCTTTCGTTCCCCTCGTCCAGGAACTCGTCGCCTGGGCCGCCGGCGGCGGCATCGAGTGGAACCTCGACGCCGCATGGAACCCGTCGGTGGCGTTGGACTCGCGCTCGTCCGGCGGACTTGCCGCCGCCTATTTCCGCCGCAATGAAACGTTTGCCAAGCCGTTGTTAGAGCGGATTGATCCGGCGATTGATTTCAATTGGAACGGCAAGGCCCCGGCTCCTAACGTGCCGGCGGGCAACTTCGCCGTGCAATGGAAGGCCAGCCTGCTGCCGCAGATCAGTGGTGACTATCTGCTAGAAGCACAGGTGGTCGAACGTCTCACCGTCAAGCTCGCCGGCAAGACGGTTCTGGATCAACAAGCCAACCAAGCGGTGCAAAAAGCCCGGGTGCATCTGGAGGCCGGCAAGCCGGTTGCCTGCGAGGCGCTGTATGAGCAAGCCACCGGCCCGGCCAGCGTGCGCTTGTTCTGGACGCCGCCCGGCGGTGCCCGCCAACTCATTCCCTCCACCGCCTGGATCCCTGCCGGCGATAAGCAGGCGCCAGCCGGCGAGGCCATCGACCCGCTCGGCCACGCCCGCAAGGCCACGGTTTTGTTAGGCAGGCGCGGGCGCGAACTCCGCATCGACGGCCCAGCCGTGCCCGGTCTCTATCAGGTCAAGCTGGCGCCCGCCCTCCGCGAGTCGATCACCGGAACGTCCGGCACCACTCCGCTGCCGGTGGTGGTGCGCGGTGAAATAGCCGAGAGCCGCCTCGACCCGTGGAACGACGCGGATCTGGCGCAATTGCGAGCCCGCACCGATGTGATTATACCCCAATCCACCGCCGACGTCGTGGCGGTGCTCGCCGGCCATGGGTTCGGCCGCGAGATCGCCCGCACCGTGGCCCAGGCCGCGTTGCTGCTGCTTTTGTTAGAAACCGCCCTTGCGCGTTGGGTCTCGCGCTCGCGGCGTGCCGGCGATGAGGTCCGCATCGACTTCGGTGATGCGTCGCCGCTGTCGTTAGAGGAAGGAGCCTGGCGATGAATTGGCGCGGATGGTGGCCAAGTGCGGCGCGGGTGGCGGCGGTGGCCGTCGTTCTGTGGGCACTGCTGGCCGTGCTCGGCAGCATGATCCGCATCGCTCCTGGTTGGCCGCCCGGCACCCTCGCCTGCGGGTTGGCGGCGGCCGCGGAGTTGTTAGTGCTGCTGTATCGTTACGAATCCGCCACGCTCGGCCGGCAGCGGTCCCGCCAGTTGATTGCGCTGCGCCTCACCGCGTTCGGTTTGTTAGTCTGGATCCTCCTCGAGCCCGCCTACGTCCGCACGGTGAAGCGCCGGCTTGACCGCCAGGTCGCCGTGCTCTGGGACCAGTCGGCGTCGATGAACCTGATAGATGATGGCAGCGTCCGCACCCGCGCCATGATCGCCCGCGAGGCCGTCACCCAGTCCGGCATCCTCAAACAACTCGGCGCGCGCGTCCACCTGCGCGAATTTTTCTTTGCCCGCAGCCCGGAAGGCGACACCCGCTCCGCCGCTGCGGGTTGGAACCAAGCCACTGACATCGCCGCCGCGCTCGACGGCGTGTTAGAACAAATCCCGCCCGATGAACTCGCCGGCGCGTTGTTGCTCACCGATGGCCGCCACAACCGCCCGTCACGCGTCGAGGACAGCGCCCGCCGCTTCGGGATTCTCGACGCCCCGTTAGGGATTGTTGCCGTCGGCAGTCCCAACGCGCCGCGTGACGCTGCGGTGCTGGCCGTGCGGGCACCGGACGCGATCCACCTTGGCGACCGGATGCGGGTTTCCGCGGATCTGAAGTTTGACGGCTACAAGGGCAAGCTGGCCAAGGCGCGGCTCACCTGTGGCGGCAAGCTTATTGAGGAAAAGGAAATATCCATTCCGCAGGACCGCCATCGCGAGGAGGTCAAGTTCGTGCATCTGCCCGCGCAAGGCGGCACCAGTGGCTATCAGGTGGAAATCAGCCCGCTCGAGGGCGAACGTTTCCCCGATAACAACCGCTGGGCTTTCGAAACTTCGATCACCGAAGCCCGCACCAACGTGTTGTTAGTCGATGCGCTCCCGCGCTGGGAATTCCGCTACCTCCGCAACTTGTTCTATGGTCGTGACAAGTCGGTCCACCTGCAATGGCTGTTGCTCAACCCGGAACAAGCCGAGGGTTTGTCCCAACCCGACGTCGCCGCGTCGGCCGCACGGCCCTTCGGCCAGGCCGCCGCCACCCGCCTGCCGGAAAACGAAACCGAATGGCGCAAGTTCGACGTCATCATTCTCGGCGACCTGCCGCCCGCCGCGATCCCGGACGCGACGTGGTCGCTCATTTCCCGCTGTGTCAACGAACGCGGCGCCTTGTTAGTTTTTGTCGCCGGGCCCAATCACATGCCCCACGCGCTCACCGCCAGCGCCGCCCGCGACCTCTTGCCGCTTGATCCGGATTGGAATTACAACAGCCAGATCACCGAGCCCTGGCCCCCGTTCCGGCTCGCTCTAACAGCCGAAGGCCGCAACCATCCGGCGACCCGCCACGCCACCGGCAGCATTGCCAACGAGCAGGCATGGTCCGCCTTCCCGGCCCTCCAGTGGCGACATCCGGTCAACAGCGTGAAAGACGGTGCCGAGATCCTCTTGACCGCCGCCGATGAGGCCTCGGCCACCACCGATGCCGACGATGCCACCGCGCTCGGCCCCGCGCTCGACCACCTCGCCCGCCGCCGCGAAATCGAGGCAAGACGCGCGTTGCTGGTCACCCGCCAGACCGGCCACGGCAAGGTGGCCGCCGTTCTAACCGACCGGACCTGGCGTCTGCGCGAGGGAGCTGGGGATATCCACCATCACCGCTTCTGGGGCAATCTCGTGCGCTGGGGTGCCGGGCCTTTGCTGCGCGCCGGATCCAACCATGTGGCCTTGGGCACCGACCAACTCACCTACACTCCCGATGATCCGCTGCTTATCACCGCCCGGTTGCGCGATGCCGGTCTCAGTCCGGTGGTCGATCCATCGCTGCGTGCCGAAATTCTGCGCGATGGCAAGGTGATGGCCACCGTGCCGCTCACCAGCATCGCCGATTCCAACGGCCTCCACATGGGCAAAGCCGCACCCATCCGCGACCCCGGCGTGTATGGCGTGCGCCTCGTTGGCAAGCAGGCGGCCATTTTGTTAGGTGCGGAAAACAAGCTGATGCTGACCACTAGTGTGAGAGTCACGGGCACCAGCGGGCCGCTTGAATTGGTCGAAACCACCCTTGACCGCCCGCTGCTGGAAACCGCCGCCACCGCCTCCGGCGGCAAGGTGGTCGCCCCGGCAGACATTGCCGCGCTGGTCCCCTTGTTTCTAACCGAAGGTACCAACCGCCTCGAAGTTCGTGAAACCTCCCTCTGGGACAACGCCTTGATTTTTGCTGTGCTTGCGTTCGTTCTCACCCTAGAGTGGTGGTTGCGACGCAGCGCCGGCCTGCCGTAAAGCCCCCTGAATTCCGGCCATGACCTCTAACTCATCCAGTCCCGCCGCCCCGCGCATCAAGCCGGTGCTCAATCGGTTGCGCCAACGCATCCGCAGGGTGATCGCCACCCGCGGGGCTCTCATCACAGTCGTTTCCGCCCTTGCCGGGTTGCTCGCGCTCGTGGTCATCGAGTATGCTTTTGCGCCCTTGCCCACTTTCATCCGCTGGCTGTGTCCGTGTGTCTGGCTCGCCACCGTGCTCACAGTGGCCGTCATTTGGTGGTATTTGCCGTTGCGCCGGCCGCTTGCCTTGGTCCGCATCGCCCGCTGGCTGGAAATCCGCCACCCCGAACTCGATGAACGCGTCAGCACCGTGCTCGAATTCTCGACCCGCGGCGACACCGGCATGTCGTCCCGCTTGGTCAACGTGTTAGCCAAGGAGGCGGCGGGTTGCCTCGAGCGGATCGACCCGCAGGTGGAGGTAAGCACCCGCCGGGCCCGCCACTGGCTGTGGCCGGCTCTCGCCTTGGCGTGCGTATGGGCCGTGATGTTTGTCGGTTGGCCGGGCACCACGGTGCGCAACGTGGTGCGGGCGCTGGTGCCCACCTCCCATTTCGGCAACGCCGCCGGGCGCATCGCCGTCAAGCCGGGATCGGTCGAGATTTTCGAAGGCGACACCCTGCAAATCTCCGCCCGCCATAGCGCCGGCCCGCGCCAGGCACTCGAACTCGTTATCTATCCGACTGATGGTCCGTCACTGGTGATGTTGATGGAACTGCGCGACAAGGGTTCAATCTATCAGTCAGGACGCGTTGGGCGCAGTTTTGAATACGAGGTCCGTAGCGGCCGTGAATCCAGCGATCGCTACCGCGTCACCGTTTTGCCACAACCGCGCTTGATCGAGCCGCGGGTGCGTCTGGAGTTTCCCGCCTATACCGGTTGGGCGCTGCGCGAGCAGGCGTTAGGGGATCGCATCGCCGCGCTGGCTGGCACCAAGGTGGAGTTGCTGGCGAAGCTGAGCATGCCGGTCGATGCCGTGCGCTTGGAAATTGATGATGAAACGGCCGGCACCACCAGTTTGGAACGTGCGGCGGACGGAGGCAATCTGTCGTCCCGTTGGACGCTTGAAAAGCCCGGTCACAGTGCGGGCCGCGTGGTGTTCAAACACCGCCTCGCCCGCGAGTTCGACGCCGCCCGGTTTGCCATCGAGTCCCGCCGCGATACCCCGCCGGAAGTGAAATGGCTCAGCACGATCCAAAAGGAACTTCGCATGCGCCCGGATGATATGTTAGAACGGGACTACGAGGTCACCGATGACATCGGCCTCGGCGCGCTGCATTTGGAAGTCCAACCCGAACCCGGTGCCGGCGCCAGACTGCCGGTGGATACGCCGCCGCGCATCGGCCGCACGGAACCGCCGCTGTGGCGCGGCCGCAGCCGGCAGTCGGTCGCCGGTTTGGTTAGCCGTTGGCCGCAAACCCGCGTTTTCAAAGTCCGCATGCGGGTTGAGGATTGCCGCCCCGCCACCCTCGGCGGCCCGGGCGTCGGCACCAGCGAGTGGGTCACTTTGCGCATCGACGACGGTGCCCAGTCGCTGGCACGGCAGGAAGTGGCCGCCGCGCAGTCGGACGCCCGCGAATCGATTGAGCAGGCGCGGCAGATGGTCCAACAGGCACAGGAAAAGATCGACCGCCGCCGCCCTGAAATGCAACAGGAGAAATTGCCGGAGGAAGCCCGCAAGGAACTCGGCCAAGCCCGTGAACAACTCGCCGAAGCCCGGGAGAAACTCGGCCAATTTGCCGAACGCCTGCAGGAATCTATCAACGCCGCGATGGTGCCGGAGGTGCGCCAGGCTGCGGCCACCGTCGAGCAGGCACGGCAACAATTGGAAAACGCGCCGTTGCAGGACAGCCCGCAACAGCGCGACCAAAGCACCGCCGCCGCCCGTGACAACGCCGTCAAGGCGGAACGGCAATTGGAAAAATTGCGCGATGACCTGCAACGCAGTGAACCGCAAGCGCAGGATTTCGCCCGCCTCAAGGAACTTGAACAACAACAACGCGAACTCGCCCGCCAAGCCGAACAAGCGCTCGCCCAAAACCCCCAAGCGCAGGCCGCGCAGGACGCGCCGCCCGCCCCATGGCAGCAACAACAAAATCGCGTCGCCGAGGCCATCCGCCAGGACGCCCAACAACACCCGCAAGCCCAAGCCGCCGCCCTCGCCCAACAAGCCCAACAAACGAGCCAACTCGCCGCCCAAGCCCGCGAACAGGCCGCCGCCCAAGCCGCCCTCCAACAACAGGACCAGAACCCGACCAGTCCGACCAGTCCATCTAACACCCAAGCAGCAGAGCAACAAGCGGCCGCGGCCGCCGCGCAACTCGCCGAAGCCATCCGCGAGGCACCGCAAGTGAATGGCCCCTCCGGCCCGCTGCAACAAGCGGCGCAGTCATCCCAACAAGCGGCCAGCCAAGCCCAACAAGCGGCCCAGGCCAGCTCCCAAGGGAAACCGTCGGAAGCCGCCGCCAGCCACGGCCAGTCCGCCCAACAACTCGAACAGGCCGCCAGCCAACTCACCCAAGCCGCCGCCGAGGCAACCCAACAAGCAGCCCAAGCCACCCAGGCAGCCCAACAGGCGAGTGCCCAACAGGCCAGCTCCCAACAAGCACCGGTGCCCGGCCAAGCTCTCGCCGAGGCTTTCCAACAGGCATCCCATGCCGCCACATCCAACACCCAGGCCGAGGCCGCCAGCGAGGCCAACGCCGCCGCCGAAGCCCTCGCCCAAGCCGCCGCCGCCACCATGAGCGCCATGCAAGGCCAAGCACCCGGAAAACCCGGCCAGTCTGGAAAACCCGGCCAGTCTGGAAAAACCGGCCAGCCGGGTCAGCCGGGTCAGCCGGGTCAGCCGGGTCAGCCGGGTCAGCCGGGTCAGCCCGGCACCAATCCGGACGCGTCGTTGCGCACGGCGCAGGGGGCGCCTGGCGTGCCGCCGGAGCTGGCCAAGCTTGGCATATCCGTTGCGGATTGGGAAAAAATCAAGACCTCGCTCAAATCCGAGGTTGGGGGTGGGTCCGCCATCGCCCTGCCGGAGGAATACCGCGACCTGGTGCGGCGCTACTTCGAACAAATCTCCAAAGGCAGCCAACGATGAATCCGACTTTTCCCAGCGCCTGTGTGAAAAATGGCAGGGACGCCTTTCCAAGGCGTCCGGTGGGTGGGATGGCGCTGCGGATTGCAGGGCCAACACTCGCCCTTCCCCGTCGCCTGTGGCGGTTCACGCGCTCATGGACTTCCAACCGATCTAGGGTGATTCGATCTATCCAAGGTGCCCCCGCCCTTGCCCCCGCCGGACCTTTCGGAGAAAGGTCCCTGCCTTGGAAATTTGCCAATTGCGCTCTATTTACTCAAGCGGTGGTTGCGTTGCTGCTTCTCGCCCATCCAGCCCGCGCCCAACAGCCCGCGCTTGATCCGGTCTTCGCCCAGTGGCGGGCCAAGGCGGACCCGGTGGTCGAAAACGCCCTCACCTATCTGCAACGCGTCCAGAAACCCAGTGGCTCCTTCGAGGGGTCATACGGCGACTCGGTCGGCGTGCCGGCCCTGGTTGGCATGGCGTTTTTGTCCAAGGGCCACCTGCCCACCGAGGGGCCCTACACCACCGCGCTCAACCGTTGCATCGACTTCATCCTCGCCAGCCAAAAACCCGACGGCGTGTTTGAAAAAGGCAGTGGCGGCAGCGGCCCGATGTATGCCCACAACATCGCCACCTTGTTTCTATCAGAAGCCAGCGGCATGGTCGATCCGGAACGCCAACGCCGCATCTCCGCCGCGTTGCCCAAGGCGCTCGCCCTCATCCTGCGTGCCCAGGCCGTCAAGAAGGATGCCAACAATCGCGGCGGTTGGCGCTATCATCCCGGGTCTAACGATTCCGACACCTCCTGTTCCGGGTGGGCGCTCATGGCGCTGCGCTCCGCCAAGCTCAACGGCGCCCCCATCCCCGACGAGGCGATCCTTGCCGCCATCGATTACCTTCACCGCCACCAAAAGGAAAAGGACGGCTGCTTCGGCTACACCGGTCAGGACGACAAGGCACTCACTCTAACCGGCATGGGCCTGCTCTGCCTCGAACTCTGCGGCGAACACGGCACCGATCGCACCAAGCGTGCCGCCGATTGGTTGTTGCGCCATTTCCGCGAACTCAGCGGCGGCCAATTCGCCTTCTATGGCAATTACTACAATGCCCAAGCCATGTTCCAAATCGGCGGCCGCCATTGGCAGGAATACGCCAACTGGATGTATGCCACCTATCTGCCGAAGCAAGCGCCCGATGGCTCATGGGAAAGCCAGGAAGCCGGGCGCATCTATGGCACCGCGATGATGGTGCTGGCCTTCACCGTGCCATGGCGCCAACTCCCGATCTATCAGCGCGACGAAACCGTCGATGAGGACCCCGCGCGCTGAGGTCACGCTTATGGGAGTGTTCTGTAGTGAGTCAAAATTTCATGGCGAGCAGCGCGAACTCCTTGTGATGCACGCTGAGTTGCTGC
>JBAXOF010000061.1:0-16651 GCA_037133375.1 Verrucomicrobiota bacterium | reverse complement strand
ATGGCGTGTTGTTCTTTTCCGCGTTCTTGGCAAACTCGATGAAATCAAAATAGTAACCCCGGTTAGGCAGGCTCTTGGCGCGCTCCAAGGCCGCTTCCGAACAAGCGAAAACCGCCAGTCCCGGCGGCAACGCCAGCGCCTTCTGCACGCCGGCCAGCAGGACGTCGATGCCAAGGGCGTCCATCGCAAAAGGCATCGCGGAGAACGAGGAAACGGCATCCACCACAAGCAGCACGCCGGGGAAGGACTTGACCACCTTGGCAATGGCCGGCAGATCGTTCATAACCCCGGTGGACGTCTCGTTATGAATGAGGGTGACCAGGTCAAACCCGCCTTCCGCAAGCTTGGCGCGCACAACTTCCGGGCTGATGGCTTCACCCCACTCAACCTGGATTTTCTCGGCGGCGAGACCCAATTTGTTGGCCACATCGAACCACTTGTCGGAGAATGCGCCACAGCACAGCGTCAGCACCTTTTTCCCGCACAGATTGCGCAGCGAGGCCTCCATCACCCCCCATGCCGATGAGGTGGATAGAAACAGCGGCCGCGTGGTGCCGGCGAGTTGTTGCAGCACCGGCTGGGTGGACGCATACAGCACCTCGAATTCACTGCCACGATGGCCGATCATCGGCTGGCTCATGGCGGCAAAGGTTTCCTTGGAAACATTGATGGGACCTGGAATGTAGAGTTTGGACATGGTGGGGGGGAGGTTAGAGGTTAGACGTTAGAGGCAAACCGCAAGTTAGCATCAGGGAAGTAAATTGTAGGATTCGAGCAGGGCGGCTAAACGTTCGGTGTTGGCGGCAGACAGCGGGGCGAGCGGCAGACGCAACTCCGGCGTGCAATGGCCTTGCAGGGCGAGGGCGGATTTAATCGGCACCGGATTGACATCGAGGGACATCAAGCCGCGCATGAGCGGATAGTATTGCTTTTGAATGGCCAGCGCTTCATCGAACGAACCGTTCAGACAGGCGCGCACCAGACGTGCGATGACATCCGGAATCAGGTTGGACGCCACTGACACCAAGCCGATGGCACCACAGGCAATGAATGGCAGGGTGAGCGGATCGTCGCCACACAGAGTGCCGAAGTCCTCCGGCACCACTTGGAGCAATTGGTTGACGCGATCGACCGAACCACCCGCTTCTTTGATGGCCCTGATGTTAGGAAAATCCGTGGCGAGGCGGGCGACGGTTTCCGGGGCGATTTCAATGACGGAGCGGCCGGGCACGCTGTAGAGCATGAGCGGCAGCTTGGTGGCCTCCGCGATGGCCTTGAAATGCAGGTAGAGCCCGTCCTGTTGGGGCTTGTTGTAGTAGGGGCAAACTTGCAGCGAGGCGCTGGCCCCGAGTTGCTCGGCGGCGACGGTCAGTTCGATCGCCTCGGCCGTCGCGTTGGAGCCGGTTCCAGCCACCACTGCGCAGCGCCCTGCGGCAAACTCAATGGCCAGGCGGATCACCTCGATGTGTTCATCGGTATCGAGCGTCGGGGATTCACCGGTGGTGCCGCAGGGGACGATGCCATCCACGCCCCCCGCGATCTGGCGCTCAATCAGGGCCTGAAATGCGGAAACGTCGATATGGCCGTCGCGGAACGGGGTGATAAGGGCAGTGTAGGTGCCTGAAAATTGCATGGCGGACGGAATCTAAACGATGCAGCCCATTCATCCAAGCCGTATTTTCAGCCGGATGTCAGATATCTATCTCGCCCTCAAACACAAAGTCCGCCGGCCCCGTAAGGGTGACGTTTTTAAACCCCTGGTCGCCGGATTGCTCAAACCCGATTTCCAAGGTGTCGCCGCCCTCCACGTCCACCTTGATCGGACTTGGCGCGCCGGTGAGCAGGTGGTGGACCAAGGCGGAGGCCACCATGCCGGTGCCGCAGGCGAGGGTTTCATCCTCCACGCCGCGCTCAAAAGTGCGGATGGAAATGTGGTCCGGGGCGAGCACCGCCACAAAATTGGCGTTGGTGCCCGCCGGCGCAAATGCCAGATGATGGCGGATTGCACTGCCATGCCGGGTGACATCGAACGCATCCAGTGCCTCCGGGCTTTCGACAAAGGCGACCGCGTGTGGCACCCCGCTGTTGATGAAGTGCAGGGGCGCATCCAGACCGGGCACTCTGGCACCGGTGTGGAGCTTGAGATCTTTGGGCACCGACATGGCAATGCGGACATTGTCACCGATCAATTCGGCGGTGAGCGTGCCAACCATTGTCTCAAAACTGACGCGCTCGCGCAAGGTCTCGCCCAGATGGGCTGTGAAGCGGCCGAAACAACGCGCCCCGTTGCCGCACATTTCCGCCTCGCCGCCATCCGCGTTGTAGTAGCGGAACCGGTAGTCCGCCCCCTTGCGCGCCGGTTCGACGGCTAACAACCCGTCGGCACCAATGCCGCGGTTGCGATCGCATAGCGCGGCAATCGTGTCCGCATCCAAGGCGGCGGTGAGCGAAAGGTCGCGATTATCGACTATGATAAAATCATTGCCGGCACCGTTCATTTTGAAAAATTGGAGGAGCATGGAGATGGTGGTGTCTGAGTCTGGGCAAGCTGAACTCAATCAGACTAGGGCAAACCGCTGCCACGTCAAGGATGGCGTGGAGGTGGTGCCAGACCACGCACCGGAATGCCCGGCGAATCCGCTTTACAAGCCGGTGAATTCCATGTGACAAGCGCCCGCCACCATGGGATTTATTGCGAATTTGTTTGTTCGGGAGGATCGTTTTGCGACCCTGCTTGAAGCCGCGACCTCAGAAGTGCAGGCCACAGTGAAGGCTCTGGATCAGCTCCTGACCAGCCCGAACCCCGCCCTATCGCTGGCCTCGTTTGTTCAGGCGCGCGCCAAAGAACAGGAAATCAAGGGCCAAATCGACGTCTTGCTATGCCAGCGCGGTGCCAGTCGCCTCGACCACGGCGACTTGGTGGCCTTGGCCCTCGGCCTCAACCGCATCAGCAAGGGCGTCCGCCGCTTTGCCGAACGCCACATGCTGTGCGCGGCCCACATCCCGAGCGGAATCTTCGCTGTCCAAGTCGCCATGCTCGAAGAGGCTGCCGCCACCCTCCAGCGGATGGTCGTGGGCTCCGCAGCGGGGGCAGCGTCGGTGCCGCCAAACAGCAGAACGATATCCTGCAACGTATCAAGAGCGATGCGGACAAACTCTTCACCAACGCCGTGGTGCAGTTGTATCAGGGCCACCATGAGCCGATGACTTCGCTCATGGTGCGGGATCTCTACGAGATTTTGGACCGGGTTTTTGACCGCGCCCGCAACACCAGCAACTTCATCCTCCAAATCATGCTCAAACATTCCTGATGACAAGATAAAATGATGGAAGCTAATATCAATGATTCCGGGTCTCATTTTCTTGCTGCATCATTTTGCCTCACCATCATTTTACCGTAACTCTTCAATCCTTTTTCTAACATAATAGTCATTTGTTTACAGTGCCTTAGCGCGCGGCGCTTCCCGCCAGAACAATCTAACATATGAAAACCCTGTGGCCCACCCTGATCGCTGCGGCACTTTCCCTAACCTGTGCTGCCGGCCGGGACCAACCGGACGCGCCATTCCGGATTCCGCTCAATGGCAAGCCGGAGTTACTGGTTGCCAAGGGCGAGTTTGAAGCGCCCACGGCGCTGGCCCGGGCTGGCCCTGCGGTCATGGCTGAGACAGATAGCCCTAACATCATGATACTTGCCAACCGCGCCGGAGTGCGGCTTGAATTGTTGGAGACGGCGGGCGGTTGGACCATGGGATCGCTCATATTCCACGACAAACCAGTGGAGCAACCGGCAACCCAAGGCGTGCTGGCTTTGCGCAACACCAAGAGCGGCGAAGTCCGCTGGCTGGCGGCGGCACAATGCACCAGAATAGATGCCCTGAACGCCTGTCTGAAAGGCCAGCAAGAGATCGATGGCGTGCAATTCTCCTGGGCGCTGGAAGTAGGACTGAACGCTGAGTTGGCGGCGGTCAAGCTCACGGCGAAATGGGCGGCGGACAAGGATCTCAATGGCTGGGAGGTGTGCGTGTCATATCATGATGGATTCGCCAATGACTGGCGGGTCCAGAGTTATCCGTGGGCAGGCAACAGTGCCGAGGCGGCCATTGCGCCAATGCGCTATTGCGGCGTGCCGGGGGCTCTGGTCTATCGGCCCGACCTGTCGCTGGTGCTGCTTTTCGCCATCGACAGCAACTCGGATTACCTCAACCCTAACACATGGACCGGCAGCACCGGGTTTCACTTTGCCAACCGCCAGACGGCACCGCAATTCCGCTGCGGTGGCGGCAAGCTAACAACCGGCACGGCCTACGAATTGCCGTTGCAGTTGTTTCTGAGCGACGCGAGTGGCTTCCCCGCCGCAATCAGTGGCATCATGCAAACGTGGATGATGGCCAACAATTACAAGGTGGACGATTCGCTCACGGTGCGCACGCCGCAGGAAGCCTTCGTGCTCGCGCTGGAGGGCCGCCGCAAGATGGAGAGTTGGAAGCCGGGCATTGGCTACGAGCATCACCGCGGCACACCGTTCGTCTATGTCGGCAACAACCCGTATATCGCCTACTATGAATATCGCCTCCACGAGCTCACCGGCGAGAAACTATGGCGCGACCGCGCATTCGAGCAGATCGACTTCGCGCTCAAGGGGCAACAACCTAACGGGGCTTTCCACACCAGTTGGTATTTTAAAAAAGAAGCACGTCCGGGCGGGGCGACGGCTGACGGGTTTTGCAGTTGGGATTGGCATCACGACGGCTACAAGGTGGACATCAACGCGTGGATGGTCCGCTACATCCTCCAAACCTGGCAACGGGTGAAGGAAAAAGATGGCGTGGACCGGCAGGATTGGTATCAGGCGGCAATGCGCTCGCTTGATTGGGTGCTGGCACAGCAGAACCCGGACGGCGGCTTCCCACAAGTGCTCGAAATTGCTAGCGGCAAGAACTCCGAGTCCGTGGTCAACGGCCGCATGCTGGTGGGCTTGCCCATCATCGCCAAAATCACCGGCGATGCGCGCTGCCTGCAGGCCAGCGCAGACCAGGAGCGCTGCCTGCGGCAAAATATCGAGGGCCGATTCTGGTATACCGGTGCCCATCCGGACTTGCCTCCGGGCGATTTTGAACAGGACAGCATCTATGCCATCGTGGAGTATTGGTTAGACAAACACGACCGCACCGGTGACAAGGAATGCCTTGAGCGCGCAGTGGCCAATGCCCATTACGGCCTGCTCTATTGGTGTCCCAAGCAACTCAGTTGGGTCAAGGCGCCCACACAATGCGCCCACAGCGAGCAGCAGCATTTCAACCAGTATTCCGTCTATTGCTACGGCAACCGCAAGCTCCAATGCCTCGACCGCTTGTTCAAGAAAACCGGCAACCCGTTGTTTGAGCAACTCAGGAACCGCGTCATGCAATTGAATTTCCATACCCAAATCCCCGCTGGCACCTACATGGGTGCCATGACCGAGGCCATCGCTGATCCCTGGCTGGAGCGCGGCCAAGGGTTTGAGTGGCGCGGCAGCCCCTACACCAGCGAATTGGTCGCCGACCTGATGCTGCAACTCATCGAGATGGGCTTGGTGACAAAACCATGATAAGCCCTCACTTGGCTTCGGGCGGCAGTGGCTTGATTGTTAGGTTTTTGACTTCGCCCTGCGTGCGGTAAGTCGCTAGGCCAAGTGGCTTGCAATACTCGATCTCGCCGAAGCGCAGGTTGAGCTTCTTGCCCGTCGTGTCGGCATCAAAAATCTGCCGCTCATCAATAAACCCCTTGAGTCGGTTCTCACGGACTTCCATGCGGATTTGATACCACTTTTTCATCTCAAACTCGATCCAGTTGGTGGTCTCGTTTTCATCCGCCGATTGGAATTGGATGCAGGAGATGCCGACGCAGCTGCCGCCCCAACCGCCGATGACGAATGTGACGAACGATTAGTTAGAATGCGGAGGATTGTGGCGGCGGCGCGCTGCGAATCATGTAGCCGGTGCCGCGGACGGTTTCGAGGCAATCAGCAAGGGTGCCGAGTTTGACGCGCAGGCGTTTGATGTGGGTATCGAGCGTGCGGGAATTGGCGGCGTCGCTGTAGCCCCAGACCGAGCGCAGCAGGGCGGTCCGATCACAGGCTTGGTTGGCGTGCTCGCAAAGGTATTGGAGGAGCTTGTATTCAGTTTGCGTTAGATCGAGCGGTTGGTTGCCGGCATAGCATTGGAGGCTGGCGGGATCGAAGCGAAAGTGGCTGGTGCCGGAAGTTTCGCTGGGGGGGGCGACGCGCTTGAGCACGGCTTTGACGCGCAGCAGCAGTTCCTTGGGTGAGAAAGGCTTGGTGATGTAATCATCGGCGCCGAGTTCAAGGCCGGCAACGCGGTCCTCGGTCTGGGCGCGGGCCGTGAGCATGATGACAGGAGTGTGCAGGGTGCGCGGGTCGCGGCGCAGTTCCTTGAACACGCGCACGCCGTCCATGCCCGGCAACATCAGATCCAAGAGCACCAGGGCGGGACATTCGGATTTGGCGAGGGCCAAACCGGTGATGCCATCATGGGCGAGGACTGGGGTGAAACCATCGCGGCGCAAATGCAGGTCGATGAGATCCGCGATGTCGGTTTCGTCTTCGATGACAAGGATGCGGCTCATAGCAGTGGCGGGTTGGATTCAAGTGCTTGTTTGCGGTATTCGTGGCGGATGTCTATGGCACTTTCGAGGAAGACGGTTTCCTCACCGATATTGACGGAGAGATCGCCGATGCGTTCCAGCGAGCGAGCGATGAAGATCAGATGGAGCCAGGCGTCCGAACGGCCATTGGCCGTTTCGAGTTGACTGCTGAGGCTGCGGGCAAGTTGCTTGTGGAGTCGGTCAAGTTCCTTGTCCTTGGCGTGGAGCGCCTGGCCGAGGGCCGGGTCGTGATTAGTGTAAGAATCCAAGGCATCGCGCAACAGGGCGTAGGTCTGGGCATAGAGAGGCTCCAGCCACTGGACTTCCGGCAAGGGTTGGCCTTTGTTGATTTTACGGGCGCGCTTGGCGATGTTCACAGCGTGATCGGAGATGCGCTCGAGATTGGTGCTGATTTTCATCGACGCGATGATGAGGCGCAGATCGGTGGCAACCGGATGGAACCGGACGAGGATTTCCATGCCGATCTGATCGACCTTGCGCTCGAGTTCGTCCACATCCGAGTCTGCGGCGATCACGGTGTTGGCCAGATCAGTGTCGGCCCGCAGCAGCGCTTGCATGGCCTGCTCGAGGTTCTGACGGGCCAGCGTGGCCATCGTCAGGAGATCTTCTTGAAGGCGGCGGATGGCGTGGTCGTAATCGCTGTATATGTGTTGTGGCATGGGGGCGAATGAGTTGTTAGTTAATAGTTATCCAAAGGTTCCCCTGAGGTAATCTTCGGTGAGTTTGTTAGCGGGATTACTGAAGAGTTTGAGGGTGTCGGAGAATTCAATGAGTTCGCCCAGATAGAAAAAAGCGGTGTGATCGGAGACGCGGGCGGCTTGTTGCATGCTGTGGGTGACAATGATGATGGTGTATTGTTGCCTGAGAGTCCGGATGAGATCTTCCACCTTGGCGGTGGCAATCGGATCCAGCGCGCTGCAGGGTTCGTCCATGAGGATGATGCGGGGCTTGACGGCGAGGCTGCGGGCGATGCACAGGCGTTGTTGTTGGCCACCGGAGAGGCCGAGGGCGGACTCGTGCAAGCGGTCCTTGACCTCATCCCAGAGAGCGGCGGCGACCAATGCTTCCTCGACCGCCTGCGTGAGGATGTTGCGGTTGGCCAGGCGGTGGAGTTGCAGGCCGAAGGCGACGTTGTCAAAGATGCTGCGCGGGAACGGGTTGGATTTTTGAAAGACCATGCCGACCTCACGCCGGAGTTTGACCACATCCACAGTGCGGTCCTGGATATCGATGCCGCCGATGTGGATGGAACCTTGGGTGACACGGGCACCGGAGATTTCATCGTTCATGCGGTTGAAGCAGCGCAACAAGGTGGATTTGCCACATCCGGATGGACCGATGAAGGCGGTTATCTGCCTGTCCGGAACGTCAAGCGTAAGCGCCTTCAAGGCACAGGTGTGCCCGTAATGGAAGTGCATATCGCGCACTTGAATCGAGGGCGGGAGCGGGTTCGGTGACGGGTCGGGCACGGAAGGGGGAAAAGAGTTAGTTATTAGGAAAGAGACAGAATATTGCAAGACTCAACACGCAAGAAAAGAGGAAGATAAGAGACAAGGCAGGAAAATTATGGGCAGGAAGATTAGGTTTGGAAAAGCCGATGGATGATTGAGAACTGTGAATTTCTTATCTTGCGTCATGCGTCTTCAAGTCTTGCGTCTTACCCGAAACTGCCAGTGACATAAGCGAGGGTCTGGGGGTCATGCGGGGTTTGGAAAATCTGCAGGGTGGGTCCAAACTCGATGAGTTTGCCGAGATACATAAAGGCGGTGTGATCCGCACAACGGGTGGCTTGTGCCATATTGTGGGTGACGATGACTATGGTGTATTGCTCTTTCAACTGGTGCAGGAGTTCCTCAATCTTGAGGGTGGCGATGGGATCGAGTGCGGCGCAGGGTTCGTCCATGAGGAGAATATCCGGCTGGCTGGCTATGGCGCGGGCAATGCAGAGGCGTTGCTGCTGGCCGCCGGATAGACCCATGGCACTGCTGTGCAGACGGTCCTTGACCTCATCCCACAGGGCGGCAGAGCGCAGCGCGGTTTCCGCACTCTCATCGAGTTGGTTGCGCTTGCGAATGCCGCTCAACCGCAAGCTGTAAACCACGTTTTCATAGATGGACTTCGGGAACGGATTATATTTTTGAAAGACCATGCCAACACGACGACGGAGTTCCTGGAGGTCAATATCCTGGCGGTTGATATCAATGCCATGAATGTGGATAGAGCCGCCGGTGATGCGGGCGCCGGGGATGCGGTCATTGATGCGGTTGAAGCACCGCAGCAAGGTGGTCTTGCCACAGCCGGAAGGACCGATGAAGGCGGTGACCTGACGCGCGGGCAGATCGAGAGTGACGTTGTGAAGCGCCGGCTTCGCTTGATAGGCGAAGCATAGCCCGTCGATCTGGATGGCCGGAGGCAGCGGGTCGGCATGGCTTGTTGGATGAGTCACCATTTGAGTTTGGCGCGGAGTTTGGCCCGCAGCAGCATCGAGCCGAAGGAGAGCGAGGCCACCAGGATGAGGAAGACAAAAACCGAGCCGTATTGGGCGTGCTGAGTGTATTCGGAGGCCGGGATGCGTGCGGCCAGGGTGTAGATGTGATAGGGAAGGGCCTGCACTTGCGACGAGAGCAAATCAAAGGGGTTGGCAAGAGATTGCCACGGCAGATCGTCCTTGGCGGCAACCGCAGCGGTGAACATGATAGGCGCGGTCTCACCCGCGACGCGGGTGATGGCCAGCAACGATGAGGTAAGAATGCCGGGCATGGAGAATGGCAGGACGCAGGTGCGGATGGTTTGCCAGCGGGTGGCACCCATGGCGAGCGAGGCATCCCTGAAGCCTTGCGGCACGGCACGCAGCGCTTCTTCCGAGGCCGTGATGATGACCGGCAGGATCATGCAGGCGAGCGTGGCACAACCGGCCATCAACGAGGAATTCCAGCCTTGGAAGCTGAGCACCGCATCCCCGATGAACAACGGCAGCGTGAGCAGCGAGCGGTCCGATGGCGTGCTCGTGATCACCGGCACAGCGAGCACAAACACCGAGAAGCCAAACAGTCCGAACACAATCGATGGAATGCCCGCCAGATTGAGAATAGCGATGCGCACCGCGTGGATAAACGGGCTTTGCTTGGCGTATTCTGACAGATAGATGGCGGCACTCACGCCAAAAAACAAGGCGAGGATCATCGAGCCGATGGTCAGCAGCGCCGTGCCGACAATCGGGCCGATGATACCACCGCCGGAATAGGAAAAAGTCTGCTCGTTGTAGATTGGCGCGCCCTCATGGCTCGTGACGTAGGCGCTGTATTGGGAGGCGGGCAACTGGTGGCGCAGGCCCTGGGCGTCGTCAAAGACATGCAGGGTTTCGTTCTTATCCAGCAAAAAACCGAGATTCACAAAGGGTGCCTTGGCGGTGAACAGGACTGGAGCCCCATCCTTGATGATCTTGAAAAACAACAGCGCGGCAATAATGACAATGCAATAGGTGGTCATTCCTAACATCAAACGCACCGCAAGGTCCTTGAAGTGGCCCTTGGGCAGTCCCTTGCGGATCAGTGATTCGGGATCGTGCATGACAGAAAAATGTTAGTGCTGAGTCCGGCTGACGAACTTGTGGGCGGTGGCATTGATGCCAAGCACGATGATGAAGAGAAGAATGCCGACGACAAACAGCGCGCGATAGTGGACGCTGCCAAGCGGAACCTCGCCGAGCTCCTGGGCGATGATACCGGTAAGGGTGTGCGACGGTTGCAGAAACGCGCCTATACCACTGGAGAAATCCGGAATCTTGATGCGGTTGCCGGCAACCAGCAACACCACCATGGTTTCACCAATGACGCGGCCCAGACCTAGCAGGACAGCGGCAAGGATGCCGGAGAAGGCGGCGGGAATGACCACGCGGAAGGACGTCTGAATGCGGGAGGCTCCGAGCGCGTCAGACGCTTCCGAGTAGGCGGAGGGGACGTTGTTGAGAGCATCCTCGGCGAGTGAGAAGATGGTGGGAATGCTCATCAAGGCGAGCAGGCAGCCGGCCGTGAAAATGTTAAGCCGCTCTTCGATCGGAAAGCCCGGCACCCATGCCAGCGAATCCAGTTGCGATAGATCCCGCAAAACACTGCCGAAGACCAGGATGCCGATGAAGCCAAGCACCACCGAGGGAATCGCCTGGATGAACTCAATGACGGGTTTGACAATGGCTTGCTCATGACGCGTGGCGAATTGGTTGATGTAGATGGCGGCACCGACTCCGGAGGGAATGGCGAGACAGAGCGCCACGACAGAAATCATGAGGGAGCCGACCAGCAAGGGCAGGATGCCGTAGAAATCCTGCCATTCGCCACCCGTGACCCAGTCCTTGCCGGTGAGAAAGGACCGGATCGCAGCGCTGAGCGGCACCGGCGTGTCATGCCGCCACTGGCTGATTTGTTGCGGTGCCTGTTCCATGGCGGTTAGAAAAAGCGGTGCCGCCTTGCGGGCGGCGCGCAGCAGGCGCTCGGCTTCGGGTTGGGACAGCGACGCCGGGAGCTGGGGGAGAATATCGGCGCAGGTTTGACGCAGCGCGTTGTGGGCGGCGATGCAGGCGGGCTTGCGCAACATCAGGATTTGCATGGGCCCCTCGATATCAGTCTTTTCCGCAAGCGAACTGCGGGCATCCGCCATGAGTCTCTCGCGGGCTGCGGGATCCTTGGCATTGGCGGCCGCAGCTAACAGGGTCTTGCGATTCTTCTCCAGAATGTCCGCATTTTGAATCGCCTCCTTGGTGGCGGCGACCGCCGTGGTCATCTCGGACACCAGCGCGGAAAGGTCTGAGCCAGTCCCCTCGAAGGAATCAATGGTGGCACGCAGGCCAGCCAAGGGTTCGGCCTGCACTTGTTGGGCCGCGGCATATTGCGCCACTAGCGTGGCGACGAGCGGCGGATCGTCCTTGTCGGTGACGTCGCGGCTGCCCAGCGCGGCGATGAGCGCGGCGCGCTCCAAAGATGTTAGATGAGGAGTGGGCGGCAGCTTGATAAGGGCCGTGCGAACGTTGTGCGCATGGTTTCTCCTCAGCGTGGCAAGCATCTCCGAGGTGGGGTCGATGCCGGTAGCCAAATTATTGAGGATGAGCTCACGGGTGGCGGAGGTTTGGTCGGAGAACGCGTTGAAGAGCGCCGCCGCTTCCCGGGAGCGTTTCAATTCCCACGCACATTTGCCGTTGATCTCGGCATAGTAGGCGCGGTTGAGGACGCTGGCCAACTGTTCGTGGGCAGTTAGGTTGTTGCGCGACAGATCGACGAATTCGAGGCCGGCGATGCGATAGACTTCCAACTCGCGGCGGTAGCCGGGGAAAAATCCGAGGCCTTCCTTGAGCAGGAAGACGATGATGAGCACGAGAATAACAATGGTCAGACCGGCATTGGAGGCAAAGAAAAATTTGATGGCTTTCTCCAGAGAGAGGCCATCCTTGCTGAAGCGATGGGGGGCTTGGGCAATCTTTGACATGCGCGATGAGGGGGTCCCAATATGAACCACATGAAATTAGACAAGCAGATTATTGATCAGGCGTTGATTTAGATCGTGCATGGAAAATCTTACATATTCGGACAAAGAGAACCGCTGATTACACTGAGAACCACTGAATTCACTGAAAATATTATATAATCAGTGCCCTCAGTGGCATCAGTGGTAGTGTCCGCGTGTCAAAAAAGTCGGGGACCCGTGTGCGGCAGGATGCCGCACACTGCCGACGGGACGCCGGCTCTCCCCGATTTCAAATCACAGATCCTTGACCGGGATGAAGCCGACGCGGCGGACAATGTCCTGGCCGGCAGCGGATTCAATGTAGGTCATGAACGTGGCTGCCTCGGCCGTTGGCTTGTCCGGTGCATAGAAGAAGCAAGGGCGGGAGTAGGCGTAGCCCTTGGCGTTCTTGGCCAGCGGTTCGACGTCATCGACTGCCAGCGCCTTGGTGCCGGCGGTCTTGGAGTAGGCGAGGCCTACATAGCCGATACCGGCGGGGTTTTTGGCGACTTCCTGGGCGATTTGTTCGTTGCCGGCCATTTTGAGCGAGCTGGACGGATAATCGCGCCCGCCCATGGCGAGTTTCTGCCAATCCTTGTAGGTGCCGGACGAGGTGTTGCGGGTGTAGATGGAGATTTTGCCCGGGGCCCCACCGATTTCCGACCAATCCTTGATTTGACCGGTGAAGATCTTGGCAACCTGGGCCTTGGTCAGCTTGGCGACTGGGGAGTTCTTGTTCACGATCACGCAGATCATGTCATAACAGATCTGGTGCTCCTTGATGTAAACGCCCTTGGTGCGGCAGAACGTGCGCTCCTCATCCTTGACCTTGCGCGAAGACATGCCGATTTGGGCGGTGCCGTTGGCTAGGGCCGGAAAAGCCGTGGTGGATCCTTCCGCAGCAATCTCGAATTTTACATTCGTGTTGCCGGCGGCTTTAAAGCCTTCAGCGAGCTGCGGGACGAGCTTGGCACCCAGGGTGTCACTGCCCTTGAGGCTGAGGGTTTGGGCGTTGGCCACGGCGAGCATGGCGGCGGCGGTAATTAGGGTGATGATAGTTTTCATGTATAGTGTGTTTTATGAGTTAAGGTAAGGGACGCGGGCTCAAACCCGCACCCCGGGATTAAGTTAGAACGCGAAGCGCAGGCCGCTCAGGAAGGTGTAACCGTCGTAGTCGCCACCACCCAGATGGGAATACTCAATGCCGTTCATGAGCTTGAGCTTGTGGCCGTAGAGATAATAGTTGAGTCCCGCGTAGACGGAGGTGTAGGTGTTGCCTTTTTTGTCCTTGGAGGGGGCCGAGGATTCATAGCGGCTTGGCAGGCTCACGCCGTTAGGATCGGTGCTGGCGGCATACTGGAGCCGACCGACGAGTTGCAGCCCGTCGGCAATGAAGTATGACGGAATGAGGTTGATGCCATACACATTGGACTGATTGATGGTAACCGTCTTGCCGGCCTGGTCAGCGTGGCCATGATAGCCAACGCCGTAGAGGATATCGGTGGTCAAGCCGAAGCGGCCTTGGATGAGGTCATTGGTCAGGGCGACGCAATCGCTGAATGCCGGAGTGGTGGGCGCGGCGTAGTTGGGATCAATGTTGGAGGATTTGAAGCCAGGTGCCGTGTTGTGCATATAGCGCAACGAGGCGATCGCCCAGTCAAGACCAGCTTGGGACGCGTAATCATAACCGATCTTGCCGGTGAGGATGGTCCCGCCGTCGAAATTGGAGAATTCACGGACCTGGTCATTGCCGTAGGCACCGAGTTCATAGAGCCAATGTTCCTGGATGCCTTTGCCGTTGACCCAGACACCGGTCAGATTGCCGGGATGTAAGGCGTTGGTGAGCATGCTGCGCTCAAAGGTCAGAATTTCAACGGATGAAATTTCCTGCTCGCGCGAAAACTTGATTTCGCGTTTACCGAGCGAGGCGTTGAACGCGTCGCTAGGGGCATAGGTGACGTAGAGGTCGTAAATGTCCTTGTAGAGGGTGTGGCCGCCGTGCAGACCGTCCAGTCCATCCGTGTCAACGTCAATCTGGCCCTCGACTTTCCAGTTTTGGAACCATTTGGTCTTGAATCCGAAATAGGCGCGACGCGCCTCGAGATGGTCGCCCCACACGGCTTCCTGACGGCCGCTGTTTTTGTAATCCTCGATGTCGAAGTGACCGTTGTCGTTGTGACCATCCGCGTATTGGACTTGCAAGCGGCCTTGCAGATTGAATTCCTGCAAGATCGGGTTGGACTCGTCCTTGTAGAGGGAGAACAAGGACCAGAGTTTGTCGTAGGTGGTATCACCGATGTAGGTGTTGCCGGTAAGCAGGCCGGTGGCCTGAGGGGATGCCTGGGCGTGTGCCGCAATGGCGGTGCTGCCGAACAGGGCGAGGATTACGAGTTGCTTGCGCATGTGTTGTGTGTTGTGTGTTTTGTTGAAACGTGCCGCTCAAGCGCGGGCACGGCGAAGTAATGACGGGTTCGAGGGGCTGCGCGAACCCCTATCATGTGACAATTTTGTCACAAAGCAAATTGTCACATTGCGGCCGCCGGGATGCGTGCCAGAAATTTTCCAACCCGCCATGTGACGGAATTGACACCCAATCGCGGTCGCAACTGGCCGTAGGCAGGTGTAGGACGGTGGCGGAGGCCATGGGGCGTCCCCAATAAATCATGAGAATTGAAATTGTGACAGACACGTTTTCGCCGGAGGTCAACGGGGTGGCCATGACCATGGGACGCCTGAGCGCCGGCCTGCGCCAGCGCGGCCATCAGGTGCATGTGATCCATACCGGAGCCTCCGCACCGGCCATTGAAATGCCTGCCAGCATGCCGCCGCCGCCAGATTCGGAAGTGGTACAGGTGGAGCGACCGAAGCAGTTTGGTCTCAAAGGGCGCTGGCAGAAGAACCGGCCGGACGCTATACACGTGGCCACCGAGAGTCCGCTCGGGATCGCGGCACTCAAGGCAGCCCATGCGCTGGGCATCCCTGTGGCCACCGGCTTTCACACAAGTTTCCGCCAGCGCGCGGATTGCACGCTCACGCCGTCACGGGACGTGGTGGCGCGGCTCGCGGCTGAAGGGGTGGACAATGTCCACCTGCTAGGAAGCGGGGTGGACACGGAAATTTTCACGCCGCTACAACGCTGCGAGACGCTACGTGCCGAATGGGGGGCGCGGCCCGACACCCCGGTGGCCCTGATGGTGGGCCGGGTGGCACCCGAGAAAAATTTCGAACTGGCGATGCACACGTTTGCTCAAATGCGCCAGGCTCACCCGGATGTGCAATGCGTGGTGGTCGGTGATGGTCCGTTGCGCGGCAAACTCGCCGGACAATACCCGTGGGTCCGCTTTGTCGGGCTGAAAACCGGCAAGGACCTCGCAAGACACTATGCCTCCGCCGATGTCCTGGTGTTTCCCAGCGAGACCGACACCTTCGGCAATGTGCTGTTAGAAGGAATGGCGAGCGGCCTGGTGACGGTGTGCTTTGATTTTGCGGCGGGCGCATTGCATGTGCATTCTGGCGATAACGGCCTCAAGGCGGCCACGGGCGACTGCGCGGAATTCATCTGCCTTGCCCTGAAAACGCTGACTTTCCGGCCCGACCACCCGATGCGCCGGGCTGCCCGTCAAACCGCGCAGGCCCTCAGTTGGGACAAGGTGGTCGTGGAATTCGAGCAACACCTCGCGAACCTCGCGGAAAGCGCGAAAATCCAGCCGAAACTCCCGCGGGAAAGTGGCGAGCGGACGAAGTATTCCTGCCGGACGGTTTTTCTATCCGACATTCATCTGGGCACGACCGATAGCAAGGCCGATGAGGTGGTCGAATTTCTCAAGCACATCCGCTGCCGCAAGCTGGTGCTCAATGGCGACATCATTGACGGCTGGGCACTGCAACGGGGCGGGCGCTGGAAAGACAGCCACAGTCGCGTGATCCGCAAAATCCTCAAGATGACCGAGCATGACGGCACCGAGGTGATCTATCTGCGCGGCAACCACGATGACATTCTGGAGCGCCTGCTGCCGCTGGCCTTCGGGCGGGTGCGGTTCTTGAAGGAACACATCCATGAGGGATTAAACGGCATCCGTTATCTGGTGGTGCACGGCGATGGCTTTGACAGTGTCTCCACCAATCACCGCTGGCTAGCCTCGCTCGGTTCGGTGGGTTATGATTTACTGCTCCAGATCAATCGGGTTTACAATTTGTGGCGGGCTTGGCGCGGCAAGGAATATTTCTCCCTCAGCAAACGCATCAAGGCCAAGGTCAAGTCGGCGGTCTGCTTCGTGGACCGTTACGAGGAACTCCTACAGGGACTGGCACGCCACCGGGATTGTGCCGGCATCATTTGCGGGCACATCCACACGCCCGAGGACAAGCAGGTGGGCACCATTCACTACCTGAATTCTGGCGACTGGGTGGAAAGCCTGACGGCTATCATAGAACATCACGACGGGCAGATGGAGTTGGTGCATTATGCGCCGTTTCTCGCCAGACTCCG
>JBAXOF010000060.1:0-16860 GCA_037133375.1 Verrucomicrobiota bacterium | reverse complement strand
CCGCATCCGGTATTCAAACCGCCCATTCTATCGGACTACCAAACCGCCGCTGACAAGTCCTCGCATTGAACTGGACGATTCCATCTGCCCAGAGCGCCGATTCACAAGATACACCCGCGATTCGGGTGACCCTTCATGACTCTAAGGGGCTATCATTGCTCTCAACTCCGGATCATCGCCTGCAACTCAATCTGGCAAATAATCCCGAGGCATGAAACTATTGGATTAACAATCAAAGAGACGAGGATGCAATGTGAGAGCTGTGGGCGATTTCATCATATTTTCGATGGGTCTTATGAGGTGTTGGAGAACAAAATTATTCGCTTGGCACATCAAAAGATCCGCAACGGATCGTGGGCGAATAAACTTGGGAAGGATCCCGAGTGATTCTTTAGTCAAGCATATTGACACCTACAATCACACCAGGCGCAAACAATTTTCGTCGGCCACTTTCGAGCCTTGAAATACACGCGGATGCTGAAGATCACTTACCTCGCATTGACAGCATCGCTCCACCCTTATGATTTTCGACAATTTTCACAGCGGCGCTGTTGGCGAATGTATGCATAAACGAGTGGTGGACAGTGAGCACCAAGTCCTGCATTTCGTCATCATCCTCCAAACGGAGCACTTTTAGAAGTTTCTCAGCCTCTTCTACCGGGATATGCCTCGCGTGACTCTTCGTGTAATCATGATCGCCCAGATATTTAACCGCATTGGTCGCACGTTTTGTGGCATCTTTCATTCCGGCAAACATGGATCGCTTGAGCCATTCACGAACCATGTCCGAAGACCATGTCAGCGCATGGCGGCATTCACCTATAAATGTCGGGTGATATTTGCCCACAACAACTTGCCAGATCGAAATGCTGGCGGGATCTGCCTTTACGGCGGCGATTGCCTCCTCGAATTCCTTAAGAACCCCATGTGCCGGAATGCCTCCGAACTGTGGATCTATCGGTCCGAGATTCGATTGTTTGCCCATGACGATTTCGCGACAAGAACACGCTATCATCGTTCCTGCGGACATCGCCAACTGTGGAACCACGGCACGAATGTCACCATTAAACATTTTGTGGAGATAATCCACGATGGATTCAGTGGCGGCCAAGTCTCCACCGGGAGTGTGAAGCAACAAATCCAGCCCCTTTGACCGATCCAAGCCGTGTACAGCAGCCATCAGCGCATTTTTGTCATCATCGCCAACGGCAGTGTTCGACACATCTGGATGTTGGAGCCAACCTGAGTAGTAGGCTATGACATTACGTCCGGTCTTTGTGGCCAATGCGTCCAAATACTTCCGCCGAATACGATCCAAGGGATCGCGAAATTCGCAAAGCTGAATTTCCTTGAGTACTTCTCCCCAGTTTGGCATCGCAGATTAGTGGGAAGAGGCCGCGTATGTGACTTGGGTAAACTTGGTCTTGGAGCAGCGGATGAAGTTTCGGGAAAACTTTTGTGCACCAGAATAGTTTCTGTGCTGCTGCTCCGTTAAGCCTAGCAACTCGAAACCTTGGCGGATATCCTCCGGAACTCTTGGCCGCGTCTCATGAACATGAGTCGGCTTAGGGGTTGAGCGGGACGTTTTCATTGCGGGATCAGACTACACCCACGGTTTCCCTGCGTCAATAGGGATAATCCGCCTTTAAGACCAAAAAGTACGCATTTTTTGCTGCATGTCGCCAAAACGCGGCTTAGATGGCTGATTCGGCAGACGGATACGCTCCTAGGGACGACATAATCCAGCTCAGAGACCATGGCTGGAACCCTGGCACCCGGCACCGACATCGTCAATTCTCTGCGGTGAAATCCATTGCTTCACCCCATCCGCATCCGTTCCAGAGCGGCATCCAGCTCGGCTTTCCTGAATCTCACCGCCCGGCCGATCTTGTAATAGCTACAATGAGTTTCAGTGGAACGGCTATCAAGATGACATACGCGATGTGAGGGGCAACTTCCGCGCGGATCGCACGGGGTCAGGGCTTAATACTCCTCAAGGGCTTTTGGCAAACAGCACATGGAGCCATGCGAGAATCGAGCAGAACGGAAACATTGTGTCGGATAATGGTGGATACTGGCGGTATGATCCCGATACTAGTTTATACGGAAGCAAAAGCAGTCTTACAGAGTCTTCCATCGAGAGTTCAGCGACCTTGATTCAGACCGAACCAGCCACCCAGGGCAATGGTGAAATCAAACGAACCTGGAACCTCGTTCCTGGATTAACCGGACTCCATGTAGCAGCGGATAACGGACCTTTTGTAAAATCACAACTGATGTTGGGATCTTCCCGCAGCCCGCTAGGGGTGACCAATCAGGGCTGGGTCGCTTCAGTGAACGAAATTTGGTCAAACGGCACATGGCACCCGCTTCGGGAATTGATATCAGGGAACAAGCCTCAGCAGGCATCGCTGCTCGGGATTCTCGATACCGGCCTAGGTGTGGCGAAAATCCAATATGCAACCGGCTCAGCCCGGATTGCGCTTCTCGTTCCGGCGGATTTTGACATCGATTCTGACAATACTAACGGGAGTGATTTTCCAGACCGAACCTATGCAGAAGAATCTGTGGAGAATTTAGGTGCTGGCGAGCAACCTACACCTGAGAAGCCCGGGAAAATTCTTCTGGTCTGTAACGGAGATCTCGACAGTGATTTGGTTCCAGATTATGCGGACGGGTTGGACATATTTGAAGAAGATGGAATCAAACTTCCTGAGAATGTTGCAGACAGAACCGAAGCCGCCCGGTTGACCCCGATGGTCTTCCAACTTGGCAAAATAGGGGGTGATTGGAGCAAGGTGCGAATCCGATTCAAATACGACGACTCTGATCCTGCGCAGATCACCCGTTCAGGATCGCCTGGAAATTATATCTATGAGCCGGCGGCAGGGGCGTTGCGCCTTTGGAAACGCAATGTGAACGGCAAGCAGTTCGAGGATGACCCGGATGGTGAACCAATCCGAAGGGTTGCACCAGTGGATCAAGAGGGGGATTTTATTGCAGACAACCAGATTTATGCAGCAACCGATCTTGGCTTTAATGACGAACGGGACACGATCAACCTTTATATTGAGGCTCTCACAGCCAGCGATGCCATCAGGGATCGGAGAATTTCGGTTGAAGTGGATTTCGATGGATATGAGGGGCCGATGGACTTTATCGAGGTCGCTTCTGTTGAGTGCACGGCTATCAATATCCAACTTGTCAAGGTCGATGAAAACAACAACACCTTACCTGTTAGTTCCATTGCGACATCCACCCCTGCGCCGGAGTTGAAGATGACGCGAGTGAAGGTTTTAGATGCAGAACCAAACAACGATGGTTCTCAAATTCTTGGCCGGGTCTCATTGGCCGGAACGATCCGATCAATGGTTTGTGACTTCACCAAGCCGGGCGAGGGTGGAACCATTGACGAAGTTCGTGTGTTTGTGAACGGAAGCGACGCTCCCGTCGCCACCATTGCTCCGACAGTCAGCAAATCCACGGATGCAAACTCCCTGCTGCGGCCTTACCCATTTTCAGCGAGCTTTAATACGACACTTGAGAATGTCCCACTTCTTGAAGGAACTAACACAATTCGCGTCGAGGCCGGAGAGATCGTTCATGGTGCTGTCGGCTATGAGGAATACACCTTTGAATTGAATGCAATCTCGCCCTTTGCCGACGTCGGGGGGGCCGATGTTTACGCATCTCTTGCCATAGAACTCGGGGATGCCTGCAATCCCACAGCTATTGACAGCATCACCGCAACTCTGACGCCGGCAGTTGGTAGCGCAAGCGCCGTCCTACTGACCGAGACGGATGCGGACTCCGGAATATTCCGCGACGCCGGAGAGACATTCACACTCCAGATCCTCTCGAAGTCCGATGACTTCTCAAACGACGAACCGGATTATCTGTCAGCCACCCTGACGCACTCGACTTTGGCACCTGAAAGCTTGTTTTTTGGACACCTCGTTGAGACCGGGGATGCCACTTTCGTCTTCGGACAAGATCTCGTCAACGACGATGACGCATGGCAAGCCACTGACTATCTGGGTTACCTGTTCCAGCCGGGACCCGCCCGGATCACGGCGGCGAACTCCCCAGGCAGCATGCAACCATACATGCTCCAGCTTCATGGCCCCGAGGCCTTGTTGGCCTACATCGACACCATAGACACAGCAGATGGTCCCCGCAAAGTCGAGAAATCCGACGTCGATGGGAACTATTACGTGAAGATGAAGAACTCGCCTCCGGCAATCTATCTCTGGAAAGTCTGGGAAATAGCAAACAACGACGCCCTTGACAATGAGGCAAAGATGCTGGCTCTCATCGACCTGCTGGCGGCTGGGCTAGGCGATCAAATGCAATATCAAATAGGCCTCGTCCACGGTCTTTACGATGGTGGAGCTAGCATGGTCGAAGGTATTTACGGGCTGCTGAAATTCATAGTCGAAGCGAATATGAAGTGGGGCGTCCCAGCCCTGGTTATTCGCTGGAAGAACGGCGACGACTTTCATGCCGAAAAGCAATTCTTTGCCACTTCCTGGGAATCCTCCAAACAGCTTGGAAACCTCTATCTGATGCTTGCGAATGAGGATCAAGCCCTCCGGGCCGCCATGTTCACCAAACTTCTTACTGGTGAGGACGAGGAAATTAACGCCCTTCTTGCACAACTCGGCGACAAATACGGTGATGCGATCACCGCAGCTACCGAGGTGCTGGAGGCACTTGCCGATCACATTGCGAACCTAACCCCTCGCGAGCAGGGCTACTACATGGGTAGGGCTAGCTTCGAAATCCTTGCGCTCTTTTTCGCATGGGAAATCAAGGCCCCTGCTTTGTTGGGCGAGGCAGGTGTTCTCTCCAAGGCAAATTTTCTTAAGGCTCTCTCCGAAGTGAAATTCTTCAAGATTGGCAAGGGCAAGGTTGCCTTTGAGAAATTGCTGACGGAGGCAGACTATCTCACTCGCCTCGCGAACACCAAGATGTGCTTCGTTGCAGGCACCTTGATCCACACCGCGAGCGGTCTGCTGCCCATTGAACAGGTGACGCCCGGCATGGTGGTACTCTCGCGCGATCCCGTCACCCAGAGGCAGGGCCACAAGCCAGTCGTTCAGGCATTTGTGACCCATCCCGCACGCCTCTATCATCTTCGCATTACTGCGCACGAAGATGAGAATGCCGGGGATGGCGACAGTACACCGGCAACCTTGGTCTGTACCGGAGAACACCCGTTCTGGGTCGAACAGCAATCCAAATTCATTGCCGCTAGCGAGTTGCATCCCGGATCCGTTTTCAAGCTAGCCAACGGGAAATCAGCGCAACTCAGTGCCATCGATATTCAAGACGCTCCCGATGGAGATGTCTTCACCACCTACAACTTCGAAGTCCAGGACTGGCACACTTACTTCGCGGGTGAGGATGGCGTGTGGGTGCATAATGCGGGAAATCCTTGCGAACGTGTTTTCGCCGTGTATGACCGACTGAAGAGGAAAGATGGGAAGTCTGTTTCCGAAGCTTTCGAATGGATACAAACCCATATGCCTAAGCTTACCGCCAGCACTATGGGAAAGAGTCTTGAGGTTGGAATGACGGAAGTGGGACATGTAGGGAGATTTTGGACTAAAGGACCATTTGCATCAGAAGTTGAAGGAGCCGGAATGAATGCGTATAAGCACTTCCTTGAGCACTGCATTGATAATAAGTTAGGATTTCCAGGGGTGAGTTTCCGGACATCAAAGATGCAATAACTTATGTGCAACGAGCGCATGATTTTACGGCAACCTTCCCGACTGGATCAAACTTTGTAAGATGGTCTCTTAGGGAAAATGAATTTTTCATAAATAAGACAACTCGTGAGTTTGCCATCAAGGTGATATCGGGTTCCGATGCCGGAGCCTTGCGTACCTTTCATCGCAAGCTCCAAACTCTTAACCTTGAGCAATTTGCCCGCTCTAACGGATTTACTGGAACATTTTGAACCATGAACATATTTTTTGACTATACATTGACATGTGGAACATCCGAAGGAAGGGCCGTTCTTCAGAATGGGGACGATATCTGGTATTGCTTACATTGTAATCCTCATGACCCAAGATTGTGGCAGTTTGGGATAGCCAACTCTCCTCGTACTGATATTCTATCGGAAATGCAATCAAAGCACTCTGACCTCTGTTATTGCGAGAGTGGAGTATTTGCTTCGGAAATGAGCGAACAAGCTCTAAACAAATTTATCGAAATGCAACTAGAAGCGTTTTCCAAACTGAGAGGATGAAATGACTATTACAAGAGTTCCCTGGGAAAAAATGATCACTAACGAATAGACGGCTGGCGATGTATCAGATAGTGGATTTTGGAGAAGAACAAGGGAAAGCACGGCTGTTTATAATAAATGGCGACGAATTTGCCTGCCCAGTCTGTGGCTTTTCACAAGGTAAAGAAGCGCCCTACTGTGATAAGGGAGGGAGTAATTATGACATCTGTCCTTGTTGCCGTATTGAATTCGGCTTCGATGACGATGCTGCTCTTGAAAAGCCAGAAAAGCGCGTTGTTGTCTGGCACAAGCTACGCGGCGAATGGCTAAGGGCAATCAAAATCACAGAGGAAATCATATCCCAGCTTCGTAACATCGAAGTTGAAATTGACGAGAAAGGGAATCAGATCAGCGACTCTAATCTGTATGGAATTATTTGACTACCCGTTCTGATAAGTTAGACATATAAAAGGCTGTAAGAGGCTGCACCACAGAATCAGTCATAACCCGTTGATTGTGAACAGGAAATCTATTAAGCGGGGCGACAAAGTCCTCGGGTCTCCCCACCCCCATCCAAATCATGTGAAAGGTGTTTTTTCAGCTTTACACTTTTTTTGCACGAAATAACAGAAAAGATTTGTTAGCTTTGCCGCTTCGCAGGATTTGCAATATATTGAAAGAGAACGTGTTGCGAGCTTTGCAGGCACCCGAAATAGCCTCAGTTCCTATCTAACAGCAAGTGTAAAGCAGTGTAAAGTAAACAGCGGTTTTGTGGCGATTTTTGTGTTTTGTGGCGGTTTTGTGGCGGATCATCCGTGGGTGGCGGCGGTCAGGAATCCGGCTCGTCCGGGAAGAAAATCCGGGGTTGCCACCCGAGTAGCGCCTCGGCGGCCGTGATCGACGCGAGGGTTTCCGGCACGTCGGCGGGATGGGCATTTTGGTGCTCCAAGGGAATTGGGCCAATCAGGGGACAGTGTAAATCGGCGACGGCTTCTAGCATGTCCATGACCGAGTGGGTGAAGAGTGTCCGGCAGGATGCCGAACACAGCCGGCGGGACGCCGTCGCTCCCCCAAAGGAAGCGCAGGCCGTGCAGACGGGAGTATCCCTATCGGCTTCCACGCCAAGGGCAAACTCTCATTGCACTGCGAGGCGTTGTGAATAACCTGGCGCCTATCTATCCGTTAGCGCGGGGCGGCAATCGCCGGGGCTTGAGGCTTTTCGCTGCAACGGAGTGACCGCAGTGGAATCAGGAGGTTCACCCAAGAGTTGGTTTCAAACAGTTGTTCACCATGGCGAATTGATGGAGAGCGGGATATGATTCTGCAATGTATTGTATCACAATGAGTTACGATGATGCAAAACTGTTACACCAAGGTATTGACAAGTTATTCACAACATTTGGAGCGCGGCGCATGTGGCGATTCGGAGGTCGCGGACTGGAGTGCCTTAGCTACGGGGATTTGCGGCGATGGGTGGTAAAATGCTGGCGTAACGGGATGTGAATAACCTGGGATCAACTTCTTGAACGTGGAGATTGCCAGATGGGCTTGAAGCAAGAGCTAGGATGAGACTGCGCTTGCTGCGATAGGGGAGGCTGTGGCAGATTCTGGCTCCGACCGATGCCAGATCTTGAAATTTGCAAAATTCACCTGCTCCGTGGGCCCAATGTGTGGGCGAATTTTTCGGTGCTGGAGGCATGGGTGGAGATTGGGTCATTGCATAACGCGTCGTCGGATGAGGTGCCAGGCTTCAATGAGCGGCTCAAAAGCTGGCTGCCGGGCTTGATCGAGCATCGTTGCAGCGAGGGGGAGCGTGGCGGGTTTTATCGGCGCTTGGAGCGTGGCACGTATCCGGCGCATGTGTTGGAGCATGTCACGCTCGAATTGCAATCCTTGGCAGGGCATCCCTTGGGCTTTGGCAAGGCGCGGGCCACCGCGGTGGATGGAATTTACGCGGTGATCGTGCGTTATATCGATGAAACCGTAGTCGAGGCGTGCCTGCGTTGCGCCCGCAACTTGCTGTTGGCGGCCTATCAAGGGGAACCGTTTGATGTGGCGGCGGCGGTGTTGCGCTTGCAGGGCATCGCGGAGCGCAGCGCCTTGGGACCCAGCACGATGGCCATTGTGGATGCCGCCAGGGAGCGGGCGATTCCGTGGCGCCGCATCCAGGACGGGCGCAGTTTGGTGCTATTGGGCCATGGGGCGAGGCAGCGACGGGTGTGGACGGCGGAGACGGATCGCTCGGGTGCCATTTCCGAATTCATTGCCCAGGACAAGCAACTGACGCGCAAGTTGTTGCGCAGTGCGGGCGTGCCCGTGCCGACCGGGCACAAGGTGAATGATCCGGACGCGGCGTGGGAGGCTGCGGAATTCATCGGCATGCCGGTGGTGGTCAAGCCGCTGGATGCGAATCACGGGCGCGGTGTCTTTATCAATCTGGTCACGGAGACCCAGGTGCGCAATTCCTTCGGTTATGCGCTGGAGGAAGGCCGGGGGGTGGTGGTCGAGCATTTCGTGCCAGGGACTGATCACCGCTTGTTAGTGGTGGGTGACCAGATGGTCGCCGCCAGCAAGGGCTACCCGGCCGTGGTGGTGGGGGATGCCACCCACACCATTCGCCAGTTGGTTTTGTCCCAACTCAAAACCAGCCAGCAAGCCGGTCGTCCAGATGAATGCCCGTGGAGCAAGATCGCCGCCGCCGCATGGGAGTCCTCAGTTTTGTTGGATCTGGTGGACCAGGGATATTCGTTAGACTCGGTGCCCCGCGATGGCGAGCGAGTGATGGTGGCGCGCTTTTCCACGTGGTGCATTGATGTCACCGATGAGGTGCATCCGAGTATCCGGGCGCATGCGGTGACCGCCGCGAAAACTGCTGGTTTGGACGTATGCGGGGTGGATGTGGTGTGTCGCGATATCGGCGCGTCCCTAACCGGGCAAGAGGGGGCGATTGTGGAGATCAACGCGAGTCCCAATCTGCTGATGTATCTGAGGCCCGCGCTGGGCGTGGTGCGTCCGGTGGGTGAAGCCATCATCGACATGCTGTTTCCTGCGGGTCTGGATGGTCGGATTCCAACCCTCGGGGTGACCGGCACCCGTGGCAAAACCTCAACCTTGCGAGTGCTTGCCCATCTTTTGCGGGTGGGCGGAGCCTGCGTCAGCAGCGCTTCCAGTGACGGCATCCAGATTGGCAAGCGAGTGGCGCGGGCAGGTGAGGGGGATAGTCTGGCGGGAGCACGGAGTATCCTGCTGCATCCGTGGACGGAAATCGCGATTTGCGAGGCGGGGCCGGAGCAGGTTCTGAAGGAGGGCCTTGGATTTGATAGATGCTCGGTGGGCGTGGTATTGAATGCCGACCCTGCGCATCTCGGAAACGCGGAGTCGGCCATCCTCCACCAGCTCACTGCCGCCATCCGCTGCATTGTGGACGTGGTGCTGGCGGGTGGCACTGCCGTGTTGAATGCCGATGACGCGGTGGTGGCAGGCATGGCGGCTGCCTGCAAGGGCAAGGTGATGTATTTCACCCGTGATGCCGCCAATCCTCTAACGCTTGCCCATTGCGCGGCGGGCGGACGGGTGGTGCTGTTGCGTGACGGAGTGATTTGTTTGGCGCAAGGTGCCAGCGAACGCGAGTTGTGGCCGCTGCAGGATGCTGGATGGCATGCCGGGAACGTGCTGGCGGCGGTGGCTGGAGCATGGGCCCACGGCTTGACGGACGGGTTGCTCCAAGACGGCTTGCGCACGCTGCCGGCTTGCTGACCCGCCACTGCGGTTTCAAGGGTTAGCCAAAGGTGCTGCCACCGATGAACTCACGGAGCAGCGAGGTGGGCGGCACATCTTCGGCGGCGGCCGAGTTTCTTTTCCTGCAGGACCTCGCACAGATGAATCGCCGAGGCGATTCCTTGCCATCTCGCGCATGTGATCTTCAATGCGCTTGAGCATGGAGGGCTCCCGCATGTCAAGCCGGCCCGAAATCGCGATTGACAAGGTGCCAGCATTTGCTAGTAAAGGTAACTTCTTATGAAAATAAAATCCTACGCTGTAGAGTTTATCGGGACCTTTTTTCTCGTTTTCACCGTCTGTGTGGCGGCGGTATTCGGCACGGCCGGGGTCATGGCCCCGCTGGCCATTGGCCTGGTGCTCGGCATCATGATCTACGCTGGCGGCCATCTGTCCGGCGGCCATTTCAATCCGGCGGTGACCCTTGGCGTGTGCTTGCGCGGCAAGTGCAATCTGAGGGATCTGCCATTCTATTGGCTCGCCCAAGGGTTGGCGGCGGTGGTCGCGGTGGCTGCCGCCTGCGCCTTGATGCCGGGCAGCACAGTGGAGATGGCGAAACTTGACGGCAAGCTGGTGCCAGTGCTCATCGCTGAGTTCACCTTCACTTTTGCGTTGGTGTGGACGGTGCTTAACACCGCCACCGCCAAGGGCACGGCCGGTAATTCCTTCTACGGACTGGCCATCGGCGGCGTCGTGATGGTGGGCGCGTTCAGCGTGGGATCGATCTCGTTGGGTGCCTTCAATCCGGCCGTGGCCACCGGACTGGTGGTCATCGGCAAGCTGCCACTGGCGATGCTGGGCGCTTATGTCGGCATTCAATTGGTCGCCGCCGTGGTGGCTGCGGTTGCCTTCAAGTGGCTCGCGGGTGAGCAGGATTAGACCTCCTGACCTCGGAGGAAATGAAATGATCTTGGAGGCTGCCTGGTCCCAAACTGGCTGATTCAGTTTTCATCAACACAGTCGTTTTCCGGCAGAAATCAGGATATCTGAGGCTGGACGGGGCGGCTGGGCCAAGCTAGGGTCGCCCGTGCTTGAGTGGTTTGGCCATGGCCGGTTTCCCGTGTATCTCGCGCCGATGGCGGGAGTGACGGATGTTATTTTCCGCGGGCTGTGCAAGGACCTCGGGGCGGATGTGATGGTGACCGAGTTTGTGTCGGCGGAGGGGATCTTGCAGGCGGACGCGCGGACGCGCAAATACACCGAGTTTACCGAGTCCCAGCGGCCGGTGGGGGTGCAGTTGTTCGGGGCCGATGGCCAGCGCATGGGCGAGGCGGCCCGCAAAATCATCGAGTGGAAGCGCCCGGACTTTATCGACATCAATTTTGGCTGCCCGGTCAACAAGGTGGTGGCGAAAAATGGCGGGTCGTCGTTGCTGAAGGATATCCCGTTGCTCACGGCGGTGGCCGAGGGTGTTGTTAGGGCGGTGGGGGACCAGGTTCCCGTGACCGCGAAGATGCGGATTGGATGGGACGCGCAGAGCATTCATGCGGTGGAGATCGCGCAGACGCTGGTGGATTGCGGGGTGCGGGTGATCACGGTGCACGGACGCACTCGCTCTCAAGGGTATGGCGGAGAAGCCGATTGGGAGGTCATTGATGCGGTGGCCCGGGCGGTGGCGGTGCCGGTCATCGGCAATGGCGACATTGCCAGCGGCGAGGATGTGGCGCGGCGCCAGCGCGAGACGGCAGTGGCCGGGGTGATGATCGGGCGCGCGGCCATGGGCAACCCGTGGGTGTTCCGCGAGGCCAAACATTTCTTGGAAACCGGCGAGGCAGCGGCGCATGTTTTGTTAGAAGAACGCTGGGAGTTGGTCGTGCGCCATTGCCGCCTCGCGGTGGCGAGTGGCCGCCATGGCAACGAACGCCAAACGCTCACCTCCATGCGCACCCGCCTGATGGCCTATTGCAAGGGCTTTCCCGGCGCCAAGGAATTGCGGCAGAAGTTATGTCATGTTGTGTCTGTCGTGGAAATCGAAGACCTCGCCGCGGGTTCCATCGGCCAGGCTTGCATGTAGGCGCATTCGTTAGAATGCGGGCGGGTAGGTCCGCCTCTCCCGGTCCCGCCGTCCTTTGCCCCCACCGCGTTGTCACCAACGCGCCTACGAAGAAAACGGACGACCCGCGATCCACTGCGGCTGGAAGCCGCAGGTACATCAGGGTTTTTTCGGCGCGGGTTTCTTGTTGGCCTTGCGTTCTGCGGCCTCCTCTTGTGCCAGGTTGCGGGCCACGATGGCGGATTTTGCCGCCGGATCCAATTCCGCCAGGGGGGCGAAGTCGTGTTTGCTGCGGCGCAAGACCACGGTCTGAAGGAAGCCGCCGCGCGACCCGTCAGTGGAGGTGAAGAAGGTGGCATCGCTCTGCAACACGATGAGTTGCGCTTGTTCATCGTCGCGGACGGTGGCGATATTGTTTTCCTGATCGACCCACTCACCGTCTTTCTGATAGGCCAGTTCGTAGATGACTTCCTGGTTCTTGGGTTCGACCATGACGGCTTCCTTGGGGTGCAGCTTGCTGACGGTCGCGTTGTTGCAGCGCATGGCGATGTAGTGGGGGCTGAGGTTGTGAATGCGCAGGCGCCCCATGGGGAGTTTTGACGGATCGTCGTCGATGACACGGGCGGTGAAGGTGCCGCCGGCGGCGGGGGCTAACAACACGGTGACGTGTTTGGAGTCACCCGGCAAGATGGCCAGCGCGACCAGATTCGGATTGTCCTTGCGCTTGGCGGCGAGGGCCGCGGCGAGTTGTGCCGTGGTATCGACCGCAGGGGCGGCAGCGGGATCGGTGGGGGTGGCTGGGGCCGGGGTGGGAGTTAGGGGCGGGGCTATCGGTGCGCTGCCGGGGGTTTGCGAGATCTCAAGGATGTTAGAGCCGGCATAGGACACCGGTTTGGAGTAGCGGAAGGCGAGTGCGGTGACCGGTTCGCCGTTTTTGCCCGGTTTGAGAGTTAGACCGGGGATGGTTTCGCCCCAGGCAACCACGTCGATTTTCATGGACACCTGTGCGGTGGCTTTTTGCGCGGCGGCCGGCACGGCACACCACAGGCAGGCAAGGGCGGGAAGGAGGGCGAGTTGTATGTTAGATCTCATTTGCAGCAAGCCAGCGGAAGGCCACCATTTGGAATTTACGACCGAAGAGTTTATTGAGCGAGGTGAGGGCGGTGCCGCGATCGGTGGACGGATTGGTCGGATCGACGTAAGACGGGACGCGTTGGACGACGGCCTCGCACCAGGCTTTGGCGAGGACGGTCTTGCCGTCGGGGGAGAGGGCCTCGCCATAAGCGCGGATGCGGAACGTGTCGGATCGCGTCGCGATGGAAGGGCCGATGACTTGGAGGACATCCGCCTGGGTGATCCAACCGGGAATGCCGGTGGAGCGGAATCCCTGTTCCGAGGTGAGCTTGCTATCCGTGAGCAGGTTGCGGTCGGCCCACAGGCTGCCAGCGGTGCCGGGATTCAAATCCTTCGATTGGATCCCCCATACCGGAAAACCACCCTCGGTGTCAGTGTAGGTGGAGGTGCCACGGTCGCCCCACATATCGGCTTTGGGGGCGTTGCCGTCCATCTGGATTTTGAGCTTGTCATCATTGACGACGAGGGTTTTGGCGAAGGCGGATTTCTTGCCATCGGGTGAGATATTGGCGCCGCTCAAGTCGATGGCGCTTTGCAAGGCACCGCAGCGGCTCATGGCGGGGGCGGTCGTGTTGCTCGAGCCGATGTCTACGAGGGCCCGGTTGACAAAGTGGGAGAGCGAGACGAAGGGGCCGCGCAGGCGCACTTGTTTGACGAGTTCATCGGCGAGGGCGTCGATTTGCGCGGGGGTGAGCCGGCGGTAGCCGGAGAACGAGTCGTCGCCCGTGCCGGTGGGGGTGACGGCGCTGGGGCTGCGTTGCTCCAAACTGCGGGGAAACATGGCATTGGCGGCCGAGGTGGAGGACGTATCGCCCGGATGTTTGAGGAAGCGGGTGCCGGCCAGCAGGGCTTTCCAAGCATCCTTGTGAGTGGAATTGATGTTGAAGGCACCTTGCACCAAGAGGTGGCCGGCGGCAGTGACCGGATCGCTCAGGCTGGCCGCGTTGGCGGCCTTGTCCATGACGGTGATGCTGCGGTTCACAGGGCCGGGAGTCGAGGGGTCTTCGCCGATGGTGGAAAAATAGAAGGTGTCCCACAGCGCGGCATTGAGCAGATAGGCGATGTCATAGTAAGTGGCGGTGGTCTTGTCTGCCGGCGGCGAATTGCCGCCGGTGACCACGTAGTTGACGCGCGACTGGAGGACGTATTTGCGTTTCACAAACGGGGTGGCGTAGGAATTGCCGACGGCATTGCCGGGTTGCTGGCTGATGCTGACGTTGGTATCGTCGGCGGTTAGATCGAGGTGTTGGAGTTGGGCAAGGGAGACGAAGGTTTTGGGAAAGGTGAAGAGAATGGTTTTTTTGGTGTTGCCGACCGAGGAGCGGCCCCAGGCCAGAGGTGAGACGGCGAGGTTGCGGGTGAAGCCGATGCCGGTTTCACCGCCGGGTGGATTGAACGGCAGGGTGGCCAGGCTGTCGCTGCTTTCCATGAAATACGGCGGCGGATTGTAGCTGGTGATGTGTTTGATATAGCGCACCGCCTGCAAGTTGAAGTCAGTGAAGGTGCGCAGCGTGGAATTGCGCGTGCCCATCAAGTCCGGGGAGGGCAGCACCGATGCGTAGTCTGCGCCAGGCTGGCTCATCTGGAAACTGTAGAGGTGCAAGGGGAACGGTTGGATCATGCTGGTGGCCGTGGCGGCATTCACGCCGCGCCTCACCGACGCATAAAAGGCGTTGTCCAGTTCGAAGCGTTCGAGCCGCCGCAAGAGGGTGGTGCTCGACGTGCCGCCCGGGACGCGGAGTTCGGCGGTGGGTTGGCTGGCGTCCCAGCTTTCGCGCACGTCGAGGTCCTTGCCGCCGCTATTGGGAGTGGGTTCCCCGAGGATGAGACAATTGCTGAAATTGGACGGCGAACTCGACGCAAAGGGCGCGAGATTGACCGTGATTTGGCTCAGGTCGTTATCCGGGCGGGTCACCGGGCTGCTCATGGTGTAGGCTTTGGCTTCGCCGGGGGCGAGTTCACCCTTGGGGATGGCGAAAATCGCATTGTTTAAGACACCTGGCTCACCGGATCTGCCGAGAAAACGGCAGGGCCCACCGGCATCCCAAATCCGGGCAGAGTATTGGGTTTGGGTGGAGGTTTCATCAATGAATTGCAGATTGAGATTGGTCTTCCACTCCAAAGTGTAGGGATACGGGTTGGCCAGCGAGACGGCGATCTTGGCGCAGGGATTGAGGCGGTAACTGGAGGTGTCGATCATGGCCATTTTGACGCCCAGGAGCAGGCGCAAATCCACGATGATGGGGGCGATGGTGATGTCGGTGTTGGTGGTGGATGAGGCGGCCTTGACGGTGAGTCTGCTGCTGCTGCTCGCGGTCTTGGACTGGTTGTAATAGGCTCGCAGCACATCCCACTTCGGCCCTTTGAGGGTGGAGGAGATTTTCTGGTCGTTGTCGGTGATCTTGGGGATAATGTTGCCTCCTGGCTTGGGCGCATTGGGGATGCCCGCTGGCGTGGACGTGGGGAAGCCTTTGGCCATATAGGCTGTTAGATCCAGCCGCAGCCCGCCCTGTAGCGAGTCGCTGAGCACGCCGAAACTGTCCGTGGTGGCGGTGTGAAACAAGGCCACCGGCTCACCCGCAGAGGACACCAGAGAGGAATCCAGCAACGCGCCTTCCGGCAGGGTGACCACCCGGTTGAGCAGGTCATGACGGGCGGAATCGGGAGTCGGATAATTGGCCAGTTGGGGGACCACCTCCCAGCCCGCGCGTTGGGTGGCGAGCGTTTGATAGGTGGCGTTGGCGGTGGCTGGAGTGGGCGCGGCGCGGTTGAAGCGAGCCTTGACGCCCTCATCGCCGATCCACCAGGCATAGCGGCCGGGTGAGTTGCCACCGTGGGGATTGGGCACGGTGACGCCCACCATCGGCGCGGACACGTAGTTGTCGATGGTGCTCGCGGACGCGGCACCCACCGAATTCGCGCCGACCAGGACCACGGCCGTGGTCTTGTCCGGCACATTGCCGTTGGATGTTAGGGCGACGCTGGTGGAAGCCGGAGTGAACGCCTGCGGAGTGGAGTTGCTCAATTCGTTGCCGCTGATGAGCCACTGGACGCCGGTGGCGCTGGGGGTTTTGGTGTAGATCAGGGAGGCTGGGGCGGAGGTGGTGATGGTGTTCCAGACGCCAGTCCAATAGCGGGTGCCGGGTTTCATCACCGAGAGCCCATTGGAGATGGCATTGATGGACTTATCGTTTCTAGGGGTTTCTCCGGCTTTCAGACGGATGCCGCCGATGCCGCCGGCAAAGTCTGCTGGTGCGGTCACCCGCTGATCCGACCCTGCGGCTTTTTGTAATTGACCCAGCGCCATGACCAAGGCGAGTCGGGCATTGCTCCGTGCCAACGCCACGGCATTACCCTGCGAGACGGTGCGCAAGGCCACGCTGGAGAGAGTCAAAAGCCCGACCGCCAAGAGCGATAACAGAATCATCAGGGCGAGCGTGACGACCAAGGCAAAGCCCCGGATCTTCAACTCCCCGCTGCCTGACATGGTCTGCGTTGGGTCTGGTGCATTCGCAAGCATACTTTGTGGATACATGATGAGAGAGGTGCCCCGAAAAGCAACCAGAAAAATGGGCTGGATTTGGTTTTGATTGGCTCGTTGAAATAGGCGGGCGGTGTTAATGTGGGCGGGACGCCCAATACTGTCAGTTTAGCAGGAGGACAGGCGTCCCGCCTGTCGTTGCATCGGCGGACAGGCGGGACGCGCTGTCTTCCCTGA
>JBAXOF010000059.1:0-16948 GCA_037133375.1 Verrucomicrobiota bacterium | reverse complement strand
GCACTGGCACTGGCACTGGCACTGGCACTGGCACTGGCACTGGCACTGGCACTGGCACTGGGACGGAGGATGGTCTATGTTACAACACCAGTCGGACCGATCGGAGGAATGCCGCTGCCCATAAAAAATTCAACCGCAGACGGACGCGGTGTCACGCGCGTCGCCAGCTATTTCTGCGCGGTCCAATTCACCGCATTGGCCATGATCTTGCGGATCTCGGGCTGGAAGTAGATCGGGTTGGTCTCATGTCCGGCCTGGAAGTAGAAATAGTTGCCCTTACCCACGGTCCAGCAGTAGCCTTGGGTGCTCTCTTCCTTCACGCCATCCTTATGAATATGGGTGCCGCCCAGTGGCGTTGCGGCGGCGGGAGGCACGGCGTAGGGATCGCTGTAACGTTCCTCGTTTTCGATGGTGAATTCCTTGGCCACGCCCTTGGTGATGGGATGCTCAACCGCCGCGACCTTGATCAGCGTCTCCTTGTTGTCGCAGACATAGGCCGCAAACGTGCACGCCGTGCCCATCAATTTTTTGTTAGGTTTGGCAAAGTGCGAGGAGTGCAGCGCGATGAAGCCCATGCCCTCTTCCTTGACGCGTTTTTCAATCTTGTTGACCAGTTCGTCCTTTACCGCGCCATGTTTTTTGTGACCCCACCAGACCAGCACATCGGCCTTGGCAAGCAAGGCATCCGGTAACCCCTGGTCAGGGTCGCTCAGATTGGCGACGACCACGTCCCAATCCTTCATGTCCTCCGACGCGCGCAGTCCTTCAGCGATCGCCGTGTTGATATCATTCGGATAGACATTCTTCGGAGCAGTGCCTTCGGACCACACCACGACTGTTTTTTTAGGGGCCGCCATGCAGACACCCGCCACGCCCATCACCATCGCCGCCATCAGGATTTGTTTCATCGTTTGTTGTTGTTTGGTTACCAGTCAGGCAGCCCGGAGGACTGTCGCACATCTATCATGTTTTCCAAATCTGCGGAGATACCCGGGCTTTGCCGCTATTGCCAGACCAGCCGCGCCCACCGCCGGTGCGCGGCCTAGCAGGTTTCCGCCAGGCGCATCGCCAGATCCACCGCGCTGGCGGCATCCTGGCTGTAGCCATCGGCACCAATCTCATCGGCATACTCCTGCGTGACAGGAGCACCACCGATCATGATTTTGGCACTGGTGAGGCCAGCGTCACGGACGGCCTGCACGGTGAGCTTCATGGCCGGCATCGTGGTGGTTAGAAGTGCGGACAGGCAGATCAATTGCGCGTTGTGTTCCTGCGCGGCGGCCACGAATTTTTCCGGCGCCACATTGGTGCCCAGATCGACGATGCCGAAGTTGGCGCCTTTGAGCATCATGGCCACAAGGTTTTTCCCGATATCGTGGAGGTCGCCTTGGACGGTGCCGATCACGGCGGTGAATTTCGGCTTGATGCCGGCCTCGGCAAGCAGCGGTTCGAGCACGCCCATGCATTCCTTCATCGCCCGCGCGGCAATCAACATCTCCGGCACAAAGACCTCGTTGTTCTTGAATTTTTCGCCGATGCTGGCCATCCCCGGAACCAACCCCTGCTCGACAATATCGAGCGGCTTGAGCCCCTGCTCGAGCAGCGTCTGGGTGATGAGTTTGGCGTCATTGCGCTTGCCGCCTTCGACGGCCAGTGAAAGTTCTGATAGAGTGCTCATATATCAATATGGTTTATTGGGGATGATTCGATCAATGGCTTGAGGTGGCGACCGCGCGTTCGGTGCGTGAGTTGGTGGCAGCAACGGCCATGACCGCTGCAAACAGCGCCATGAAGCCCCAGTCACCTAACATCGAGCCGCGCAGAAACGGCAGGCCCGCAACGTAGCATTCCACCAAGCCGGCCAAGGTCTTGGCATACGGCTGGCCGGACAGGCTCAGTCCGGTGAGCCAGACGCCAAGGTTGCTCACCGCATAGAAAAAGAACGGCACCGTAACCGCGCCGCCCATTTGGAATTTCCACCCGCGGTCGCGCAGGACCAGACCCGCCATGCCGATGACCAAAAAGGCGCTGTAATCAAGCAAGCGGGGCGCGTGAAACACCGGATAGCCCATTTGCGCATTGAGCAACAAATCGCTCAGCACTAAGACCAGCACCGGCACGGCCAGGGCAAAGCGCTTGTTGAGGAACAAGCCGCCCATCAAGGCGAACGCGCCGATAGGCGCCACATTCTCCGGGTGAGGCATAAAACGGAAGGCGATCATCGCCACGACGAGTGAAGCTAGGGATATGAGTGATGACATGGGGGTGCTTGGTGAGGCGGTGACGCTAACAGGCACCCCCCCGCCCGTATTGTGAATTTCACGGATTCTTTGGTGAATTTCACGATTTCCGGTAAGACGCACGCTATCAGTGCATCGAGAGGAGGGGGGAGAAAGCACAGACTTGGGCATGCAGCGGGGCTTGCCAAGCGGGCGTGGCCACCGCATCGCGGCGGGACGCCGCAATCACGGTCTGCTGCGGGACGCGACAGCCACGTTGAGCGCGGCACGGCTCGGTCCACCGACTTATCCGCCCGCATGGGCGGTGCCAAGGCGCGGCGGATGAGTCGCCCACGCACCGCCACTCGCATGGACTGCGGCTGGTAGTCATAGTGCACACGAAGGAAGATGGTGCTTCGGTTGCCGCTGGTGTGAGCCGGTTGTCGCTGTGCGGCTCAGTGTTTCGGTAAGTCGGTAAGTCAGTAAGAGACATGCGCGCCAGCTGTCTCAGCGAAAATGCCGACACTACAAAAATCCCCTATATGCCGCTGCTGAATACGCACGGTTAGGTGGTCCAATTCACCCAATTGGCGGGAGTTTCTCCGGTGTTTAGGGTGCCGGGATGAAAACCATATCCTACATCAGCGCAGCCGGGGTTCAAGTTACTAACAAGAGTGGAGATGGCATCCGCGCCAGCTTTACCGGTGGTCGCACCCTCGCCGCATTCAATCTTGGCCTGGATATCAGTGGGCTGCGCCCGCGCCAACGGTTTGTCGTCCGCGCGCTGCTCCAGCGGATGAGCGGCAAGCGGATGTCCTGAGCAACGCTCTCTCAAGCCGGAAATAATTATACTATATAACAAACAAAATCAACATTATGAAACCAACACCGAGCATCACGCGCAAGTCCGGTATGACCCTCCTTGAACTGACGGTCGTCATTCTCGTCTTGCTGTCCCTCGTCTCAATCCTGTTTGTCGGCGCCCAGGCTTGGAAGAAGGGCACGGACCGAGCCAGTTGCATCCTCAATATCCGCAATGTGCAACAAGCGGTGCGGGGGCATCAGAACTTGTTTAACCTCGCCGAAGGCACCGATCTGCCTAGGACAACGATTTATTCAAATACCACGGGTGCCGCGTATTTGAAGATTCCTGTGTGCCCGAGCAGTGGCACATACGATGAGACGCTCACTAAGGTGCCCGCTACGGGTATTCTCTACCTGCCGTGCAGCAAAGCTTCAGTGGCTAACGGCAGTCACCAGCCCGCCGATTACTCCGCATGGTGAGAGACTTCCAGAATTGGGACCAGGCCTTTGGTGTGCGCATTCACAGTCATTTTTGCAGGAATGCATAATTGAGGGTAACAGATCCAGCTGGAGCAGGGTCAGCGGCGTATTGGTGGCCTGTATCTGACATTTAAGCAGCGGTTGGCCGCGCGCAAGTTACTGCTGTCTGCCGGCGGCGGTCAGCAAGCCGCCGGTGAGCAGGCAGAGGAGCAGGGCAAGCCACGAGAAGCCGGCGGAGTCGCGCTTGAGGGAGAGGGTGATGGACATGGGGCGCTTGCCGTCGACCTGCACGCTGCGTCCGAATGTTAGAACGGTGCCGCGTTCAGGCAAGGTGACATCGAGGGCGACCGGTGCGGGCTCCGCGGCGAGTTGTTGGGCCACCAGGCGTTTGGCAATTTCCTTGAGCGCGGCGTTCTCATCCGCGGTGTTGCCTTCCAGCAAGCGGTCGTATTGTTTGGGATCAAAGTTTTGTTTCCCTTGCATCAGCGGGTTGGCGGCGGCAGCGCGGTCGAGTTGGGCATTCTCGCCTTGTGGAGCAGACAACCGGTTGTCGAGGACCATGCGTTGGCGGCGGGTGTTGAGACCGAGCACCGCCTGCTGGGTTTTGGTTTTATATTGCAGGACGCGGGCATCCTCGTTGGCGGCCTCATCGAGTTGATTGCTGCGCACGGCATTGCCAAGGGCCTGGCTGGCTTTTTCCTGGTCGCCCTGTTGGAGATAGGAGTTGGCTTGGTCTAGCAAGGCGGAGGCGCGCTGCGAATCGCTCTTGCGCTTGACCACGGAAAACAGCTGATAATCCTTGAGGCTGAACGAGCCCTTCACGTTCTGTTGTTTCAAATCGAAGTCCCCCTTGTGGTGGGTCATCTGCCAGCCTTCCGGCACCAGCACGCGCCAGGACAGGTTCTCCATCGGCACGGTGAGCACCGGTCCTTCAAGCCGTAGTGCCGTGCCGGCTGCGGCGGAATAGACAAAGCGCACGCTGGCGGGCTTGCCGGCCTCCGGTGGCGCAAACACATAGAATAACCAGGCGTCTCTCTCCCGCACCAAGTTGGCGCCTTCATCGTTGACCAACACATTGTATAACTCCGCGCCCTGCGGCAGCTTCAACTTTAGGGTCGCTTTGCCAATCACTTCCATCTGCAAATCCACTGCCGTGAGGGCTTGTCCGTTAGGCGATAATAATGTTGTTAGAGAACCGGCGGCCACGCGCAACCGTTGCAAGTCGGCCAGATCGAGCCGCTTGAGGACCAAGGGTAGAGGTCCTTCGGGATCGGCCACACGAAAGGCTAACAATGGTGCCACCGTGCCCGCGGCCTGGCCGAGCGTGGATTGCACCACCGCCCAATCCGCCCGTTGCCAACCGCGCGGCAATGGGCCCGGCTCTAATTCGAGTCGACCAGCGGTGCGCACTGCGGTGAAATACGTGCTTTGCCGGACTTGCTCTAACACCAACGGCTCGATCTGTTCGGTTCCAGCGTCTTTGCTGCGGCGCTGGTATTCCAGCTCGACGCGGGTTTCCCCCGCCACGCCGCGTTGGAAGCGGATTTCCCACAGCCCGGGTTGTCCATCCACCGCGACTAAATCCGCCACCGCGGCGCCACTCGCGCGCACCGTGGCCGCTGCGGCCGCATCGAGTCCGGGGATTCTGACCCGCAGCGCCTTGACGGCCGCGTTGTCGATCCGGTATCCTAACACGACGTGGCTCAGCATTTGCCCTTCACGCAAGGTCACCTCATGAAAAACCTGCGCCGTGCCCCACGTCTCCAGCTTCTCAATGGTCAGGCTTAACGCCCAATCGCTTTGCAACAGGCGGTAGGCAAGGGCTCCGGGCTGAGCCGCTGCCCGGGCGCTGGTCTTGGGTTGTTCGACCATCTCGCGCGGGTCTACCTGCGAAACATTCTGACGATTGACCGCGCGCACCTGCATGCCGCGTTCCGGCACCACGGTGACCACGCCGGTTTCGCGCGCCGCATCCAACACGGTGAGCCGCGGCACCGTCCAGGTGGGCTGGGCGCCCGGCGGCGGACCAGTTAGGGAGAGCTTGAAATCGCGCTTGCCGAGGGTCTTGCCGGTCAGGTGCAGGGTCACCACGCGCTTGCCGCCGGCTTTGCTTTCGGTCCAGTGGCTAAGCCCCTCGCCGGTGGCGCTTTCGATCTCGAGCCCGTCCGGAACTTCGAGTGATAGGCGGAACACCCCGGAGCGGGTGATGGTTACTGATAGATCAGTGGCCACTAACAGTCGGTCCTCGCCGAGGGAAACCAATTGCCAGGACTCCGCCCGCAACTCGGGTGCCACCGCGGTGACTTTAACGCGGGCTGTGACCTCACCCGAGCCGTAGCGGAACGCATGCTGCAGCAGTGCTTGCGGATGGCCGTCTTTGTCGCGCGGCAGCAGTGCCATGGGGAAATCCTCCGGGTTGACCCGCGACAAGCCCTCGACATCGACGCGCTCTGGTTGGGCGTCGTCGCCAAACGCCAAAGCCAGGAATCCGATCTCACCCGCCGTGCCGGTCACGCGCAAGGGTTCCAACTCGAGCTCGATGGGTAGCGGCCCCGCGCCGCGCTGGGTTTCTACTGTTAGAGAGAAGGCCAGCGCCTGCGCCGGTTCCACGCTCACGCGCAGTTCGCGCGTGCCCGGATCAAACCGCCACGAGCCCACTGGTCCATCCACCACATCGCTGACCATGAAACCCTCGGGGACTTTCATCACCAGCGCCGACAAACGGCCTTGGGCCATGCGCACGGCCACGCGATGGCGGCCATTGACCCCTCCCGGCCCGGGCAGGAATAAGTTGGACACTTCGGCAAAGGCGCGGGTTTCTTCGGCACCGACATCGCGTTGCTTGGCGCGGGCTTGGATACTGACGGGATCCGCCGGGCCTAACACCAGCACCGCACCGCTGGAGGTGGCGGCCAACCCGTCGATGGCTTTGACCTTGGCGGCATTCGGCGAGAAGAACTCCCACCCTGGTTGGTCCCAGCGCACGCTGATCTGGCGCAGTGCCGCCGGACCGCTGGGCAGAACCCAACCTTTGACGGGATCCGCCAATGGCATCTCAAAAACCGCCTTGCCGGTCATGCGACCTGCGGTCTCCATCGCGATGAAATACGCATCCTGTCCATCTAACGGAGACTTGACCACCCGCAGGCCGGAGCCCACGAACCCGCTCAACACCGCCGGTGCCCGCAACAGCAAAAACCGTTCACCCACGGCGCCGCGCACCGTCACGTCCACGGTGCCGCGCAAGCGTCCGTCATGGATTTGCCAGTCGTGAATCATGGATTCCGCGGGCTTCACCCCCGCAAACTCCGCGGCACGGACCTCCGCCGGGATTAGTCCTGTTAGCATAAGGGCTGCGGCGGCCGCCTGGATAACCGGTGGTTTGGGCCTGCCATCGAAGAGTTGCCTAATCCGTGGCATCCCCCACACCGCGGCTGCCAGAGCCACCACCATAAAAAACACAGGGGCACCGCCGTGGATGGCCAGCACTGTCACGCCTAACAAAGCCAAGCCGCAAGTTTTCCACCACGGGTTACCGGCGAGCAATCCGCGCGCCAAGATGCCGGTGCCCAGAACCAATCCCAGCCAGGCGCCCCAACTTGCCATCGCCTGCCAAGGAGTCACGTTGCCGATGTGGACCGCCACCTCGGCGCCCGCGACCACCACCGGCGCGGCATAATCCAACACTTTCGAGTTGCCGCGCATCGAGTCGAGCGCCGCCAGGCTGAGTCCCAACGCGCACAGCATCACCAGCACGCCACAGATCAACGCCAATAATCGCCGCTCCTTGGCCGGATTGCCGATGCCAAGTGTTAGCGTGGCTGTAACTAACAAAGCTAGCAAACCCACTGCTCTGCGGTGTCTGGCGATCCAGGTGAAGCCGTCTTCCGCCAAGGCGGGACGCACCAATTCCGCAGTGCCGCCGCGGGGCACCAACTGGCGGCCTTCGTCACCGCGGATGCCCCATTCGCCGATGATCACGGGTGCCGCCAGCTTTGGGGCTGTTAGGGTAACTTCGGTTGGGTGTGGGGCGCGTGCTCCATAGCGCAAAGAGACCTCGACCGCCTGCTTCGGGTCGATCCGCGAGGGTAGGGGAATGAGGGTTTCGCCGCCATCCTGGCGGGCATTGACCGGTTGACCATCGACCTTGGCCTCCCACAGCACGACACTATCCGGCAGGGTCATGCGCAGGGTGTTGCGGCCACGGGATTTTACAAACAACCTGGCATCCGTCACCCACTCACCATCGCGCGAGACCTGGCTGCTGAGTTTGAGGAAATCCACCACTTGTTCGGCGGTTTCGCCCGGCGCGAACCATTGGATTTTGGTGTCGATTTTGAATTCCCTGCCGGTGTATTGCCAGGCGGCCAAGGTGGGGGCGCTGCTGAGCAGGCGAAACTCCGTGGGCAACTCGCTCGGGTCGATGACCAGCAACGGGCCTTCGCTGCCAGCCACGGCGAAGTTCACTTGCAATGGGCTCACCACCTGAATGTATCCGCGCTCACCCTGCACGCCTAACGGACGCACCTCACCCGGTGACAACTCGCCGCCCTGTGCATTCATCGGTTGCTCAAAGGTGATCAACACGGTGCCCGTGCCTAACACCGGACGTGACAGTGGTACGATCACGGTGTTGCCTACCTTGCGCCAATCGCGTCCCACATTCTGGCCGATGACATCGATGTTGCCGATGCCATCCGGCACGGAAATTTTCCATTCGGTGGCGGGCGCGCCGACCACGAAGTAATTGATCAGGACGCTGCCATAGGCCGCGCCTGATTTGAGCGAATAGAGGTGAAACACATCCGCCTGCACGCTCTGGCCAAGCGCTTCCACCGCCAGGCTCACGCTCCAATGGTCCTCACGCAAGCGGAATGATTGTTGCAAACCCGGGGTTTTCTTCGGGAAAAACGACACCGGCACCTCGGCCACGCCCGCGGTCTTGCCAGCCACCAGTCGATAGCCCGCGGCTGCGGCCGCGCCCACATAGCCGCGGCGTGATTTGACCCCGGGAAATCCCAAAGGTGATAGATCCCATGCTCCGGCCTTGGCCGCCGCATTTTTTTCCAAGCGCAAACTCACAAGCTGTCGGCCGCTCACCGCTTGTTTGAAAAGCACCTTGAGCCGGCGCTTGCCGTCCTTGGTTTCGCTAGCCGCCACATAATCCGCCACCGCCGTCCCGGTGACCGAGGCGACCGCATGATCTGCGGGAATCTCCAACTCCCACTCGCGCAAGGGTGCCTCGCGGATGTCCAGTTCGATCTCTGAGAACATCCTCCGGTCGGTCTCCGCCAATTCATACACCGTGACCTCGGTGACCGATATCTCAGGCATTACCTGGTCGGCTTGAATGGCATAACTGTAGTCCGCCGCAGGAAACCGATAGGCAAACACCTGTCGCAACTTGTCATCCACCCCGCCGGGGAATTGGCCCGGTGCCAGTTGGATCAAGCCCTTGGCATCGGAGACTTCGATTCTAACAGCCCCGTCATTGGCCACCCGCAGCCATCCGCTATGGCGCAGCGCGCCCACCGGTGCCATGCGCAGGGCTTCGGCGCGCAAGGGGAAGCCGCCCAAGGCAGTTTGGCATTCGATGACCATGCGTCCGGTGCCCTCGATTGGTTGATTGAGCTTCACCTCCAGGCGGCGCACACCATTGTCCTCCTTTACCGACCACCCTAACACGGTCTCACCCGCCACGGATAGCACTTCGCCCGGGCCGCTGAGTGTGAAGGCAAGATCCGCGAGTTTGCCTTGCAGCACGCGCAGATCCACTACCGTCAATTGTCTGAGCAAACCACTGCCGACCCTGACATCCGTGGTCTCGGTGCTCGAGAAAAACAAGGCCCCATCCTTCACTGCTCCGGCGACCCGCCAAGCGGCGGCTGCCGCCCCACTGGCTGGCAGGAACCCGCGCCATTGTTCGCCACTGTGTTCCGGCACCACGGAGGTGGCGCGGCTGAACTCAACCCCTTTGGGCATGCCCATTATGCACAGCGGCACCACCACCCCGGCAGGCAGGCTGAAATTGATTGCCCGCCAATCGCCCTTGCGCGTCACCGGCACTTCAAACGCGATGGCCACCGGCGAGTCGCCGGTGCGTTCCGCCACCAAGTCATACACATAACTGTCTTTCACCTTGCGCAGCACCACATGCCAGCCGTCCCCGGCGACGCCGGACACCAGCGCCACGCCTTGAAACAACTCGACCGCCGCGCCTTGCGTCGCCGCATGTGCCACTCCTGTTAGATTAAATGCCACGCTGTCGCCATCCGCCGCCAGCTTGCCGATCAAGGCCGCATCCAACAACTCCAACCCACGCGCACCCGTGCCGCCGGCAAGCACCTGGACCTCCACCGCCGCCGCGCCCGATCCCACAAACTCACGACCTTCCTTGCTCTCCACCGGCAGCAACCCCTCCGCCTTGGTCACCCGCAGGTCGACGCCGGGGTCCGCCGCTAGTGTTAGATTTAAGGTCAGCCCGGTCGTCGCGCCCGGCGTGGGCAGGATCATCGCCAGTGCGCCGCCCGCTGCATCGGCAAAGACAAACCGCGTCTTGACCAACACTTTCAGTTCGGCTGGCGGCTTTGCGTCTTTGCCTTCTGGCAGCAGCGGGCGCAGGTCCAGAAATCGCACGCCTTTGGCATCCACCCGCACCGACCAATCACGCAAGCCGTCGCCGGTGACCGAGAGGATTTCACCCGCGCCGCCCAAGCCGAGCGATAGCACTTCGGGGCGTCCCTGGTGGATGCGCAGCACGAGTTGCTGGTCGCTGGTGACATCCGCGAGGCCGACCCGCGCGGCCACTGTGGCCGTCGCTGAGAAGAACAACGGGGCTTCCTTGGGTGCCGCTTGCCACGGCATCAGAACCAGCGGACCTGGGGTATCGGGCACGACGGGCTTCTCCTGTGCCACGGCCAATCCGATCAGCATCAACCCTGCTGCCATTCCAAATCGTGATGTGTTCATAGCATTTATATAATTTCGAATTTATCCTCAGGAGTGGGGAGTTCGGCGGCTCATGATTCGCCGGAATGAAGGCCGACCCGCGTCTTGAGCTAGGAGAGTTTAGCGCCGCGTCGGCCCACCGGTCAACCAGTTTGCGGACTAGCTCGGAAATTGGCCACCTTCAACCGGGATAAGGGCACGCTGCTAGATACGCTATCCTCCTGGGAAAAATATGCAAAATTGGATTTGATATCCCGCAGATAACAGGTAGGTTGCCTCCGACAATAATTACAACCCTAACCCCAACTATTATGAAATCGATCAAAAATCTGACTCGTTTCACGTATGAAACCGCCGCATTCCAAGGCTGGCGTTTGTCCATCAGCCGTGCGGGAACAGTCTTCACCAAGTATTTCTCTGACAAGAAATACGGGGATGAGAAGAAATCGTTTGCCGCCGCCCAGACCGCCTTGGCAAGTCTCAAGGAAGCCCTTGAAGGTGCCAAGCGGGTTAACGGAAAACTGACTGCAACGACTATTCGCAAGGTCGAGAAAATGCTTGAGTAAGCCTTATCCGGAGATCCGGAGTTGGCTCTTAGGTAGGAGTTGGCGTGGGAAATAATCCGCGGCGCCCGCGCCAGCAGCCGGTAAGCGCAATTTTCCGGCAACCCTGACAAATGTACGAAAGACCGCGCCAGTGGATGGCGTATGCGGTGTCTCTGTAAATTGCAGAGCATGCAATGCTGGCTGACTCATCACCCCGACCTTTCCTCACCGGCGCATGGCTGGTCGCTGCGTTGCCGCTTTTGGCGGCAGACATGCCACAGCTTGGCGAACGCTTTACGCGCAACCAAGTCAGTGCCGAGACCAATCTGCCGGATCGAGTGGATCCGGCCACGGGGCAAGGCATCAAGTGGTGCGTTAGCCTCGGTTCTGAAAGCTACTCCACACCCGTCATCGCCGAGGGGAGGATCTTTGTCGGCACCAACAATGGCTCGCCGCGCGACCCGCACCATCAGGGCGACCGCGGTATTTTCTACTGCCTCGACGAAAAATCCGGCAAGTTTCTGTGGCAACTGGTGGTCCCCAAAGTGGGTGGCGATCCCCATCTGGACTGGCCCAGGGTCGGCATTGCCTCGCCGGCAACCGTTGAGAACGGGCGGGTCTATCTTCTCACCAACCGCACTGAAGTTGTCTGCCTAGATGTCAATGGCATGGCCAATGGCAACGACGGGCCGTTTGTTGACGAAGCCCAACATCAGACACCCAAGGGCGCGCCACTCATACCTGTTGGACCGGCCGATGCTGACATCCTCTGGGTGTGCGATCTGCGGGCCACAGCCGGCATTTGGCCCCACGATACCACCTACGGCAGCCCGCTGCTGCACGGGGACTTTCTCTACCTTAATTCTAACAACGGGGTGGACCACGCGCACAAGGCCCTGCGCCTGCCGGATGGACCCAGCCTGATCGTGCTCGACAAGAAGACCGGTCGTCTTGTGGCCAAGGACGACGAACACATCGGCCCGCGCATTTTTCACAACACCTATTCCTCGCCGGCGTTGGGCACGGTCAACGGCCGGACCCTGATCTGTTTTGGCGGCGGTGATGGCGTGCTGTATGCCTTTGATGCGCTTACCGAGATGCCGTCTTCCGGCGACGTGGTCAATCTCAAGCGGGTTTGGAAATTCGACGCCGACCCGAGCGCACCCAAGGAAGATATCCACAGTTATATCGGCAACCGCGAGATTTCGCCTTCCACCATCATGACCCCGCCTGTGTTCCTCGGCGAGCGGGTTTTCGTCACCGTCAGCGGCGACCTGTGGTGGGGAAAATACCAGGCGTGGCTCAAATGCGTCGCTGCCAACCAAGCCGGTGATACCACGGCCACAGCCACGCTCTGGTCGTACCCGCTCAAGCAAAGTTGTTCGACCCCGGCGGTGGCCGGACCGCTCACCTTTGTGGCCGACACCGGCAACCGGACCCTCAACTGCGTCGAGACCGCCACCGGCAAGGAACTCTGGACCCACCCGGTCACCGGCGAGATCTGGTCAAGCCCGATGGTTGCCGACGGCAAACTTTACTTTGGCACCCGCCGCGGCAAATTTTATATCTTTGCCGCCAAGCGTGACAAACAGTTGCTGTGTGAAACCACACTCGACTCCGCGATTTCCGCCCCTTTAACAGTCGCTAATGGTGTGGTGTATGTCGCCACCGACGAAACCCTCTACGCCTTGGCCAAGCCCTGATGAGGGCAGTCCTTCCCAGTGCAGCTGCTAACGACACAACATTCTTGACAGACTCCCGCCCCCCCCCACACTTCGAATCCATGAAGACCCCACTTTTGCTCCTGACCCCGACCTTGTTGCTGGCGTGGCTGCTGCCCTGCCTATCGGCGCAAGCGGTTGACCCCACCCCGGTCGGCCCCACCCGCGTGTTGGTAGTAACCGGTGGTCATGGCTTTGAGCGCGAGCCGTTCCGGCAAATGTTCAAGGACAACCCTGACATCACCTTTACAATGGTTGAACACCCCAACGCGCAAGCCATGTTCAAGGCCGAGGCGGCGGGAGCATACGATGTCGTGGTGCTTTATGACATGTGGCAAAAAATCGACGCTGCGGCCAAGGCCGACTTTGCGAAACTTATCGCCTCTGGCAAGGGTCTAGTGGCGTTACATCACTGTCTCGGCGGCTATCAGGACTGGCCGGAATACGAAAAGATTATCGGCGGATTGTATTACCTGGAGCCGCGAACCGTGGACGGTGCGCACAAGCCGGCGTCTGTCTATAAGGAAGATCTCGAGCTCAAGGTGAAGGTCGCCGATGCCGCTCATCCTGTGACGGCAGGCGTGTCAGGCGAGTTCGCCATCCATGACGAGACTTACGGAAAATTCAACCTGCTGCCCGATTCCCATCCCCTGCTGACCACCGACGCGCCGACCAGTGACCGGGTTATCGGTTGGTGCCGGGCCTACGGCAAGGCCCGGGTGGTATATCTGCAGGGCGGTCACGACCATTTCGCCTACGCCAATCCGCAATTCCGCAAATTGGTCGCCAATGCCATCCGTTGGACAGCGGGACACTAACGGCACAATCCCATGAGATCGACAAATTGGTATCACGCCCACAACTCCGACCGCCGTGGAACTCCAAATATCAAAATCCTTGATTGCACGGTCCCCAGTTATTCTGGCTCACACACGAGGTCGTCGCGGTGGCGTGCGGCCATCCGGTGATCACCGCTCTGAGTGATGGCATGCGCTGGACACCCCTCCACACAGGCGGCACAGAACACACACCGACCCAGATCCAGCGCGACGGGAAAGCCAAAATCGCGGGTGATGGCTTGGGTCGGACACAGCGTCACGCAGGCGCGGCAACCGTCAGGGCACTTCGCGCCCTCTACCTACAGCGCGCATTCCACCGCATTCGGGCTGGCGCTGATTAGTCGTTCCTGCTATGAAGTCTGTTAGCCCCACTCGCTGACTCCTCATGCTCTCTTGGAACGAAATCCGCCACCGCGCCATTGCCTTCTCTCGCGATTGGAAGGGCACCACTTCCGAGAAATCCGAGCGCCAGACCTTCTGGAACGAATTTTTCGAGGTCTTCGGTATCAAGCGCCGGGCCGTGTCCTCCTTTGAGGAGCCGGTGAAAAAACTCTCAGGAAGCTGGGGCTATATTGATCTGTTCTGGCCGGGGCGCGTTCTTGTGGAGCACAAGTCCGCCGGCCAGGACCTCGACAAAGCTCATGCCCAGGGCATGGATTACGTCCGTGGATTGATCGACTCCGGGCGGGCAAAAGAGGCCCCTCGCTGGCTCATCGTCTCGGATTTCAAGCGCATCGCCCTCCACGATCTTGAGCCGGAACTGGCCCCCGACCTTTCTGTCTTCAAAAGCCTTCCAAGCTCTATCGAATTTCCGCTTCAGGATCTCCACAAGCACATCCGCCGCTTCGCCTTCATCCCCGGCTACAAGCAGCACAAACTTGATCCCGAGGACCCTGCCAACATCGAGGCCGCCGAACTCATGGCCCGTCTCCATGACGCCCTGCGTGCGGGTGGCTTCTCCGGCCACGATCTGCGCGTTTTGTTAGTCCGCGTGCTCTTCTGCCTGTTTGCCGACGATACCGGCATCTTCAACCAGCAAGACTTCAAGCTCTTCCTTGAAAACCGCACTGCCGCCGACGGCTCGGACACGGGACCCAAGCTCGCCCGCCTCTTCGATGTTCTCAACACCCCCGAGGATCAGCGCCAAGCCAATCTCGATGAGGACCTCGCCGCCTTCCCCTACGTCAACGGCGCCCTCTTCGCCGAGCGCATCGCCTTTGCCGACTTCAACGCCGGAATGCGCCAGCAGCTTCTCGAAGCCTGCTGTTTCGAGTGGGCACGCATCTCTCCCGCCGTCTTCGGCTCGCTGTTCCAAGGTGTGATGGTCCCCACTGAGCGCCGCCAAATCGGTGCTCACTACACCTCGGAAAAGGACATCCTCAAACTCACCCGCCCGCTCTTCCTCGACGCCCTTCGCGCCGAATTCGCCGCCGCCAAGGCCGACAAGTCCACGCGCCGCACCGCCCGCCTCGAAGCCCTTCAAATCAAGCTTGGCACCCTGTGCTTTCTCGACCCCGCCTGCGGTTGCGGCAACTTCCTCGTCATCACCTACCGCGAACTCCGCGCCCTCGAACTGGATATCCTGTTGGAACTGCACACCGGCCAACAACAATTTTCCGCCGATGATGTTTACAGCCTGTCCTTGATCGATGTCGATCAAATGCACGGCATCGAGATCGAGGAATTCCCCACCCGCATCGCTGAGGTAGCCCTTTGGCTCGCCGACCACCAGGCAAACATCGCCCTTTCAGAAGCCTTCGGCCAACTCTTCCGCCGCATCCCACTCAAGAAATCCCCCCACATCGTCTGTGCCAACGCCTTGCGGATAGATTGGAAGAGCATCCTGCCGCCTGGGCAATGCAGTTATGTGTTAGGAAACCCGCCGTTTGTGGGATCAAAACTTCTGACGCCTGAGCAAAAAGCCGATGTTCAAGGCGTCTTCGGAGGAAAATTGGCCGGAGTGATCGACTTTGTTGGGGGCTGGTATCGTCTTGCGGTCAATTACTGTCTGGGGAATCCAACAATCCGTTGCGCCTTTGTGTCCACCAATTCAATCACACAAGGAGAACAGGTGGCGGCTCTATGGCCCGGGTTGTTTGCCGCTGGGCTGAGGATTCATTTCGCGCATCGCACCTTCCAGTGGGAAAGCGAGGCCCGTGGCAAAGCCCATGTTCACTGTGTGATTATCGGCTTTGGCTTGGAAGATGTTCCTGAAAAGATTCTGTTTGATTACCCGACGGTCAAAGCCGATCCGCAGCCTGTGAAGGTTTCCCGGATCAACTGTTATCTCATCGAGGGGAACGACGTGGCAATTCCTCCCCGCACCGATCCCCTCTCAGCACCATGCAATATGGTGAACGGCAGTATTCCGGCAGATGGTGGCAACCTTATTCTATCTGCTGATGAGCGGGACGAATTGTCAAGACTCCACCCCGAGGCCGCTCAATTTGTTAGAGAGTATCTTGGCGCGGAAGGCTTGATCAACGGGCACAGTCGCTACTGTCTGTGGCTCGCCAAATGTGGGCCGGATGTTTTACGCAAGATTCCACTGATCATGAAGCGAGTCCAGGCCGTCAAGGAATTCCGCCTCGCCAGCACCAAGGCTGCAACACGCGCCAAATCCGCGACTGCCTCACTCTTCACGGAAGATCGACAACCTGAACGCGGACGCTACTTGGCGTTCCCACGGACATCATCCGAAAATCGCCGTTACATTCCCATTGCCTATTTGCCAGCGGAAATCATCGCTGCCAACGACATCCAAATGGTCCCGGCTGCCGATACCTATCAGTTTGGAATTCTGACCTCCGCAATGCACATGGCCTGGACGGGCACTGTGACCGGACGATTGAAGTCCGATTTTCGCTACTCGTCCAAAGTCGTCTATAACAACTTTCCATGGCCGGAAGCCGCGACGGACACGCAACGCGTCAAAGTGGAAGAAGCGGCGCAGGCCGTGTTAGATGCACGCCAGCAATTCCCCGGTGCCACCTTGGCCGACCTCTACGATCCGATCTCAATGCCGCCGAAGCTGGCGAAGGCCCACGAGCAGCTCGACCGCGCCGTTGAGAAATGCTACCGACCCGAGCCTTTCCAGTCGGACCGCCAGCGCGTCGAATACCTCTTCGCACTTTATGAACAACTCACCGCCCCGCTGGCTGCGGAGAAGAAGAAGCCGGGGAAGCGGAAACTGTAGCGGCGGTCTGTGATCGTCGCTGGATATACCTGAATGCGCCGCTATCCAAAAGGCGCGGCATGATATTTTTCGTTCCAACAGAAAAAAGCGGGTTTTTGTTGACCGTTCTGGAGCGTTAGAATACGAGAGGAACAAGATTTTATGGCCTCTTCCGCTGAATCCGTGGGTGAAATGTGATTCTAACGGCACGAGTTTT